>JANMXV010000172.1:0-6178 GCA_031381325.1 Betaproteobacteria bacterium | reverse complement strand
GCAAGGTTGTGGTCGATGGCGGGCAGTTCTTCGGCGATCTGAAGGACGGCAAGTTTCTTCCGCGCAAAATTTCTGAAGAAATCAGAAGCGGCGCAATGCTGTGAGCAGCATGCTTCCGGCTACAGAAGGCGAAGAAGAACCGCTGCGCGCGTTTCTCGCCGACAGTCTTGAGTTGTGGCACGTTGCCGGGACGGTGCAGGCAGGTCAAGCGCCGGTCGTCGCGGAGATACGCACCACCAGCGGTGCGCTGGTGTGGGTGGAACGCGCCGGTGATGACACGCCGTTCCGATGGTTCGCACGCTGGCGCGGCGCGGGTGATGCGCCCGGCGGCGTACGTGAGTTGCGGCCGCGCGCCTGCGGTTCGCTGGTGGGGTTGCTGGGCGCGGTGCGTGACGCGCTAGGCGTGGAACGCGGCAGCGCGGTGCGCATCGTGCCGGCGCCGGAGCAAACATGATCCCAAAACGGCAATTCAGCCACAGAGGACACAGAGGAACACAGAGAAATTCAATGGGTTACGCCAGCGTGACACACTTACTCGATGGGTGCGGCGTGGAAATGAATTGTGTTCTTGATTTACCTCTGTGATCTCTGTGATCTCTGTGTCCTCTGTGGCGAATAGCTTTTTCTAGAATGATTCCGGTTTCCATCATCACCGGCTTCCTCGGCAGCGGCAAAACCACCTTGCTTGCGCACCTCATGCGCGATCCGGCGATGGGCCGCACTGCGGTCATCATCAACGAGTTCGGCGCGATTGCGCTCGACCATGATCTGATCGAAACCAGCGACGAGAGTTTTGTCCAGCTCTCCAACGGTTGTTTGTGCTGCAACGTACGCAGCGATCTCACGCTCACGCTCGCTGACCTTGCGGCGCGGCGCGCGCAGGGCACGGTGCCGCCGTTCGAGCGCGTGGTTATCGAAACCAGCGGTCTGGCCGACCCCGCGCCCATACTGCACGCGCTGATGACCGGCCGCGATCTCATCGGCGTCTACGCGCTCGACGGCGTGATCACTACCGTCGATGCGCTGATGGGAATAACAACACTCGAAAATCACGAGGAAGCACGGCGTCAGGTTGCAGTTGCCGACCGCATCGTCATTACCAAGACCGATCTTGCGGGTGCGCAGACGGACGCCATTAAGCAGCAGCTTGCCGCCGTCAATCCGGGCGCACCGGTTATTGCCGCCGTGCGCGGCGCGATTGCACCGTCGGTGTTATTCGATTGCGGTTTTTATGATGTAGCCGGGAAGCATGCGGACGTGGGCGCGTGGCTCGCCCACGAATCCATCGCGGCCGCGGGCGGGCCTGCGTACCCTCCGAACCCTCTGCAGCACCCTCCGCATCAACATTCTGAAAATATCACGAGTTTTTGCATTGTGCGTGAAGAGCCGCTGCGCGCGGCGACGCTGCCGCTGCTGCTGTCGGCACTGGCGGAAAACTGCGGCGCGGACTTATTGCGCATGAAGGGTATCGTGCGCGTGCTCGAAGCGCCGGAGCGCCCTGCCGTGATACACGGCGTGCAGCATGTTTATCACGCGCCGCTGTGGTTGCCGCGCTGGCCATCGGCAGAGCGCAGCACGCGCATGGTGTTTATCGGACGCAACATCCGCGAATTGTGGGTGCGCACTTTGATCGAACTACTCGATGCGGAGGTAGCCGCGGAAACAGCGAAACGTGCGTTGGTGACAGAACCCTGCCCATGAACCTCACCGCTCGGGCGGGAAGTATGACGCGCCCTACCGAAACCGGGATCGCCAAAAAGGGAGCCGCGTGGTCAAGGCCGCAGGCTTGCAGGCAAATTAACGGCTTGTATGCGCGGATCGGCGGCGGACGCTGCTGTTACAGGGCAGGTTTCCTGAACACCCGCGCCCATTTTTCGATTTCTATTTTGATGCGGGCGCTGAATTCCTGCGCCGTGCTGCCGGCGGATTCCGCGCCCATGGCGGCGACACGCTCGCGCACTTCCGGCGCGGCCAGTGCGGCGTTGATCTCGGTATTGAGCCGGGTAACCACCGCGGCGGGTGTGTTCGCCGGCGCTACCACGCCATACCAGTCGGTGTGGTCAAAACCGGGATAGCCGCTCTCCGCGATGGACGGCACCTCGGGCAGCACCGCGAGACGTTTGGCGCTGCTGGCGCCCAGTGCGCGCAGCCGCCCCGCCTTGTCATGAACAACAGCGTATAGCCGTCGGGCGCAGCTTTGGCGACCAGATCGGTGCCGATGATGGCGCCCGCGCCGCCGCGATTGTCGATCACGAATTGCTGGCCCATCGCAGCGCCGAGTCTGGGCGCGAGGATGCGCGCCATGATGTCCACCCCGGCCGCCCGGTGCGTAAGGCACGACCATGCGCACCGCTTTGTTGGGGTAGGTCTGTCCTGAGCCAGTCGAAGCGGGCTGGGCGGTAGCGACGCTGGCGGCGCACAGCAGAATTGCGGCTGCAATAAAGCGAAGTAAGGGCATGGCAGTGTTGTTAAGTTGCAAGCAAGTCGAGGAATGCATGAACGGGTGTGGCCGCAAGACGCACGCGGTCGCTGCAAAGACGGATGATTTGTCTACGCTGTTTTTCGGGAAACACGCGCGCGACATTGGTCTCAAATTTGCGCATCAGCAGCGGCAGGCCTTCCTTGCGGCGGCGTGGGTGGCCCACCGGATACACGACTTCAATACGCGCAGATTGCGTACTGTCCGCGAACGTGATCCGTATCGCATTGGCACGTTGCGCCGGATCATAAAAGCCACGCGTATAAGGTTCGTGTTCATGCAGCGCCGTTTTGGCGCGCAACGCATCGATGCGCGGATCGGCGGCGACAGTATCTTCACTTTATCAAATGCCGGGGGTTGCTTGTCCTGTAATGAAGTCATTAAAAATACAATAAAAACAAATACTTACGTGATATTCACTGCAGCGGAAGCAGGGCATCTCAAGCGCAAGTTCGCATCATCGCATATCGCAGCGCGTGACTTCGTGCCTTATCCGCCGCCGACTCGCGCTACCATTCGCGCTCGCAATGTGGAGGAACGAATGGTGCGGTTACGCTATGGTTTTGCGATCTCATGTGCAACAGTGATGTGGGCTGCGTCGCTGCCGGTTCTAGCTCAGGACCCTTCGATAAGCTCAGGACAGGCCTATCCCAACAAGCTCGTGCGCATCGTCACGCTCGCGCCCGGCGGCGGCTCGGATGTGGTGGCGCGGTTGATCGCACCGGTGCTGTCCGAAGGCTTGGGCCAGCAGGTGATCGTTGAGAATCGCGGGTCGATCGCGGGAGAAATTGTTGCCAAAGCCCCAGCCGATGGCTACACCTTGTTGGTCGAAGGCACGCCGCTGTGGATACTGCCGCTGTTTCGCAGTGTGCCGTGGGACGCACTGAAGGACTTTGCGCCGATCACCTTGATCATCAGCACGCCTAACGTGCTGGTGGTGGATCCGTCGCTACCGGTCAAATCTGTGAAGGAACTCATCGCGTTGGCGAGGGCGCGCCCCGGCCAGTTGAATTACGCGGCGGGTACCATCGGCGCCAATCCGCATCTGGCGGCGGAGCTTTTCAAGAGCATGGCGGGCGTGAATATCGTGCAGGTGGCTTACAAGGGTACCGGCCCCGGCCTGATCGGACTGTTCTGAACAAGCCCGAGGTGAAGGAAAGATTCCTCAATATCGGCGTTGAGGTCGCAGGCGGTACGGCGGAGGAATTTTCTGCCAAGATAAAATCCGATATCGCTAAAATCACCAAGCTGATAAAAGAAGCGCGTATTAGAGAGAACTGAGGAGAAAACTGATGCGAAAAACCACGGGGAAGGCATGAACTATTCGTTAAGCACCGACGATCAGAAGGCGCGCTTTCTCAAGCCGTTCATCGAGGACGATACGTTTTTTCTGGTTCACGCCGGCACCGAGCCCAACGCCGGTTCCGATCACCGGCTGCCGCCGGAGGAAGACCCGCGCGCGGGGTGGAAGCTCAAGGCGGAACCGGTAAACGAAAGTGGGGGCGCCGACTGGCTGCTCAACGGCGAAAAATGTTTTATCGCCAACGGCAGCGTGGCAAAGCTGTTTTTCGTGAGCACGCGCACCAACCCGAATGTGAAACAGACCGAAGGCTCCACCGAGTTTCTGGTGCCAAATGCATATGCTGACCGAGGCGCTGCGTTCGTTTGTGATGCGCGTGGCGATGGAGGCGGATGCCGGACTCGGGTATCAGTCGATCAACAACGTGCTGCTGATGAATTTCGCAAGCGATGTGATTCAGCGCGTGACGCGGCTGAATATGGATATACACGGCGGCGCCGGTGTGTCGCAAATGGACCCGCGGGTGGACAAGCTCGCGCGCGATGCGGTGATCTGGACGCATCTGGCGGCCGATTCGGTGCAGCGCATGAAAGCCGTGCGCCGCTTGAAATGGAGCTAAAGCCATGACTGACCTTGCAGCGGGCGCGATTGCGCAGGAAACAGGACTGACGGTCACGCACCGGCTGGCGCAAACCATTGTCGATACCCCTTACGCGGCGATACCCGAAGCGTCGCTCACTGCCGCCAAACGCTTCATGCTCGACACGCTGGCGGTGGCGTGGGCAGGCTCGGATGCGCCGGGGTGTCGTGAAGTGCATGCGCTGCTGGTGGATGAAAGTGGACGGGCGGATAGCAGTGCCTGGGCCTACGGTGGGAACTTACCAGCGATGTCCGCGGCGTTCATCAATGGCATGACTTCCGCCGCGCTGGATTACGACGCCATCGGCAGTGGCGCGTCGGTGCATGTGAACATCACCGTGCTGCCGGCGGCGCTGGCGATGGCCGAACGGTTGCACTTGTCCGGCAGGGAATTTCTTGCTGCATTGGTGATCGGTACAGACCTTACCTACCGGCTGGCCGCTGCCGCCGACGTACCCAATGCCGGTTTTCACTACGTGCCCATCTACGGCGTGTTTGGCGCGGCTGCCGCTTGCGCGCGCCTGCTGCGACTGAATGTGCTGGAAACGCGCCACGCGCTGGGCATTGCGTTCATGCAGGCGTCGGGCACGCAGCAGGCGAATATCGATCCGTCGCTGTCCAAGCGCATGATGTCGGCGTTTGCGGCGCGCGCGGGTGTGCATGCAGCGCTGCTGGCGCAACGCGGCATCACGGGGCCGGCACAGGCCCTCGAGGGCAAGTTTGGTCTGTTCAAGATGTATCAGGGTGGTGACGCAGCTCTGGTGCTGGATCAACTGGGCAGCCGCTTCGACAATGTGCTCGGCTCAATAAAGATGTATCCGAGTTGCGGCGCCAATCACACCAGCATCGCCGGCACGCTGGAACTGATCTACAAATATAATTTGCAGCCTGACGATGTGATTTCCGTGGATGTGACCCTGCCGCCGTACACCGCGCGTCTCGTCGGCAATGCCTACGATCCGAGCGGTGACGCGCAAGTCGCCGCGCAGTTTAGTGTGCGTTACACGATTGCGTGCCTGCTGGTGCGGCGTAAGCTGGGTCTTGCGGAAATCCAGGAATCTGCCGCGCGCGATGCGAAGATCAACCGGCACGTCGGCAAAGTCAACGTGCATGTGGACGAAACACAAAAGGGCACGCGCGGTCCCATCGTGCTGCGCATGCGTACGAAAACGCATGGCGAGATTTCCACTCGCGTGGAGCACGTACCCGGCAGTCTTGAAGCGCCGGTGACGGACGCGGAGATTCAGCAGAAGTTCGACGAGTGTTTCCGGCTCGGCGCGTGTGCGTTGGATAGTACGCGCATTGAATTGCTGGCGCGGCGTGTGCGTGAAGTTGAGGTGCTAGAGGATATGCATCTGTTTTTCAAGGATATTTTGTAGTTTTCGACGATGCTTGTACAGTACATTTCGCTCGATTGGTAGTGTCTCGGTTAGAATGTAACTCTAAATTGCTAATAACTTCCGAGTCGCTCTACTTTTCGAAAAACGCTTTTACGTTAGCCAAAAGGGTCTCTATCGGGTGCTTTCCGGCAGACGTGAGTTCCGGCCATCCTTTGCCGGGATGAATCGTATCCCATGCAGACCGCTTTTGCTTCGCTCGATTTATTCCAGGAATCTTGTTACCGAAACCGTCAAGCATTGCATTCCACAACGGACGATAGTGATCGATTAATCCTGCCTCGCCTAATCGTATCCAAACGTAATCGAGCACAACGAAGCGGAAGTAAAAATCTTCAATCTTGAGATCCTTAGTCGCTTGGA
>JANMXV010000151.1:0-4274 GCA_031381325.1 Betaproteobacteria bacterium | reverse complement strand
GCATGCCGATGACTTCTAGCCTGTGTTCGTAGACACCAAGCATGCCGATGACAGCAAGCCGGTGATCGTCGACACCAAGCACGCCGATGACACTAAGCCGGTGATCGTTGACACCAAGCATGCCGATGACAATAAGCCGGTGGTGGTTGACACCAAGCATGCCGATGACAACAAGCCGGTGATCGTTGACACCAAGCACGCCGATGACAGCAAGCCGGTGATCGTTGACGCCAAGCATGCCGATGACAACAAGCCGACAGATGGACACATTGGTGATAGTTCTGCCGGCATCACCCTTGTCGGTGGCAAACTAAACGACGTTCTAACGGGTGGCGACCATAATGACATCCTCGTCGGTGGACAGGGTAACGACATTCTCACCGGTGGCGGTGGCAGTGATACCTTCAAGTTCGCGAAGGGCGACGAGAAAGGTGGAGCGAAAGATGTCATCACCGATTTCCATTCCGGAAAAGGCGGCGACGTGCTGGATCTGAGCGACCTGCTGACCGGGGAGAATAAGGACAACCTCACCAGCTATCTCAGCTTCGGAAAAGAAGGCACAGATACCGTGCTCACTATCAATGTCGATGGCAAGCCGGGAGGCGCTACCGAAAAAGTTACCCTGCAGGGCGTTGACCTGACCCACAACGGGACCATTAACACCGAGCAGATTATTCAGGCCTTGCTCTCGGCACAGAACCTGAAGATTGACGGCTAACGTCCGATTACTTCGGCGCGCAATTCTGCGCCGGCGTAGGATGGAGGCGGACGGCGAAAGCCGCCCGTCTTTTTTTGGGCGGCGCGCTACCAAACAAAAACCCAGCGCTTTTTTACCTCCCAATAAGCTATAATTTTCAGATAGTTAGCTTAATGGCGAAAAATGCTGTTTTCAGAACAACTGGTTCGCGCGCGCGCGGTTGCCACGACTCGCTGCATCGTATTGCATGCACCTTTTCCTGCGATCACGCTGTTCTTCTCGGTGAGCGATGGCAAGCAGCGCGCTCAGACTATTCAGGTTTCCTCTGAAGCGTTTGATCAAGCTTGGACGCTGGGCGTGGTTAAGCTCAGAAAGCTCATGGCCAAGCACAAACTGCAAGGCCGATGGCTAAGAGTCGATTGGGTATCCGAAGCAGAGTCGCTGACCTGGAAAGCGCTGAATGCTCGGCTGTTGGGAATCAAGCGCAATTACTTCAGATACGGACTGTCGCTGGATGCCGGATTCAAGTACGCGTTTATGGAGCAGGAGCTAAATGCCAACGCGATGCTGTATCTTGGCAAAGATGAGCCGAACGCGGCATTAAACGTTGAGAATTTCAAGGCGTATGCCGCCTCGCGCTACGGCGACGTCAAGAAGCTGGATTTCGTTGCAGACGATCCGGTATTCGTCCTGTCCACCTGCGGCGTGTTCTGCGATTCGAGCAGCGCCGTACATGAGTTGCCGGGGCCGGGGCTGGACTGCGGGCTCAGGCAAATGCAGCCGCTTGCGGCAAACGATGTTGCAGACCTTGTTGATCGCGGCGCCAATTACCTTGCTGCACAGGTGCAAAAGACCGGCAGGTTTGTTTACGGCTATTTCCCATGCTTTGATCGGCTGATAGACCACTACAACGCACTGCGTCATGCGAGTAGCACCTATGCCATGGTAGAGGCGTGGGAACTTACGCACAGTGCAGTGCTCAAGAAAGCGATTGATCGATCGATCAATTACCTGACGCAAAATTTGATCAAGGACGTCGATCTGCCCGGAGGCAAGCGCGCCGCTTTCCTGGTGGATACGGACGGCGAGATCAAGCTGGGCGGCAATGCGGTGTGCCTGTTGGCATTGGTGAAGTATTCCGAGGCAGCCGAAACGCGCAAGTTTGACGCACTGATGAATTCATTGGCGCTCGGCATTGCGCACATGCAAGACCCGGCGTCCGGTAGATTCGTGCATGTCCTAAGTTATCCGGATTTATCGCTCAAAGAAGCGTTCAGGATTATTTACTACGATGGTGAGGCCGCATTTGGATTGATGCGTCTCTATGGACTTACCAAAGATCCGCGCTGGTTGACGATGGTCGAGAAGGCGTTTGCTTACTTTATTGAACAAAAACACTGGCAATCTCACGATCATTGGCTGGGTTATTGTGTCAATGAGCTCACCCTTTACCGCCCCGAAGAGCGCTACTTTCGCTTTGGACTGCAAAACGTGGCGGAACATCTGGATTTCGTTCTCGAGCGCGAAACCACCTACCCTACCCTGCTCGAACTGATGATGGCGGCGGAGCGGATGTTGCAGCGTATCGACGGCACGCCGGCAGTTCGCCATCTTCTTTCGGAAATAGATTTAGAGAAGTTTTATCGTGCGCTGCATTATCGTGCGCATTATTTGCTGAACGGCCATTTCTGGCCGGAGCTGGCGATGTACTTCAAGAACCCCGCGCGCATCGTCAACAGTTTTTTCATTCGCCATCACAGTTTCCGCGTGCGGATCGACGATGTGGAGCATTACCTGTCCGGTTTCGTCGCGTATCACAAGTTTCTCAAAGCAGGACAGAAAGCAGTTTCAGCAGCAATCCAGGCACATGCCCTTACGAAGCCCAGCGGCCCGAAAGTAGCGTTTGGCGGTGACGTCAATTTGGGACGCCGACAACACTTGCGTTCGCGGGAGCTGGGCAATGCGAATGCCCTGTGCGGCGTGACGCCCCTGCAAGAAGCCGATTTAAGTATAGTCAATCTGGAGTGCGTGATTGCCACCCGAGGCGAGCAAGGTATCCCCAAGGGCGAGGGCGGGCCTTACTACTACCGCGCACGCCCGGAAATGCTTGAACTGTTAAAGGTGGCTGGCGTGAATCTCGTGGTAACCGCTAACAACCACAGCGGCGATTACGGCGCTGAAGCGTTACTGGAGCAAATCGGATATCTGGACGCAATGCCTATCCTGCACGCGGGCAGTGGCGCGAATTTGCAGGCCGCCAGCCGTCCGGCGTTCGCCCGCGCCGGCGAATTTACGGTAGCCGTGTTTTCCATTGATGCGACTAAGCCTCACTTCGCCGCCAAGCCGGATAGTGCCGGCGGTTGGCACATGCCGCTGGATAAACCTGAACTTTGGCGTGCTGAATTAGCGCCGCGAATCGCCCTCGCGCGCGAGCAGGCCCACATCGTTCTGGTGGCCGTTCATTGGGGTGAAAATCTGGAGAAAACTCCTGGTGCAAACGAGATTGCGGCTGGTCACGCGATCATCGAAGCGGGCGCCGATGCCGTACTGGGAAGTTCAGCGCATATTCTTCAGGGCGTGGAGGTCTACCAAGGACGTCCGATCATTCATGACGCTGGCGATCTTTTGTTTGATTCCGTTCGCAAGGATTTCGCCGCTTCGGGCGTGTTTACGCTTGCACTCGCCCACAACGGTGTCACGCAAGTATGCTTCTCACCGGTGAAAGTCGGCTACGGCTTTAGCGAGTCGGCCACAGGTGCGGAGGCTACGCGCATCACTTCTAACTTCATACAGGCGTGTCAAATCTTTCACACGCCTTTTGAGTTGACGCAGACCGGAGAGGCCATGTTGTTGCTGGATGGGTTGCCGCCGCGCGATGTAAGACCCGCAGGCATCGCACCACCGCCCCAGCCCGCCTTCACGCCTCCCGCGGCTCTGTCAATGCCGCTCCCGGCGTGGACCATTAGCGAGGTGCCAAAGGACGCGCAAATCGCTCCGCTCAAGTTGGGTCCACTGACGTTACTGGGCTACCGCGTTCCCGCGTCCGTAAGAGAAATGCGCCGGCGTCAAATGCTGTGGGTGGAATCCTACTGGACGATCGACGAACCGCTGAGTGAAGATTACCTGCTGGATATTCAGGCCAAACCAATTGCGGAAGGATCTATGCCTCCCTTTGGGCTAGGCATGGCCCACGATCCTTGCGACTGGATGTGGCCCACCAGCCGTTGTAAGCCCGGAGTAATTTATCGTGATTACTATGGATTGCGCCCACCCCTTATTGAAAAAATGATCAGCATGGATTTTCGATTGCAGTTTGGCGTGACTGGCGTGGAGGGCCAGTCATGGCTGCACACCATGCCTGAGCGCATACGCTTGCGACTGCCGGGATCACTGTATTACCAGCATGAGTTTGCTTCAATCATCAACGAGAGCAAACCCGGCCAGTGCTGGAATGCAGCGCAATTGGAAGCAGTTACCGGCGGCAAATGGCTGGTATCGCCGCCCGCGGATTGGTACGTGAATTCGGTGGTTCGAGGCAGGGCGCATATGGCGTTTTTGGCGGGACCGACCTTATATG
>JANMXV010000141.1:0-3819 GCA_031381325.1 Betaproteobacteria bacterium | reverse complement strand
AATGTGCGCCACCCTGGCGAAAAATTCGTGCTGCGCCATGAAAACGAATGGCCGCTCGCGCGCACGCAGTGGACGAAGTTCTATCTCAACGCCGCGAATCAGTCGCTCAGTGCCAAACCCGGCGCGCACGAAAGCCATGTTTCGTACGAAGCGCTCGGCAAAGGCGTGACATTCACCACGCCGCCACTGGAAAAAGACACCGAGATCACCGGCCCCATGGCGGCCAAACTGTGGGTGTCATCGACAACCCAAGACGCGGACCTGTTCGTGATCGTGCGCGTGTTCGATCTGCAGGGCAAGGAACTCACCTTCATGGGTTCCACCGACCCCAACACACCCATTGCCAACGGCTGGTTGCGCGCCTCACACCGCCGGCTCGATCTGCAAAAGAGCAAACCTTACCGGCCGTATCATCCGCATGACCGCGCAGAACTGCTAACCCCCGGCGAAGTTTATGAATGCGATGTCGAAATTGTCACCAGTTGCATCGTCGTGCCCGCCGGCTGGCGCGTAGCGCTCACCGTGAAAGGCTGCGATTACGAATACGAAGGCGAACTCGCGGAATTCGCCAAGAAATTCCATTACGGCACGCGCGGCACCGGCGGTATGACGCACAACGACGCTGACAGCCGACCGACGGATGTGTTTGGCGGTAACGTCACGCTGCATGCTGGTGGTGGACGTGAGTCTTATTTGTTGTTGCCGATTGTTCCAGCAAGGGACGCCAGTTGAGGACGCGCAGTTTGTAGCGACATTCTGTCATCAGCGACAAAACTACGACTCTACCCCTACAACTATAAGCGGTACAGCAGGAACACTCCGCCCCCGTCGGATCATGTTATAGAGCGCTCTCTCATAGGGCGGCACGCCTGAACTCATCTGGGATTGCATTTTCTTCATCGGGAGTATTTCAATACCCACGTCGATCTGATCGTCTATGTAAAACGCCACGTGTTTTACAAACATATCATAGGCGACGGTCGCGTAATTTCCGAACTGAACCTCAACCGCGACACGCTCTTTCACGAAACCCGTTTGAATGCCTCCGAAATCCAGACAATCACTGTCTTCATTTGAGTTTTTTGACTCTAAGGCGAACTCTCTGGCACGTAAAGCAATACCGCCGGGATTGAGATGGGTACGTCCACTCCAAGCATTTCCGCCAAACAGTTTTTCGAGTTGCATCGTAATTCCTGCCGCGTCAACCCGCGTTCTTTGCAGAAGTTCTCGATGTGGATAAGCGTTGACTTCGGGGACTGCGCTAACGTGCTCCACGATGTTTCTGATTTCCGCCCAGAGCGATGACTTGTGAATAAGCATGAACTCAAGACCGTTCAAATGAGAATGCATTTCAGCGATACGCATTGGGCGTCCTCTCCTGGGATGAGATATTTAGACGCCGATGCCAGTCAAACACATTGGCGTAGTCTAGGAAACTTGCAAGCTCACTAAGACCGCTGCGTTGAAATGTTGGACGTTGAAGTTGTCGAACGAACAAATCTCGACGCGACTCGTTAGATACCACGAAGAACCGACTATCTCCAGCGCAAGTAAGTAACACATCGTTAAATCTTAACAATCCCGAATAGACGGACGTCGAATGCTCGACTTCAAATGCCGCAACAATGAGATCGTGCTTATGATCAATCCAAATTACGTCAATTTCTGATGCAAACCGCGTTCTGTCCTCAACGTACTTGGGGAGTGAACTGACAGGATGAAAGCGTTGCACAAGCGCCCAGTCGAGAAGATCAACGTTATTTGGAGGAACGTAGACCCCGTATCCTTTCAATGCCCCGATGCCCCCCAAAAGCGTTTGAGTTTGCCAATGACTCAAATTCAATATGATATTCTGCGCGCTCTGATCTTCTGCAACACTCAAGGTATCTACCCCACCGAACGCATCGACATTAAAGTGTCCGACTCTCGGAAGATAAAGTTCCTTGGAACTTGGTTCATGTATGATTTGCGCCTTGTATTGGCCATCGGATGCCAGAGGAGACTGCCGGATCACCGCTTCAAAGTCGCCATATGGAATAAATAACGGGGGTTCTGAATCGGAGCTGAAACAAATGTAGGCACGGTGTCCATCTAGGGTGTTAAGGTCAACATGGCGTAGCCCGTAAAACGTCGTCCCGTTTCCGTGTATTTTTGAATACCGCAGGTAGATTCGAGTGCCGTTCGCGGTTTCAATAAGCGACTGACTTCCACGGAGTTTGCTTACCACCCCTACGCGCCTTTGAATCGCCATTAACAAATCTGCTTTGCGATTATTCTTCACAAAATTTGTCCGAAAATCAGATACTACCTTTTCCGGCTAGTGTTCGCGTGACTGCGTATTTTCCATCGGGCTCGTGGGAGCAAGCCCTATTGCACTGTATGTAATCTCCATGCGGCTCTTGATACGCGAATGAACTACTCGCACACCTACACGAGTAAGGCCACATCAATCCATATTAGCTTGTGTAGGGCTTCATCCCTATTGCGCCATCGAGCCGCTGAACTACACTGCGCCAGGTAGCAGCCTATAATCATCGCTTCATCGTGAGACCGGGGAGTAAGGCATGACCCGATTGCGAGTAGCCGTCTGCGCCACGCTGCTGTTGGGTGGCCCTATTGCCGCGCACGTGCAGGCCCAAGTTTTTCCATCAAAACCAATCCGCATAATCGTGCCGTTTCCGGCGGGCGGCTCGTTCGATGTGACTGCGCGCATCCTCGCGTAGCGTATGCAGTTGGGGCAGAATGTTCTGGTGGAAAACCGCCCCGGCGGCGGCACCGTGATCGGCACCGAATACGTTTCCCGCCAGCCCGGTGATGGTTACACTTTGTTGTCGATAGGGCCCAGCTTCACCATGCATCACGCGGTGCGCAGCAAGGTGCCGTTCGATACCGAGAAAGATTTCAAAGCGGTGGCGCAGGCCATGGGGTTGACGATGGTGGTCGCCGTCAACCCTTCGCTGCCCGTGAAAAACATGAAGGAATACCTGGCGTTGGCCCGGGCGCGGCCCGATGAAATCAGCTATGGCACTTCCGGTCCCGGCACCAGCCACAATATGCTCGGCGAAGCGATCAAGCTCGCACACAGGGTCAATATTGTGCATGCGCCTTATCAGGGGGAGGTGCCCGCGGTAACCGCAGCGGTGGGCGGACACATTACCGGCGTCCTGGTGAATTTGTTTTCCGTTGCGCCGTTCGTGAAGTCTGCGAGGCTGCGCGCGCTGACCGTCACCAGCGCCGAGCGCGATCCCCTGGTGCCTGATGTACCTACCGCGCGCGAAGCGGGGGTACCGGAAATAGAAGCCATCAACTGGAACGGCTATGTGGTGCAATCAGCCACGCTGGCAGCAGTGATCACGCGGCTCAACACCGAAATCAACAAAGTGCTGAACACGCCTGAAGTGCGGAATCTGATGCGTACGCAGGGCCTGATCGTGGCGCCGGGATCGAGCGAACAGTTCGCGGCGTTGTTAAAGACGGATGGCGTGCGCTACAGCAGGATCGCACGCGAGGCGAACGTGCGCCTGGATTGAAAGCGCGGGGTTATTTACCTCCCGCAAATTTCCACTCAGCCCACGTGGGCACAATCCCAATTGCGCCGTAGCTTTGCGCGTAACGGAGCATAAGTCCCGCTGCCTGCCGGCTTTGCTCTGCGGGAACAATTTATGCTTTCGATATGACTGTTATTTCCACACAAGGAGAGCGCACCATGTCGTAAGAAACTGTCATGAAATTTTCTCACGTGAAACTGGGCGACACCGAGTTCAAAGGTGTTGTACTGCGTGATTTTTTTAAGTATCGGGATCTCGGCATTGCCGACGC
>JANMXV010000137.1:0-2655 GCA_031381325.1 Betaproteobacteria bacterium | reverse complement strand
CGAGCAGGAACTGATTCTGGTGGCGCACGATCTGTCACCCGCTGACGTAGTGCAATTCAAACGCCATAACTTTGCGAGTTTCATCACCGATGTGGGCGGCTCCACTTCGCACACCGCTGTCGTTGCGCGCAGTTTGAATATTCCGTCAATCGTGGCCCTGCATCGCGCGCGCGAACTGGTGCGCGAGAACGAACTCATCATCGTTGACGGGACCAACGGCGTGTTGATCGTAGACCCGGATGAACGCGTGCTGGCCGAGTATCAGCAGCGCAAGCGCGCGTTCGGCGTTGAACGCCATAAATTGTCGGGCCTGCGCGATACGCGCGCGGTCACCCGTGACGGTGTTGCGGTGGAACTGCACGCCAACATCGAATTACCCGAAGACGTCGAGCAGGCGCTGGCCCACGGCGCTACGGGCATCGGCCTGTTTCGCAGCGAATTCCTGTTTCTGAACCGCAGTGATCTGCCTGACGAAGACGAACAGTTTGAGGCGTACCGCAGCGTTGCACTGGCGATGAAGGGCTTGCCGGTAACCATCCGCACCTATGATCTGGGCGCGGACAAGCACACCGAAGATGGCGTGTCCCAGGCCATAAACCCGGCGCTGGGTTTGCGCGCGATTCGTCTGTGCCTGACCGAACCGCAGCGTTTTCTGAGCCAACTGCGCGCGTTGCTGCGCGCGTCGCACTTTGGCGACATCAGCATTCTGATTCCCATGCTGGCGAGTTCAGGAGAAATTGATCAGACCTTGCTTATGATCGCGCGTGCGAAAGCAAGTCTGGACGAAGAAGGAATTGCCTATAACCGCGGCATTCGCGTCGGCGGCATGATTGAGGTGCCCGCTGCAGCGCTGGCGCTGGATGTATTTTTGCGCAAACTCGATTTTCTTTCCATCGGCACCAACGATCTGATCCAGTACACGCTGGCGATAGACCGCACCGACAACAGCGTGGCTTATTTGTATGATCCGCTGCATCCCGCAATACTGGGGCTGGTGTCGTCCATCATCAAACGCGCGGACAAGGCGGGTGTGCCCGTCACCATGTGTGGCGAAATGGCGGGCGATGTTTCGCTCACGCGTTTGTTGTTGGGATTGGGGCTGCGTTGTTTTTCAATGCATTCGGCGAACGTGCCGGATGTGAAGCAACAGGTGCTCGGCGCCGACGCTGCCGCACTGAAACCCGCGGCGCGAAAAATGTTGAATGCGAGCGACCCGGTGAGATTAAAATCGTTGCTGGCTAAACTTAACACGCGCAATGCGGTGTGAGCCCGCCCAGTGCTGCGTGAGATGGCCGGTGTGCGCAGCAAGATTCGAGCGTGCGGCGGCGCTGGTTTCGCGACGATTACTTTGATCTTTTCACTTGGCAAAAGGGGGACGGGCCGGATGGCGGCATCGTCGTCGGCTTTCAGTTGTGCTACGACTTGCAAATTGACAAACCGGTGGCAGGGGTGTAATGTAAGTGCTTGTTTTGACGCGCCGATTTGAAATCAGATTGCGGGCGCGCAATAAATCCGGCTAAAGAGATGATGGCAGACTAGTTCAGGCCACGCGACTCAAACCCGGTAATTGCGCAAGCTTGCCGGGTTTTTGTTTTCATGGATACAACAAGCACAACAATCGCCAGTTCCAGCGTGGGTGTAGCGACACCGCAACGTGCGGCATTTCGTGAGCCGTTGCCGCTCAAGTGCGGGCGCGCCATCGCGAATTACGAGCTCGCGTACGAGACCTATGGCACGCTCAATGCCGCGCGCAACAACGCCGTGCTGGTGTGCCATGCGCTTAATGCTTCGCACCATGTCGCGGGGGTTTACGCGGATGATCCGGTTAACGTAGGTTGGTGGGACAACATGATCGGCCCCGGCAAGCCGCTCGATACCAATCGTTTTTTTGTGGTGGGCGTGAACAATCTGGGCGGCTGTCATGGTTCAACCGGGCCGCTGTCGGTCAATCCGGAAACGGGCCAGCCCTGGGGCGCCGATTTTCCGGTGGTGACGGTTGAAGACTGGGTCAACGCTCAGGCGCGTCTCGCGGATCAATTGGGCATCCGCCAATTTGCCGCGGTAATGGGCGGCAGTCTGGGTGCGATGCAGTGTTTGCAATGGAGCATTGCCTACCCGCGGCGCGCACGCCATGCGCTGGTAATCGCGTGCGCGCCCAATCTCTCCGCACAGAACATCGCGTTCAATGAAGTAGCGCGGCAGGCGATATTGACCGATCCGGATTTTCACGGTGGCGATTATTACGCGCACGGGGTGCATCCGCGCCGGGGCCTGCGGGTGGCGCGCATGGTGGGGCACATCACCTACCTTTCCGACGATGAAATGGCCAGCAAATTCGGCCGCACGCTAAAAGCGGACCGCGTGAACTACACCTTTGATGCGGAATTTGAAATCGAATCCTATCTGCGCTACCAGGCCGACAAGTTTTCCGGTTACTTTGACGCCAACACCTATCTGCGCATTACCAAAGCGCTGGATTACTTCGATCCCGCTTTTGATCATGATGGCGATCTGGCAAAGGCGCTGGCGCCGGCGCAGGCCGGTTTTCTGGTGGTGTCGTTCACCACCGACTGGCGATTTTCACCCGAACGCTCGCGCGAGATCGTACACGCGCTGCTCAAAAACAAACGCGACGTCACCTACGCGGAAATTGAT
>JANMXV010000130.1:0-2435 GCA_031381325.1 Betaproteobacteria bacterium | reverse complement strand
CTCGCAGACGACTTCAACGAGGCAGCTACTCAATGGGCTCCCTGGACGAGAATAAAAGATCCCAATCAAGAACAATATGTGCATTGGTCTTGCACATTGCTACTCAATTTGTTTCGATTATTGACTATCTATCTCAAGCCTGTGCTACCTACGCTTGCACAACAGGTTGAGTCGTTCCTGAATATCCCACCACTAACGTGGGCGGATTTGACGTATCTACTCCCGTACGGACACACAATTCAGCCGTACAAGCATCTGACCGGCCGCATCAACCCAAAGCAGACCGTCGCACTAGTCGAAGCCAACAAAGAAAACTTACAGGCGGCCAAAACATCTTCCCTCATCCCCTGCCCTTCTCCCGAGGGGAGAAGGGAGCAAACCAGCGCACCCTCGCAGAATGCATCGCAAGCACACGGTGTGCTCCCCTCTCCCACCGGGAGAGGGGCCGGGGGTGAGGGAAAGGGGTTAAAACACCTGCCAGTGCCGGAAAACTTGCTGGCCTTCGCGCGCAAGTTGCGAACGGAACAGACCACCGCCGAGCAGTTGATGTGGCGTCTGTTGCGTGACCGGCGGATGGCCGGCGCCAAGTTTCGCAGGCAACATCCTGTCGAAGCTGACGGCAAGAAATTCATCCTTGATTTCTATTGTCACGAATTGATGCTGGCTGTTGAACTTGATGGGGGCCAGCATCAGGAACAAGCCGCGCATGATGAAACACGAACTGCGACCCTGGAGAAACTCGGCATTGCGGTACTGAGATTTTGGAATAACGATGTGCTGCAGCAGACAGAACCTGTGCTGGAAAAACTGTGGATTACAATTATGGAAAAAACTCCCTCACTGCCTCCCTCACCCCTACCCGGCTCCGCCCCCCTCGCTTCGCTCTCCCCGGGGGGAGAGGGGAAAAGTACGGGCGCTGATGCGCTTATTACGATTGACGACTTCGCCAAGATCGATCTGCGTATCGCGAAAATCACCAATGCCGAACACGTCGAAGGCGCCGACAAGCTGCTAAAGCTCACGCTCGATGTCGGCGCACTCGGCACGCGTCAGGTGTTCGCCGGCATCAAGGCGGCGTACGATCCCGCAACACTGATCGGCAAGCACACCGTCGTCGTCGCCAATCTCGCGCCGCGCAAAATGAAGTTCGGCCTGTCGGAAGGCATGGTGCTCGCCGCAAGCGGGGATGCGCCGGGGTTATTCCTGCTGTCGCCCGACAGCGGCGCGCAGCCGGGCATGAAGGTGAAGTGAACATAACTATTTGTTTTTATTCATTTTTTATACAATCATCAAAATGAAAATTCAAAGCGTAGAAACCATCGCCATCGACATCCCGCTGCCGCAGAATTTCGGCGGCTCGACCTATAACGTGTTGAAGCGCAGCACGGTGATTACCCGCCTGCGCACGAAGGATGGCCTCACCAGCAATGTTTACAACGGCGACAACCGTGAGCATGCGGGCGAGATCGCACGGCTGATTCTCGATGTGCTGTTCCCACTGGTAAAAGGCATGAGCATTTTCGAGTACGAGCGCATCTGGGAAAAAATGTTTGCGCTCACCATTGCACAAGGCGACCGCAAGACTTTGATGGAAGCGATTTCGGCGATGGACTGCGCGATCTGGGATCTGATCGGAAAGTCACTCGGCAAGTCGGTGCGTGAATTACTCGGCGGCTATCGCGATTCACTCCCGATCATTTCCATCGGCGGCTATTACATGCCGGGAAAAAAGCTCGCGGATTTCGGCAAGGAAGTGGAGTCGTACCGCAAGGCGGGTATGGCGGGCTGCAAGTTCAAGGTCGGCGGCCTCAAGCCCGAAGACGACGCCAAGCGCGTCGCTGTCGCACGCAAGGCCGTCGGCAATGACTTCATGATCTGCGTCGACGCCAATCGCGGCTGGAACGCACAGGATGCGATCCGCTTCGCGCGGCTGATCGAGCATCTGAACATCGCATGGTTCGAAGAGCCGTGCCATTGGTACGACGACGCGGCCATGATGGCGCGCGTGCGCAAAGCGATTCGTATGCCCGTGACTGCAGGCCAGAGTGAAATCACCTGCCAGGGCGTGCGGCGACTACTCGATGCCGGCGCGGTGGATTACGTGAATTACGATGTATCCGAGGGCGGCGGCGTCACCGACTGGCGGCGCGCCGCAGCACTGTGCGCCACCGCAGGCGTGCAAATGGCGCATCACGAGGAAGCGCAGATTTCTTCGCAACTCTTATCCGCCGTGCCACACGGCACTTACGCCGAGTGCTTCGCGCATCCGGATCGCGATCCAATCTGGCAGCGCATGTGGATCAACCGCCCGCAGGCGAAAAACGGCATGATCAAAGTGTTGAACACACCGGGCTTCGGCATTGAGCTCGATGAGAAGATGGTGAAGCAGTACCGCGTGAATTAAAGAGCGAAAAAACTCACCGCAGAGGCGCAGA
>JANMXV010000070.1:0-1425 GCA_031381325.1 Betaproteobacteria bacterium | reverse complement strand
ATCGCCGCTGGCCAAATGCATTCTTTGCTGAGTTGGGACTCTTCACGATGACCGAGGCTCATGCTCTGGCAAGCCAATCCCGATGAGGAAACCACCCACTGGAGAGCCGTGTGCGGGAAAATCGCACGCACGGTTCGGAGGGAGGGGAGGGCGAGCGCCCTTCTCTACCCCTATCAGTTCGTTTAACCATGCGAAGCATCTATTCAGATCCTTCGGATCGGATTACGCACTGGATTCTGGCGTACGCCAGAATGACGGAGTGGTATGGCTGAACGAGCCGTGTTTATCTGCGTAAATCTGTGAAATCTGTGGCAAAAAAGTTTTAAAACGTCACATCGGCACAGGTACAGACTTGAGCAGCTCGGCCACTACATCCTGCGCACTCAGCCCCGAAAACTTCGCCGCCGGATCGAGGGACAAACGATGCGCCAGCACGCTGACCGCCATATCGCGGATATGATCGGGCTTGACGTAATCACCGCCTTGCACCAGCGCCAGTGCCTGCGCCATGCGGGTCAGCGCGAGTGACGCACGCGGCCCGGCGCCCAGTTGCACCGAAGGAGCGCCGCGCGTGGCGCGCGCGAGTTCGACGGCGTAGCGCTTGAGTTCGTCGCTGATGCGGATGCTTTTCACCTGTTGCTTGAGTGCGCGCACATCCTGCGCTGTGACGCAGGCTTCCAAGGCGTCCAGCGGATGCGCTTGTTCCTGCGCGTTGACGATAGCGACTTCCGCTTCTGCGCTGACGTAGCCGAGCGACAGCCGCACCGCAAATCGATCCATCTGCGCTTCGGGCAGCGGGTAGGTGCCGCGAAACTCCACCGGGTTTTGCGTGGCGATGACGAAAAACAGGTCGTCCAGCGCATGCGTCTTGCCTTCGATGCTCACTTGCCCTTCGCCCATAGCTTCGAGCAGCGCCGATTGCGTACGCGGACTGGCGCGATTGATTTCGTCGGCCAGCAACACCTGCGTAAAGATGGGGCCGGCATGAAACTTGAAATCCTGATCGCGCGGGTTGAATACAGACACGCCGAGGATGTCTGAAGGCAACAAGTCGGGCGTGAACTGCACGCGGCGGAATTCGACGCTCACACTTTTGGCCAGCGCCTTGGCGAGGGTGGTTTTGCCGGTGCCGGGATTGTCTTCCAGCAACACGTGGCCGCCGGCGAGAAACGCCGCCAACACTTTGTTGACCGTGTGCGTTTGCCCCGACATTACGCGTTCGATGTTGGCGCGTATGCGGGCGGCTAGTGACTGTGGATTATTCAAAGAAAACCCCTAACGGCTTCACCGCGGAGGCGCAAAGGCGCAGAGGTTACGCAAAGAAGTGCTTTTCTTTGCGGGAGTTCTCTGCGCCTTTGCACCTCCGCGGTGGTTTTGAGTTCAAACTTTGGCCTCGCTCTTGCGCGCGAAACCGCTGCGCAAGAG
>JANMXV010000245.1:0-5479 GCA_031381325.1 Betaproteobacteria bacterium | reverse complement strand
AGAGCAAATCCCACTAGTCACTCTCTGTGTGCTCTGTGACCTCTGTGGCAAAGAAAGTTTTAGATTTATAAGCTTCGCCAAGAAAGCTGTCAAACACGCATGGTAATAACCACTTTGCCCAGCACCTTGCGATCCTTCACCGTGTTCAGCGCCGCCAGATAATCCTTCATCGGATACGCCGCCATCACATGCGGTTTGATTTTGCCTTCGTTGTACAGCGCGAACAGATGCTCATGCGCTTGGCGCACCACGTCAGGCGCACGGTCGCGGTAATCGCTGCTTTGCAAACCAATCAACGAAATATTTTTCACCAATAGATAGCCCATCTTCACTTCGGGTATGCGCCCTGCGGCAAAGCCGATGATTACCAGCCGCCCGCACCACGCCAGCACGCGCAGGCTCGCGTCAAACACGTCGCCGCCGACCGAATCGAGCACCAGATCAACACCGCGCTCGCCCACCGCATCGAATACCTGTTGGCGAAACGATACCCTTAAGTCCAGCGCATCGGTTCTGACCACATGATCGGCGCCACTCTCGCACGCAAGCTGCGCTTTCTCTTGCGAACTGACTGCCGCAATGACAATCGCGCCCAACGCTTTGGCGAGTTGCACCGCGGCCAGGCCCACGCCGCCCGCCGCGCCCGTGACCAGCACGGTTTCACCCGCACGGAACTGCGCGCGCTCGATCAATGCGTAATGCGCCGTGAGATACACCAGGCCCATCGCCGCACCTTCTTCATAGCGCATTTTCGCGGGCATCACAAAACACAGGCTTTCGCGCACCACGGCACGCTCGGCAAAAGCGCCATGCTCGATCTGCGCCATCACGCGATCACCCGGTTTCACGCGGGTGACGCCCTCGCCAATCGCCGCCACCACACCAGCAAAGTCCTTGCCCGGCACGAAGGGACGCGGCGGCAGATTCTGATAGGTGCCGCCGATCACCAGCAGATCGGGGAAATTCACGCTCGCCGCATGCACATCGACGAGCACTTCACCCGTGCCGGGTTTCGGGTCGGGGAATTCGCCGGGCGTGAGATTTTCGACAGGGCCGTGTTCGTAGACGATCAATGCTTTCATGGATATCTGTAACTATTTGTTTTTATTATGTTTTTAGTGTGTCGTTTGCATCACCCAATGCCGGATAGCCGGCATTGATGTTTGACGATCGAAACACTTCGGCCACCGGCACGGGCAGCGCGACGATGGTTTTGCCGTCGGCAGAAACCTGGCGGTTGAACAAACCACGCGCCTTGAAATGCGCATCGTCGAGCGCCTCTTGCATCGTCGCTACTACACAGCAGCATAAGTCCTTACCCGCGAAACACGCCTGCCACTCGGTAGCGGTTTTCTCGCGCAGGCGTTGCGCGACCGCGCGTTTGGTTGCTGCCGGGTCGTTGCCGTCATCACGAAACTTTACGTCAAGACTAATCGCTTCACAAAAATTCTCCCAGAACTTTTGCTCCAGCGGCGCTGCCGCGATGAACTTGTCGTCTCGGGTACGATAAATAAAAAATCGCGGGCTGCCGCCGGTCACCAGTTCGCCGCCGGGTTTCGGCCACTCGCCCGCGGCCAGTCCGTTGCCCATCGCCCAATACAAAAACGTAAACAAATTGTCGCCCATGGCGATATCGAGCTTGCAGCCATTGCCGCTGGCGTCGCGCGCACGCAGCGCAAGCAGGATATTGATCACCGCCGGATAGGCGCCGCCGCCTATGTCGGCAATCAGCGCCGGCGGCACGATAGGCGCGCCGTCTTCGCCCGCCGCAAGCGAGAGCATGCCGGACTCGGCGACGTAATTGATGTCGTGCGCGGCCACTTCTGCGCGCGGGCCGCTCTGACCATAACCGGTGATCGCGCAGTAAATGATGCGCGGGTTGATGGCGTTCAAGGCGTCGTAGCCGAGGCCCAGTCTATCCATCACGCCGGGACGGAATTGTTCCACCACCACGTCCGCCTCCTTGATCAGAGGCAGCAGTGACTCGCGCGCGGCCGCATCCTTAAGATCGATGGCGATACTCCTCTTGCCGCGATTGAGCAGGGCAAAGTTGACGCTATCGGCGCCGAATTTCGGCAGATACGAGCGCATTTCGTCGCCGCGTCCGGGACGTTCAATCTTGATCACCTCGGCGCCGGCTTCGGCGAGTATCAGCGTCGCCAGCGGCCCCGGCAGAAGGGTGCTGAAGTCGAGGACGCGAATGCCGGCGAGCGGCTGTACTGTTTTGGTGTTGTGCATTTTAAAAACTTTTTAACCACAGATGAACACAGATAAACACAGATAAAGTCAAAATCGAAAACGATTGAATTTGACCTTGGCCCTATCTGTGTTTATCTGTGTTCATCTGTGGTTAAGAATCATTTCCTTAAAAAACTTCGTCCGATCAACTGCCGGTGGATCTGATTGGTGCCTTCCCAGATTTGCGTAATCTTTGCATCGCGCATCAACCGTTCAACGCGATAGTCTTTGCAGTAGCCGTAACCGCCATGCAACTGCACCGCATCGGTGGTGATGCGCATGGCGATATCAGACGCACGCATCTTGAGCATCGACGACTCAACGCCAAAGTCGGTGGCGCCCCCATCGACCATGCGCGCGACATGCCACAACCATGCTTCGCACTGGGCGAGATCGGTCGCCATATCGGCAAGCATGAACTGTATGCCCTGAAACTCGACAATTTTGCGGCCCGATTGCTTGCGCTCGTTGATGTAATTCACCGCATCCTCGAACGCGCCGCGCGCAATGCCCAGCGCATGCGCCGCCACACTGGGCCTCGATTTGTTGAGCGAGGCCAATAGGATTTTCAGCCCATCGCCGGGATTGCACAGCAAATTGGCGCGCGGCACGCGGCAATTGTCGAAGGCCAGGGTTGCCGTGCTGGACGCGCGCAAGCCCATTTTGTCTTCCTCGCGCACCACCTTCAAACCCGGCGTTCCTTTTTCCATCACCAGCACCGAAATCGACGCCTTGCTGTCGTCGCCATCGTTAATTTCGCTCCACTTGCCGAACACCAGCAACAGATCGGCATGCGCGCCGTTGGTAATAAACGTTTTTGAACCATTGACGATGATGCTGTCGCCGTCGGGACGAAAAGACGTTTTCATCCCCGTCGCGTCGGAACCCGCAGTTGGCTCGGTGATCACCAGCGAGGCGAGCGCGCCGTCCGCCAGTTTAGGCAGCAGGCGCTTCTTTTGTTCGTCGTTGCCGAAGTCGATCAAGGGCTTCATCGCGTGAAAATTAGTGGCCCAGATCACGCCAGTCGATGCGCAGGCCTTGCTGATCTCGCGCACACATTCCAGATACGCCGCATACGACAGCGGTGCGCCGCCATACGCTTCCGGCACAAACATCGCGTTCAGCCCCAGCGCGTTGATTGCCTTGATGTTGTCCCATGGAAATTCGCCGCTGCGGTCGTACGCCGCAGCGCGCGGCGCGATCTGTTCGCGCGCCAGTGTGCGCAGCGCATCGATCAACATGCGCTCTTCGCTGCTGAAATCAACGCCGGCGTCCAGTCTTTCAAAGATTTTCATAATCGTTTTGCTTTGTGCTGCGTGAATTTTAAGGGCTACCGCACAAGCGGTTCGCTGTTTACCCGTTCATTCGTTCACCCGTTAACTCGTTCACGCACTCAATGCGCGATGCCTTGCCCGCCGTCGATGTAAATCGTCTCGCCATTAAGGAACGGGATATCCTCGGCGAAGATCGCCGCCACCAACTTTGCAATGTCCTGCGGCGTGCCGTGCTTGCCGCCCGGAATACGCTTCGCAAGAAATTCGCGCAGCGGGCCTTTGAACGCATCGCGGTTGAGATCGGTTTCGATGTAACCCGGCGCCACATCCAGCACGCGTATGCCTTTGGACGCCCACTCCACCGCCAGACAGCGCGTGATCGCACCCACCGCGGCCTTGGACGCGCAGTAGGCGACGTTACGCTTGACGCCGATCTTGTCGAAGAACGAACCGATGTTGACGATGATTCCGCCGCCCGCCTTGACCAGATGCGGATAGACTTCGCGGCAAGCGGTAAACACCGCCGTGGCATTAGTGCTCATCACCTGATTGTAGACATCCAGCGTGAGCTTGTCGCTCGGCGCATCGAGATGTATGCCGGCGTTGTTGACGATGCCGTGGATTGCGCCGGTTTTTTGTGCAATGGCGGCAAGCGCTTGTTTGACGCTGGTTTCATCGGTGACATCGCAGCGCGCGTTGACAAATCGTGACGCGAGTTCAGCGGGCACGGGGATTTCCGGCCCTAGTCCCTTGCGCGTGAGGCAACCCACCGTGTAGCCACGCTGCGCGAGTTCCAGTGCGATGGTTGCGCCGATGCCGCGACTGGCGCCAGTGACTGCGATTACTTTGCTTGTTGTCACTTCAAAATCCCTTTAACCACAGAAGTCACGGAGAACACAGAGAGGAAACACCAAACCCGTCATTCTGGCGAAGGCCAGAATCCAGTACGTGCAACCATGCGAAGCATCTTGAAAATTGATCCTTCGGATAAGAGTACGCTCTGGATTCTGGCCTCCGCCAGAATGACGGTGGTGGCTGGTCTACTGCACTTACGCTCAACAGCATGCGGCAATCATCCTTCACGTCATCGATCCTCAAACTTCGGTTTGCGCTTTCCCATAAACGCCGCCATACCCTCGGCAGCGTCGCGGGTCTGGAATGCGAGTGTGCCCAGATCGGTCTCTATTTTCAGCCCCTCATGCAGCGGCGTCTCGCAGGCGCGCTTGACCGCATCGCGCGCGAAGCCCAGCACCGGCAGGCTATAACCGGAGAACTCGCGCGCGAACGCCACACCCGCCGCCACCGCGTCGCCATCGACCAGACGATTCACCAGCCCGATGCGATAGGCTTCCTCGGCATCCACGGTGCGGCCGGTCATCACCATTTCCAGCGCCCGCGCCTCGCCCACCACGCGCGGCAAACGCTGCGTGCCGCCGTAACCGGGGATCAGGCCGAGCTTGATTTCGGGTGTTCCCATTTTCGCGTTACGCGTAGCGAGCCGGAAGGTGCAGGCGAGGGCAAGCTCCATGCCACCGCCGAAGGCGTAGCCGTTGATAACCGCAACCGAGGGCATCGGCAGCGTGTCGAGCTTGGCGAAGGTCGCCTGCCCGAATTCGCCGCCCTGTTTTTGCGCCATCAATCCGCGGCCGGTGAGTTCCTTGATGTCCGCGCCGGCGCAGAACGACTTGGGCCCGGCGCCAGTAATGATCAGGGCGCGGGCATCGCTACTTGCTACCTTGTTGAGGCACGCAGAGAGGTCGCGGATCAGCGCGAAGCTCAGCGCGTTCAACGCTTCCGGACGGTTTAGTGTGATTAATGCGAATTCTTCGACACGCGTCAGTTCGATAGCCATTTCAAATTCCTTTTGCCACAGAGGTCTCAGAGAGCAATGTCACTATCTTAAGGCGACATACCACGGAATACACGGAACGTAGGATGCCGGTGACGAAGGAACCGCATCGGTCGGG
>JANMXV010000044.1:0-13382 GCA_031381325.1 Betaproteobacteria bacterium | reverse complement strand
TTTGATTGCGCTCGCCAAAAGCCGGCCCGGCGCCATCAACGTCGGCTCGGCGGGCATCGGCACCAGCCCGCATCTGTCGCTGGAACTCCTGAAACATCTCGCTAAAGTAGACCTGGTGCATGTGCCGTACAAAGGGTCGGGTGTCGCCACCATCGCCAACCTGTCGGGCGAGGTGTCGGCGCAGATTCCATCGCTGCCCACGGCAATGAGCTATATCCGCAGCAACCGCTTGCGCGTGCTCGGCGTCACCACGGCGAAACGTTCACCGTTTTTGCCGGAGGTGCCCGCGATCGGCGAAACCGTGCCGGGCTACGAAGCCACGCAATGGTTCGGGTTTCTGACCACAGCGGGCACGCCGCAGGCGGTGCTGGATCGCTTGTCGCAGGAAGCGATACGCGCGTTACGCGCGCCCGATGTCGCCAAACACATGGCGAACGAAGGCGCTGAAATTGTCGCCAGCACGCCCGCGCAATTTGCCGCGTATATCAAATCGGAAACCGAAAAGTGGGGGCGTGTAATCAAGGCTGCCGGGATTAAACCGCAGTAAGGTCAAAAGCGGTAAAACAGCGAGAAGTTAACCTTATCATGCCCGCGCGGCGTGCCGCCCGCGATGCCATTGAGCACATTCGCGTACGACACGGTGACATCCAGACCCTTTTCCCAGTTCCAGCGCGCGCCGAATCCGGCACTGGCGACATTGTCTTTTTGCGCGATACCAACCACCGGCGTGATGTGCATGCGGCGGCCAAAGTCGGTGAATGCAAACGGCACTATGCCGGCGTACATCGCCGGCGCGGTGAGCTCTACGTTTGCCGTGTAGCCGCGATCTCCCGTGACTTCGCGCTCCTTGAAACCCCGCACGCTGGCCACACCGCCGATGCCGAACTGCTCGCCGGGAATCAGCAGATCATTGGTATATTGGCCTCTTAATTTTGCGCCAAGGCCCCAGCGGTTGCCGAGGTTGTACAGCAAGTCCGCTTCCCAGCGCAGGACATTCCAGTGGGTATCGGCCGTGGCTCTGGACGTGGTATAGGACCGCGCATCATTCGCGCGCCCGCCACTCAGGTTGGCTACGTATTCGATGTTGCCGCCGAAGCCGCCCCACTGCTGATCGCTGCGCACGGTATAGCGCAGCGAAACCGGCATGCTGCCCACCGTTGTTGTCGGCAGGGCGCCGCCGGCAAACCCGACCGAACTTTCAAAATAGCGCGAATCAATCGCAATCGACAGGTTATGCGAAATCGCGCGGTATTTGGGCAAGGCATAGGTCGCGCGCAAGCCGAAAAATTCGCCCTTGCCGCTGACATTAAAATTCACGCCGCCGACGCCCACCGAGCCGGTATCGACATCCGATTTGGTCCAGTAGGCGCTGAGGCTGGCGTTGTAACCGTAGAGCGGCATCCAGTAGAACACGCCATACTGACTCACACGATCCAGATGATCGGGCGATGTGGTGTAGGCCAAGGTCAACGCATGATCGAGATCGAACAAATTGCTGCGCTGATGGCCGACGGTGAGCCGCGTATAGCCGGTGTTGCGATTCAGGTTGTTGTCAAAATCACGGCCGCCGCCCGTCAACCCGATAAAAGTCTGCGCCGCGGGCACGTCACGCACCACGATGTCGGCGTTAATGTGATCGGGCTTGGTGCTCTCCCTGAATTGCACCGTGAGCCGCTTCGCCGGGTGTTCATTGGCCAGCGTAAGCTCGCGGCCGAGTTCCTGGATGTCCGGTGAGCCGCCGGATTTGAACGACGGCAGGGTACGCAGAATATTCTCACGCGTAAAATAACGGTTGCCCGAAACGCTGACATCCGCCAGCGAAAATTTCAATACCCGCAATTTCAACTCGCCCGAGTGGGGATTCTGCGCGGGCACGATCACGCGATGAAACACCTGGCCTTGATCACGGATGGCTTTTTCCAGCGCGGCGGCGGCGGCTTCAATGGAGGCGAGATCGGTGTGCGGCCCCAGATGCGGCGCGAGCAGCGCTTGCGATTCCTGTTCGGAAAGCGGGTTGTCGCCTTCAATCACAAAGCGCTTGATATCCAGCAGAGGCGCAGCAGCGGGCGGCGTGGACTGGCACCAACCCGCGACGGCGATTAGCGCTAGAGAAATACCTGTAACTATTTGTTTTTTAAACATAATTTATTCGCCCTTGCGTGCGGCACGGTTACATTTCACAGATCAAACCGCCCGAGCTGGCACCCAGCGTTTCCAGCAGGCGCAACAATTTTTGGTCGAAATTTTCCGGCGCCGGTATCGGATCGTTGCTGATGAACTGCGGCACGCGCGTCAAGCGAACCGGCGTATCGCCGCCGACACTCAGATACCCCGACTCGAAGCGTCCGAGATCGATGCCGCGATTGTTGCGTCCCAGGAACAGAACGTGCCCGTCACGCACGTTGACATAAAGGCCCGGCGGCGCACCGTTCAAATCCACCGCGCCGAAGAAATTCTCATCGGCGGAAATTTGATCCGGGCGCGGCGCGGGTTCGCCGGTGAAGAAGGCGGGCACTTGATCGAGCAGGCTCAGACGGTTTTGCACGGCGTTGAACACCGCCGCGCGATTCAGGGGAATCAGCAGCGATTGATTGGCGGCGTCCAGTGCAATAGAGCCGTCCCACAACAGCGCATAAACGTCGTCGGTACATTGGCCCGGCGCGGTACACTCCGGTACGATACGCGTATCGAAACCCGTGCCGCGTATGCCGATGGTGGCCGTACTGGCACTGAACCGGAACGCCTTGGCATCGCGTTTTGCCAGCAACCCCGTGAGCGTGCGCGCGGCGCCGCGCACCAGTCGCACGGCAAAATTCCCGCTGTCGGATTTTTCGCCGGTGAAACGCACATTTTCCAATTTGAATTCGGATTCGCCCGCCACGGTAATACGCGTTTCGTCGCGGAACACCAGCACCGCATACGCGCCTTTTTCCGTGCGGATGGTTTCGCCGGTGTAGAGCGCCGCGCCCTTGGCGATGCTGCGTGTCTGATTGTCCGCACCGGTGATCGCCGCCGTGCCGGTTACCGCCGCCACACGCGCCACCACCGGCTCACTTGCCGCTGGAATGGGCTTCGCGCCGCCGCGGCTGCCTTCCCTGGCGCAATCGGCATCGCAGATGCGCGCGTCGAACGAGGTGCCGCGTATGCCAATGGTCGCGGTCGACACGTTGAAACGTACAGCCTCGGGCTTGGCCTTGCCTATGGCGCCGGTAATCGCCCGCAAGCCGCCTTTGAGCAGTCGGAAAACCGCCGCCTCTTGTCCCGCCGCGGCATTGAACTGATCGATCGCGAAGGTGGTATTCGGCCGCAAGGTCACTTTGCCGCCGTCCGGGAACGCGATAATCGCGAAGCCTTTCGCGCCCGTGTTGAGTACGTCGCCTTCCTGCAACACATCGCCCTTGTTCAGGAAGCGCGGGGCGCGGCCGCTTTGCTGCGCACTCGCCAGCCCCTGCGCGAATTCCACCTCGCCCGCCGGCGCGGCCCATGACAGGTTCGCCGCCAACAGCAGCGAAATTACCAGCAACCCACGGCAGGTTTTCATGAAGGTTAGAAACATATCGGCGCCCTTCTGATGGGATCGGATTCGTTCTGACTGCCGGGTTCGCTTTCCGCGATAACGCCGGACTGGTTATCCTGCAACGCGAGTACATTGCCGGTAGGGCTGGACGGCGAACTGCTCGAAGTGCTGGGCGCCGCAGCCCCGCCTGTGAACGCCCCGCCGACGTTTGGCGTAAGCACCGGCGGGGGCGTCGAAGAATTAAGACTTTGTACACCCGCTGCAGTGATCGAAGCCGATGATCCCGCACCCGATCCGCCGGTGATGTTGATGTTGCCATTGGTAGTCCACAAGGTTTGCGTGCCTTGTGAAATGATCCGCGCCACGGCGTTCGTCCCGCTGCCGCCGGTAACATTGACCGCTCCATTACCGAGTATGGTCTGATCGGTAGGATCGATTTGCGCCAGCGAGTTATTGCCGCTGCCGCCCAACACATCGAGATTGCCGTTGAGCAGCGAAATCACCTGTTTACCCGAGGATTTCAATTCGGATTGCGTACCCGCTCCCGGCCCGCCGGTTTGCACCAGCACCGACTTGGCAAATACCGTTTGGTCCACCGCGCCCACGCGCGATTTGCCTGCGGCCGCCGTATCGCCAATGGTGAGGCGCCCGTCCAGCGTTAACCCTTGCATCTGGCCGGGATAATCCAGTTCAATCAGTTGCGACGCGCCCGACTCAATATTCGCTGTGCCCGTACCCAGCGCGGCTACGCGCATGCTGCCCGTCGGAGTGAGTAAACCGTTGGTGGTGCGTATCCATTGGTTTCCCGCCGCCGACAACACCGCATCACCCGTGGCGCCGGCGCTGGTCACTACGTTGACGAAGGCCGAAGTCACTGTCTGCGCGCCACCCGAGGTTACCGCCAATACACCCGCACCCTGATTGTTCAGGTGCAGGCCGCCGAAGTTTGATGTCAGCGTCTGCTGAGTCACTGGCGTATTTTGTATCAGTACCGAGGTATTGTTATTCGCCCCCGGCACCGTGGTCAGCGAAATGCCGCTGCTGCCCGTCACCGATTGCGTGCCCGTACCCTGATTCAAAATGCCTGTCGTGGAAAACTGCGCGCCGCCGATCAACTGCACCAATCCGTTGCCGGCAATACTTTGATTGCCCGACAAATTACGCAAGACGGCATCGGACACATTGCCCGCTGCGCCGTTGCCGCCAGTGAGCGAGACGTTGCCGACGTTAAACTGCTGCGAATTGCCTTGTATCGTGGCTGATGCATTGGCAACCGGTGTGGCCGCAGTGCCGCCGCCAGTGAGTGTCAAGCTGCCGGAGCCGCTGAGGGTCTGCGTGCCCGCAGCAGTAATTTGCGCCAGCGCATTGGCGCCCGTGCCGCCCTTTAACGTCGTCGCACTGCCGCTGAGCGATTGATTACCCGACGAGACAATTTCGACTGACGATCCGCTACCAGAGCCGCCACTGATGGTCATCGAGTTGTAGGTGAGCGACTGGCTGGCGCCGGTCGAAGCGAGGCGCGCCTGAGAATTGTCGCCCGCCCCGCCGCTCAGCGTGACAACATTCGCGCGACCGATGGTTTGATTGCCGCTGGCGGTAATCTGCGCCGTCGCGGTCGCCCCCGCGCTGCCAAGACCGCTTAGCGTCATGTTACCAAAGCTAAATGAGTTGATGCCGCCTATGATTTGCGTAGCGCTCGATTGCACCAAGGCATTGGCATTGTTGCCCGTGCCCGCGGCCAACGCCAGACTTCCAGAACTTCCCAGGCGAATATCCTGCCCCGCGCCCGTCATCGTCGCCGACGCACCGGTGACGCTGCCCGTGAGGTTGATCGCCGTGTTTGCGGTAACGCGCTGAGCGCCTGCGCCAGTAATTCTGGAATAGGCGCCGGCGCCTGTGGCAAGCACGTTGCCGATATTGATCGTGCCTATTGCATCGATGCAGCCGCCGGAGTAGCTTGCGCAGCCGATGAGCTGTTCAGTAGATGCGGCGTTGTCGATGCGCGCAAATGCATTCGTTCCAGCGCCGCCTTGCACAGCCAGTGTTCCCGACCTTACGAATATCTGCTGAGGACCCACGGCTGTAATCTCCGCAACCGCGTCGGCGCCCGCTCCGGCGGCAACCGTCACATTACTGGTCTGGTAGGGTTGCGGACTAAAAGGAAATGTAGAGCCCCGGCTCTCACCGACCTGCTGATTGCCCGTCCCGGTGTTCACGATGCGCGCGGCCGCGCCCGCGCCGCTGCCGGCGGTCACATCCACACTGCTGGCCGACCTGATTAACTGAGCGCCGGTGGCGGTTCTGATTTCGCCGATGGCATTAGTTCCAACACCTCCCTTGAGCGAAACATTGCCGCCGCCTTGCACCGTCTGCGTGCCGGCGCCGGTATAGATCAGCGTTGCAGACGAGCCCGCACCATCACCGCCTTGAAATTGGATACTTGCTGCGCCGATACTGTTTGGCGATTGGAGCAGTTGCGTATTGGAAGCGGTAACAGCCACGGTTTGATTGGCAGCGGCGCCACCCTTGAACAGGATAATTCCGTTAGTGAGCGTGTCGCCCGTGGTTATGCTCTGATCAACACCCGTGATGGTTATCGTTCCCTGCTCCGCCTGCACCGTAATGCCGTGACTCGTGGTAAGATTTTGTGTGGTTCCCGTAAGCGCAACGTTACCGCGCACCAGCAAATCGCGCGTGGAGAAACCGTTACCGATATTCTGTATGGTGTTGGTTAACACCAACGGATTCGCCGCCGTGCCCTGCAACTTCACATCACCACCGCTGCCGGATGCACTGAGCGTAAGTGCTGCTGTGGTAATGCTGGTGCCTGCGCCGCCCACAAACAAATCGCCGTCGGTAGCCATGAATGTCGCGTTAGCGGCTGGTGTCGCACCCGCAGCGGCAACCACTTGGAAGGTGTTGGTCATAGCGCCGCCGAACAGATCCGTCGCCGGGCGCGCAAAGCTGTAGGTTTGCCCTGGTGCGGTGAGCGTCATGGCGCCTGTGCCAGAACCGCGCGTAGCTACGCTCAGCGTATCGAACGCGGTGTTTGACGTCACATTAAAGCCGTTGTCGCCGGAAAGATTCAGTGTTTTGGTGTTGGTCAGCGTGGCAAACACGTTACCGCCAACCGGGAAACCACGTGCACTCAAGGCGACGTTCGGCGAGGTAATCAACAACGGTGTTCCAGCAGCGGCTATATCCGTAGAGGCCGCATTGACCGAAACAGAGACAGAGGTATCGGAAACAATCTGCGCGCCGCCGCTGCGCGTGATCGCAGCGCCCGAAGTATTCAGCGTAATGCCGCCGCCACCCGTGCCCGTGCGCAAATCCCCGTTGACCAGCACGCCGGAGACGGAGACGGAGATGGCGCCACCCGTACCCTTGCCGGTGGGCGTGGTATTGACGGTTCCCGTGGTAAGCAAGCCCGATGCGGAAAGATTCACCGTGCCGCCGCCTATAGCGCCGCCGGTGCGAATGCCGCCGACCGTGGCATCGAGAGCGCCGCTACCGGCGCTCACTGAAACAAGGCCGCCACTGGTGACGATACCGCTGCCCACCAGATTGATCTTGCCGGCGGAATAAGCAAGGGAGAAATCCAGCGGGGACGCCGGGCTATTTACCGACAATTCAAACGGGTTGGCGCCGTTGGCGATACTCACCATCTGCCCGCCGCCCAGATTGGCCAGCGTAAACGCCGCAACGGCAGGTGTCGCGCGCTTGGTGATGGTAAGCGCGCTCAGCGTGCTGCCATTGGCGTTGAGCGCGACTGGCCCTCCGGCATCGACGGTCAACACCTGTGTCCCGAAGAGGTCCATCTGCAAGCCCGTCACCCGATTGATCGGGGCAGTGGCGCTGCTGGCCTGCAAATTCACGGTCTTCGCAGTAATGCCGCCTGCGGCGGTCTGCTGAATGCCGCTGGGAGAATTAATCTGCACGTTGCCCGTGGCGCCCGCGTTGATGCTGGTAAACGCAAAGGGCACTGTACCGTTTGAATTCAAGCTGACAGTACTGCCGTCGCCGGCGGTTATTGCCCCGGTCACGGTAAGCAATCCGCTGGGAAACGCACTGATGCTCAAGGTGCCGCTACCCGCCGGATCGCCGGTGACCGGGCCGTTTATCGTGGTCAAGCGGCCATCAATGAACATATCCCTGACCCCGCTGATCGCGCCGGTCGTCACCTGCGGGCGGGTACACAGAAAACAGGTGAACACATTAAAAGTGCCGGCGTTGACCGTGCCGGTGTTCAGCACGGCAGTAGACAATACAAAAACCGTGCCAGTCGCATCCACGTTGCCGGTAGTAATGGTGTTGTTGAGGGAATCCAGCGTCAGGCCCGCGACCGTCGTGTTACCTGTAGTAATCGCGCCCGTTGCGTCGCCGACATTACTGGTGTTAAAGCGATTGGACGTAGCCTGCACCGTGCCCGCACGCGCCACTGCGCCTATATTGCCTAGCGTAATGCCGCCTTGGAAGCTGTTTATCGTAACCCCGCCGGCCTCGATGTTTTTGGTGATTACGGTTCCCAAACGGCCGCTGTTGCCCGACGTAATCGTCAAGCTGGATGGGCGATTGACCGCACCCACGTCACCCACGTTCACTGCAGCATTCGCGCCGCTGTTTGATGCACCCGCCGACAAGGTGATGGCGCCGCCGCCATCCAGCGCCGCGCCACCGAGAATTGATCCAGTACTCGCGGTCACCGACAGGCCACCCGTCGCGCCCATATTGGCCGCGCCCAGCGTGATGTCGCCGGAATTCGAAGTAAAACTCAACGCGCCATTCGCAAACTGATTGGCCGTGGGCACGGTACCCGCATTGAAAGTGAAGTTCTTACCATCGCTTGCAAAGGTATAGACGCCCTTTCCACCCTCGGTAGTCACGGTGGCCGGCCCGCCCTTACCTACGGCTTGCGCGCTGGCGGTAACGGTCAAACTCTTGAGTGCGGTGGCACCGGTGTTGAGGTTAAAGCTTGCGCCAGTGGTTGTCGGCGAAAACGTCGTCGCAGAGGCATTGAGCGTAAGTGCCTGTGTATTGGCAACGACGGGCGCCGCGGCGAAACCGATAGCCCCGCCCACCGCATTATTGCTGGTGAACGTAATCGCGGAGCCGGCCAAATCCAGTGGATTGGTGAAAGTGCTGGCGCCGATGGTCTTGCCCGATACGTCAATGGTGCTGCCAGAGGTGACTTCAAGCGCGCCGGAATCGGTTTGCGCTTTTACCGTGCCGGTTAACGTCGATGCGTTCAAAGACACGGAGCCGGTGCCGCTGGTAGTGTCGATGCGGCCTACCGTGATATCGCCGCTGTTTGCGGTGATGGTCACATTGGCGGACGTAGTTAAATTAGTCACGCTGACGTTCGAACCCGGGCCGGCCGCAGTGACGGTCACCGGATCCTTGCTGGCAACGATGGCGCCCAAATTGACCGCACCCGTGCTGGACGAAAATGATGTCGTCTTGGGTAAACTGGCAGCAGTGCTTTGCCGCGTATACGACGTTACGGTGAGCGCGCCGCTGGCGCTGATATTCACCGGCAACGCCGCTGTGGTGTAGAACGGCACGGTAAGGGGCGGATCATTGGGCCGCGTATCGCCTTCGGGCACTGAAACCGTGGTCGCCGTCAACGCGCCGTTGGGGGTTCCCAACGTAATCAACGGGTTTGAGTTGTAGAGCCGTTGCGTGAACCCGGTGGCGGTCAGGTTGCTCACCGTAACCGTGGTATCGGTCGCGCTGGCATTCAAAGTCAGCCCGCCGCCGCTGCGCACCAGCGTTCCGCTGTAGGTCTTGCCGGCAGCAGCAACGCCGGGTTGTGCATTCAGTTGCGTCGGTCCCTTGCCCACCGCCACCACGTTGAAATCGCCATTGGGTGACACGGACAGCAGGCGTTCAGTATCCACTTTCAGCGCCGCCGCTGCCGTGCCGATGCCGCCGCCACTGGCTTGCTTGGTGGTCAACGTGACATCGGTCGCGGTGATGAGCGACGCCGCCGGAATGGCGGCGAAGATGCTGCCGCCATTTGAGGTCACCGTAACGTTACGCGAAATCGCGTTGTTGAATACCAAGGCGTTGTTGGTGGTGGCCGGCGCGTTGGCGGTGAGCGTACCCACGTTGATGTCGCCGGTGGCGGTCAGACTGATGGTGGCGCCGGGGCAAGACGCGCTCGAATTACAATCCATTGCCGTAGCGATGATTGAATTCGCATTGAGCGCAGTCGTTGAGTTGATGTTGATGCTCGTGCTGTTGATCGAATTGGCCGACGACGCGGTGACGCCGCTTGAATTGTTGATCGTTGTGAATATACTTCCGCCGGTAACCGTTAGCGCAACCGCACCGGTGGTATCGATAATACCGGTGGAAATATTGCCTTTGCCGGAGAGCGTTACCGGCGCACTGCCGCCGGTGATGGCGCCGGTACTGATCGACGATAGCGGCGCATTGATGGTCACTGCGCCGCCGCCGCTGGTAACTGCGCCGGGGTTTACGAAACTGCCGGTGGAAGTCAACGACAGTGCGCCCGCGCCGGTGGTAACACTGCCAAACGATACGCTGCCGGGCGCCGTTGCCGTCACGCTGCCACCGCTTACCGCAGCAAGGGTGATTGAATCCGTGATCGCGGCGCCTACCGCCAACGACAGCGCACCCGCGCCTGCATCCAGCGACAATTGCGACGCGCTTATCGCGGCGCCGGAAGTCAGCGCAATGGCGCCGCCGGTAGTCGCAATCTTGGAGGTGGCCACACTTTGTATCAGCGGCGCGTTCAGCGTTACCGCGCCGTTCATCGTGGTGATGTTCGCCGCGACATCCAGCCGGTTTGGCGTAATCGTATCCAGCGCATTGGGGTCAGGCAAAGCCGGCGCCGTATATTTGCCCACCGTCGCCGTCAGGCTTTGTCCCGGCGTGGTCAGCGTGATGTCATTGCTGATGCGCAGGTAGCGCGACGCAAACAAGGTGACATTGCCCGCGACGCCCGCCAGCGTCAACGGTGAAACGGTTACCGCGTTCGATGGAAAATCGGTCGCCTCGTCCATGAGGGTGCTGGCTTTGGTGCCGCCCGTCTTGCTGTCAATGCCGCCCGCGGTAAACACATACAGATCCAACGGGTCGAGCAACAGATTGCCCAACGCACCCTTGGGCGCGCCAAGGTTGGCGACACCATCAAAAATCAAATTCTGTTTGCCCGACACCTCGGCAAACCCGCCATTGCCGCCCAGCGGGCCGCCTTGCGCACTGAGCGTGCCGTAAAAGCGCGTGTTGTCGTTGCCCCACACAATAATGCGCCCGCCGTCGCCGGATTGTGTTGCATCGGCGCGCAACATGGCGTTCGATCCAACGAAGGTGTTGCCGGCATTACGCACAGTCGCGTTGGCCCCCTGATAATCGCCGCCGAGTAATATTTGTCCGCCGCCAGTAGCGCCCGATGCATCGATCAGCGCGCCATCGGTCGCGGTAACGCGATCACCGAGTATCGAAATGCTGCCGCCCTTACTTTCCGTGCCCGTCGCCAACACCTGCCCCGCCACGCGCGTATGCGCAGCGCCCGATTCGATGGTGATGGCGCCGCCGGATTTTCCGCTGGCGCTGATGATGCTGCCTGCCGCGATCTGAATATCGTTCGCGGCTTTGAGTACAACGTTGCCGCCCTCGTCGCGCACCAAAGCATTGGCGCGTATTTCGCCACTGTGTTTGAGCGTGCCCGCGAACACACCCACCGCACCGCCGTCAGCCAGCAGCTTGCCGATGTTGACCACTGAATCCGTCGGCGCCTGCACTTCGAACTGCACGCCTTCGTGTTCAAGACTGGAAACGGTTAGCTTTTGTCCGGCAGCGAGTATCAGTTCACCGCCCGGTGTTTGGATCAGGCCGCTGTTTTCAATGCGCGGTGCAACCAGTAATACGTTGCCGCCGTAGGAGGTGCGTATCCAGCCCTGATTGATAATCGTACCGGAGTTTGCATCGCCCGAAAATCGCAGTTTGCCCGCGAGGAAGTCGGCGTTTTGCATGTTGAGCGCGGAGCCGACAAAGCCCGCAGTGTCTATCATCGCGTTGGGGCCGATGATGATGCCCGCCGGGTTGATCAGGAACACACGACCGTTCGACAACAACTGGCCCTGTATCGATGAGATATCCGCGCCCACCACGCGATTGAGTACCGCACTGGATGACGACTGCTGGATAAATCGGGTGACTTCGCCCGCGCCGATGGAAAAACCCTGCCAGTTGATGATAGTACCCGGAGAGTTGGTGACGTTGAGCGTGGCAGCGTTGGGCTTGACCATGCTCACCACGCCGTTGGCCACTTGCGCGCCGGTCGGATTCGCCAGCAGCGGTTGCGGCTGAAACATCAAGGACACGGCAACGGCTATCGCACCCTGACTGAATTTTTGTTTTTTTGCAGCCTTCATCAAACGCTCCAGATATACAACTTGGGTGAGCTTCTACGGCAAACGACAGGCACCACGAACTGGTTTTAGCAATGCAAAAAATGTTACCAGATTCCTGCTAACGGTAGCGAGCTTTTTGTGGTTTTGCGCGGGGCGTGAAGTGAAATAGGACATACTCATAACTTATTGTTTTTAAACGATATTTAAATACGGGGTATCGGATGCACTGTGTAACACCCTGCAACTAAAACTGCTTTGGAAGTCCGGCCTGTTTCAACACCGCATTCGCCGTGTGGCGCGACTTGATGTTGGAATCCACGGGAACCGCTTGCCGCTAATCGGGCTATACCAAATCTCGTGATCGCCTTTTCCCTGCCGCTCAAATCCACAGCCGTTATCGCTCAGTAATTTTTTGAGTGCAGCCGTATAACCCGCCATTACGCGACGTGCCTGTGCGCGATGGCGTTACATTCGCTCAACAATTTGAAGGAAACTTCATCCGCGCCCGCGCAACCATTTGCGTCCAGCAGTTCGGGGATCATCACCTGGAGCTTTTTGACCAATGCGTCGACCGTGTCCGCCTCCGTGGCCAAGCCAGGCACGTCGTCGCTGGTGGCCACCCAAACTCGCGCCGCGTCGTCCCACAATGCGCGCACAAGCAAAACCTTTTCTGATTCCATCATTTTCCTCCGGTGTCTGCGGGGTTAGTCCAAGCTTAGTAGTCAGTTTTCTGCTCATGGCCAGTTCCTGCAAATGACGCGTATATTGACTCGTAGGATTATACGTATCCGCCCCGCCTGCGTCATTCTGGAGTGCCGAACAAGGGAACACTTGAGCCGCACGCCACAGGTACGCCGTGTACTCAGGTGCATTGCGGCGCTATGAGCGGCTTTTTGGATTCTCCGTGTTCACCATCATCATCGGGCACCGCCTGACGTATGCGGTTCTGATCGGACACGACGGTATTAATGATATCGGTCGTGTTCGACGATCTGGATGAACTCGACGAACTGGATGAACTGGACGACCCGCCAATGGCCGTCAACTGGTACAAATTCGCTACCGGTGCTGCCGTATAGCTAACGCCGCCTAAAAAATTCTTGCTAGTGAAATCTCCGGCGATCGCAGCGGAAGAATTCATGATATTGAAAATCTGTCCAGCCCCCGGCGCAAATACGGGGATGGTGGTAACGTTAAGAATGCCGTCGAGGGTCACGGCGCCGGTGACGTTGATGAAGTCGTAGTGGGTTCCCTGCATAAGGCCCGGAGACTGTATATCGATATTGACCTTCGAACCACTGGTGAGCATCAGATTGCCGTTGATGGTCAGTGTCCCGGGAGAGGTTCCCGGGCTTAATACCCCATCGTTAATCAATGTCCCGGTCCCGACATCGATAGTGCCTCTACCGGTAATAGTGCCTGTGCTGGTGTTCGTCAGGGTGGTGTTGTTGGTCGAAAACGTCGCGCCCGTCGCCGCGACATTG
>JANMXV010000006.1:0-7366 GCA_031381325.1 Betaproteobacteria bacterium | reverse complement strand
CGCGGCTCTGGCGAATAAGTCGGTAATGAAATCGCTCGAGTTTACCGATCAAACCATCAAGGTCACCGGTGACAAGGCCATCGTGCGCAATACCTACAACGGCGTCAGCGAATTAGATGGGAAAACCAACACCACCAAAATCGGCGTGCTGCTGGTGTGGACCAAGGAAGGTGACACGTGGAGGCTCTATGGGCGCCAAGCCTATCGGCTTTGATCAACAGCGAACGATCCGGAGGAAATCATCGTGACCAACGCAAACGACAATGCCGCACTGACGCAGGCCATAGAAAAGTTTTACAACGCCATCAGAGACAAGGACGCAGCGGCATTTGACCCGCTGCTGACGCAGGATGTGAGCTACGGCCACTCGTCCGGCAGAATCGAAGACAAGGCGCAGTTTATCGCCAACGTGCTCGATCCGAAAACCAAGTGGAAATCGATCTATGGCGCGAAGCAAACCAACACCTTCAGCGGCGACACTGCGATTTCACGCCATATCATGTCGGGCGAAAACGAGCGTGAAGGCAAACCCGGCACGGCCAGCATGGAGACGATGATGGTGTGGCAAAAACACGGCGGTGCGTGGAAATTGCTGGCGCGGCAAGCCTACAAATTCTGAACGCAAGCATCGCGCGTAACTGCCGGGGAGTTATCCGCGGAAAAAATTCAACAGGAACATCCATGCACGCAGCGCTTCGCAGCAATCTTTTCTTCGTCAAAGAACAAGTTGGCCTATTCAAAGCATCCAACAACTACGATATCTTTGACCCCAACGCCAATAACAAAATACTGGAGTGTCGCGAGCCCAGTCTGGGGATAGTCACAAAACTTTTCCGCTTTACCGACTACAAACGAATGACGCCTTTCCATGTGGAAGTGCGCACCCCGGCAGGGCAGAAAGTATTAACCGTCAAGCGTGGATTTTCTTTACTGCTGTCGAAAGTTGATGTGCTGGATGAAAATGATCAGCCCGTGGGTTCATTCAAACAAAAACTTTTTTCCATCGGCGGAAAATTCGATGTGCTGGACCTGCAAGAAAAACCGGTCTGCACGCTTCAAGGCAAATGGACGAGCTGGGATTTTCGCTTCATGCACGGTGAACAAGAATTTGCCCACGTCTCCAAAAAATGGGCCGGCCTGGGTAAAGAACTTTTTACCACCGCTGACAATTACATGCTGGCCATTAAAGATACGGTATCTGCGGATAACCCTGTGCGGATTTTGATTGTTGCCGCAGTCATGTGTATCGATATGGTCTTGAAGGAGTAATGCACGCTTCACCCGTTAGTCGGCCTTGGTTGCGGCAATACCAAGAATCGTAAGCAGAACTCCGCCGAATAAAAGCATCGCCAAAATCCACACGGCAATGTTGGTCCAACCCAGTATCACACCCGCGAGCGCCAACCCATCGCCTTCCTTAGTCGCTGGATTATTGCGAATTTCACTACGGGCTATATGGCCGGTAATAACAGCAACGACGGCGCCGATGAAAGGCACTACCGTCCAACCTAAAATTCCGCTCACCAGACTCACAATTGCGGTAACACTGGTTTCTTTTGCAGGCGTATCCATTGCTATCCTTGGTTGGATTTAGATATCGAATGCCCTGGGCCAGCGGCAAGGAATTAGCAATGTAGTCCCCAATCCGGGGACGGTCAACCGTTTGAAATTTTCATCACCCCTCAATGTGTTTCTGATATTCCGGGCGCGCTGGCGAAGCGCATTACAGGACGGCGCTATAATCCGTGCCTGATTTTCTTCCCGGTAAATCTTCGATGACTACGCGCACGGTTTCGCCCCGCGATCTCAAAAACATGTTGCACGACGGCGGCGAAGTTGCACTGCTCGACGTGCGTGAAGACGGCCAATTCGGCGAGGGTCATTTGCTGTTCGCGACCCCACTGCCTTACAGCAGGCTCGAACATGGCATCGCTGCGCTGGTGCCGCGCAAAAGTGCGCGCATCGTGTTATGCGATGACGGCGACGACGTTGCGCAACGCGCGGTGAAACGCCTTACCGCAATAGGCTACATCGATGTGTCGTTGCTCGCCGGCGGCAATCCGGCGTGGAAATCCGCTGGCTACACGCTGTTCAAAGGCGTCAACGTACCCAGCAAACTCTTCGGCGAGCTGGTCGAGCACGTATACGACACCCCGCGTGTAACCGTCACCGAACTCGCGCAGATGAAACAGCGCAACGAGGATTTCATCATCGTCGATGGCCGACCGTATGCCGAATACAACAAGATGAATATCCCCGGCGGCATTTGCTGTCCGAACGCGGAATTGCCGTACCGCATACGCGACATCGTTAAAAACCCGAAAACCAAAATCATCGTCAACTGCGCCGGCCGCACGCGCTCGATCATGGGCGCGCAGACGCTACTTAACTTCGGCATTGAAAATCCGGTGTATGCGCTGGAAAACGGCACGCAGGGCTGGGTGCTCGCCGACTTTGAACTGGAGCGCGGCGCCACGAGAAAATATCCCGACAAAATCGATGCCGCAGCTTTGCCGGGCCTGCAAGCCACGGCGAAAAAACTGCTGGCGCGCTTTAAGGTGCAGAGTGTCACGGCGAAACAAGTCGATAACTGGCGCACGGATGTGAATCGTTCACTGTATCTGCTCGACGTGCGCACGCCGGAAGAATTTCAGGCGGGCTCGCTGCCCGGTGCAGCGCATGCGCCGGGCGGACAACTGGTGCAGGCCACCGATCAATGGGTGGGCGTGCGCAACGCGCGCATCGTGCTGGCAGACAGTGAAGGGGTGCGCGCGCCGGTGGTCGCGGCATGGCTCAAGCAACTCGGCTGCGATGTCTATGTGCTGGAGGGAGGCGTGCAATCGGGTTTGCAGGTGCCGGCACCTGCAAAAACGGTATCACCCGCTCTACCGAACATTTCTGCCGAAGAATTAAAGCAGGCGCTCGCTGACAGATCATGCGGCGCGTTCTACCTCGGCCCCAGTATGAATTATCGCAAGCAGCATGTGCCGGGTAGCCGTTGGAGCATACGTTCGCACATCGTCAAGGATGCCGGCGATGTAAAGAACGTCGTGTTAATCACACGCGATACCGCTGTGGCGCAGGCGGCCGCGATTGATCTCGCCGAAGCAGGCATCACCAATGTGAAGCTGCTCGAAGGCGGACTGGCAACGTGGACCAACGCGGGCTACACGCTGGAAGCCTCACCTGGCATGCCGCCGGACAGCGATTGCATCGACTATTTGTTTTTCGTGCATGACCGCCATTTGGGCAATCGCGAGGCGATGAAGCAATATCTGGCGTGGGAAACCGGCCTCATCAAGCAGTTGGATGAGCAGGACAAGGCCAGTTTCAAGGTCGGCGCACCCACCTAAAAATACATTAGAATCAAATAGTTATACTACGTCCAGTGACGGCATGACTACAGCTTGGGAATTTTCGCGTCCTTGATCACCTGCGCCCAGCGCGCGATCTCCGCGCGCATAAACTGATCGAACTCATCGCGGGTGGTCGGCGCGGGCGGCATCCCCAGTTCGGTCAGGCGCTGCTCGACTTCGGGGATACGCATTACCGCGTGTAGATCGGCATTCAACTTATCGAGCAACGCCGTGGGTGTACCGACCGGCGCACACACGCCGTACCAGGAATTGACCTCGAAGTCAGGCACGCCCGATTCGTGCATCGTCGGCACGTCCGGCAGCAGCGCCTGACGCTTTGCGCTCGCGACCGCCAGCGCGCGCAAGCGTCCGCTCTGAATCGGTCCTATTATAAGCGGCATGTTCGTAACATTGATCGGGATTTGGCCGGCCATGACATCGCTCGTCCCCTGCCCCGCGTTTTTATAAGGAATGTTTACGATGTCGAACTTCATCCGCAACTTGAGCCACTCCATCGTCAATTGCGGCGAGGTGCCGGGCGTCCCGGAGGCGTAACTCAGCTTGCCCGGGTTCGACTTTGCATAAGCCACGAGCTCCTTGATCGATTTGAACGGCACTGACGGGTGCACGACAATAATGTTAGGCGGCATGCCGATGCGCGTGATCGGCGCGAAATCTTTGTGCCCGTAGGGTATGTCCGCGATCATCGATAGGGAAATTGCATTCGGGGCGATATTGCAATGGAGCAGCGTGTACCCGTCGGGCGGCGACCTCGCAACAAATGCGGCGCCGATCGTGCCGGAGGCGCCCCCCCGGTTGTCGACGATGACTTGCTGGCCCCACATCCGCGTCAGCCGATCGGTGATCAAACGCCCGACGATGTCGTTTCCGGTACCCGCAGCGAACGGAACGACGTAACGAACAGGTTTGATTGGATAAGCCTGTGCTGAGCCTGTCGAAGGAGTTTGCGCCCAAGCGGTGGCAGCACAGGCCCAGACCGCGACCGCCACTGTGTACATCAACCCACGACTTATACTATTCGCACCGTGCATCACGAACCTCCTCCACAAAGGTAGCGCTACGATGGACAGCCTACAGCCTGGGTTTAACACGCCAGCGAACTTGAGTGGCAACCCAAGAGCCTAAAGCCAAGAATTGGCTCGGAAAATTATGGCGCCTGAATCTTTCCGAGTCCACATAAATGTATTCGTTTCGGGCTGAAAGTCCTATACGTAGTTATCACTAGCCGCACCCGAACGCAGCGGCCTAACGTTATACTTGTTTTTTCTCCTGACCATAGCCACCCAAAATGCTCACCTCAACCCACTGGGGCGTCTACGACGTAACCGTACAAGACGGCGTCATCACCGGCGTCACGCCGTTCGACCGCGATCCCGACCCTTCTCCGATAGGCAATTCGCTGCCCGGCGCGGTGCAAGGCCCGCTGCGCGTGCGCCATCCGGCGGTGCGCAAGAGTTATCTCGAAGGCGGTGCTGGTGCGGCACCGGAATCACGACGGAAGCGCGGCGCGGAACCCTTCGTCAATGTGAGCTGGAACGAAGCGCTCGATCTGGTCGCCGCTGAACTCAAAAGAGTCACCACGCAATTCGGTAACAGCGCCATTTTTGCCGGCTCTTACGGCTGGTCGAGCGCGGGACGATTTCACCACGCACAAAGCCAGGTGCATCGTTTCATGAACGCCATCGGCGGCTATGTCGCGCATGTGGGCACCTACAGCCTCGGTGCTGCGCGCACCTTGTTGCCACGCATCCTCATGGACATGGACGTGATGCGCTCGCAGCAGACGGCATGGGTATCGCTGGAGCAGCACTGCGAATTGCTGGTGGCGTTTGGCGGCGTGCCCTCCAAAAACGCGCAGGTCAACTCCGGCGGCATCAGCCAGCACGAAGTGCGCCCGATGTTAAAACGCCTTGCGGCGGCGGGCGTGAAGTTCGTCAACGTATCGCCGCTGCGCGAAGACATGGACGCGGCCCCCGGCGCGCAGTGGATACCCGTGCGCCCGAACACCGACACCGCGTTCATGCTCGGCCTTGCGCATACCCTCATCGCCGACGGCAAACACGATCAAGCGTTTCTCGCGCGTTACTGCACCGACTTCGAGCCGTTTCGCAAATATGTGATGGGTGAAAGTGATGGCGTGGCGAAATCCGCGCAATGGGCAGCAAACATTTGCGACATACCCGCCGACACCATCACCGCGCTGGCGCGCCGCATGGCCGCGAGCCGCACCATGATCAATGTCGCATGGGCGCTGCAGCGCGGCGATCACGGTGAACAGCCTTACTGGATGGGCATCACCCTCGCCTGTCTGCTCGGGCAAATCGGCATGCCCGGCGGCGGCTTCGCACTGGCGTACGGCCCGGTGGGCATCGAAGGCGCCAACGCGCGGCCCTTCTCCGGGCCGGTGCTGCCGCAGGGCCAGAACAGCGTGAAGACGCCGATCCCGGTAGCGCGCATCACCGACATGCTCGAAAACCCCGGCGGCGCCTACGATTTCGACGGCAAGGTTTGCACCTATCCCGACATCCGCTTGATTTACTGGGCGGGTGGCAATCCGTTTCATCATCATCAGGATCTGAATCGTCTGCTGCGTGCGTGGCGCACGAAACCGGAGACAATTATCGTCAACGAACAATTCTGGAACCCCAACGCCAAGTTCGCCGATATCGTGTTGCCCGCCACCACCATGCTGGAGCGCGACGACATCGGCTCCACCGGCCGCGACCGCCATATCATCGCGATGAAGCGCGCGATTGATCCGGTGGCCGGCGCACGCAACGACTACGCTATTTTTACGGGGCTGTCCGAGCGCCTTAACGTCAAGGAAAAATTCACCGAAGGCCGCAACGAGACCGCATGGCTGCGCCACCTGTACGACGAATCAGCGCTGCGTGCGCGCAAGTTTGGCATTGAATTGCCGTCGTTCGAAGCGTTCTGGTCCGAGGGCTTTATCGAACTCCCGCCGCCGGAAAAGCCGCCGGTGATGATGCGCCAATTTCGCGAAGACCCGGTAGCGAACAAACTGCCCACGCCGTCAGGCAAAATAGAAATCACCTCGCCCACCATTGCCGCGTTCAATTACGACGACTGCCCTGGACACCCCGCGTGGTTCGCGCCGGCTGAATGGCTGGGCAGCGCGCTCGCCAAACAATATCCGCTACACCTGATGTCGCATCAGCCTTCAACGCGGCTGCACAGCCAGTACGATCACGGCAGTGTCAGCCTTGCGTCCAAGATACAAGGGCGCGAAGCCATGACCTTACATCCGCTTGATGCAGCCGCGCGCGGCATCAAGGCAGGCGATGTCGTGCGCGTTTTCAACGATCGGGGTGCGTGCCTGGCCGGCGTCAAAATTGACGACGGCGTGCGGCCCGGCGTTGTGGTGTTGCCGACCGGCGCGTGGTTCGATCCGCTCGATCCCACGCAAAACGACTCGCTCGAAAAACACGGCAACCCCAATGTGTTGACGCTCGACAAAGGCACGTCAAAACTTACGCAGGGTTGCAGCGCGCACACCGCGCTGGTTGAGGTGGAATTGTTTACAGACGCATTGCCGCGCATCACCGCGTTTGATCCGCCGCAGTTCGTGCAACGCTAACCTGACGGAATAGCGAAGTGAGCATCACCCGGGTTTACGCGATTGCCACACTTGCCGCTCTCGTCACGGTGCAAGGCGCTCTGGCGCAAGGCTGGAAACCCACCCGTCACGTTGAACTCGTCGCCGCCTCATCTGCCGGAGGCGGCTCGGACCATCTGGCCAGGCTGGTGCAGAAAATCATGCAGGAGCAAAAGATTATCGATGTACCGATGACGGTGATCAACAAGCCGGCCTCGGGCGGCGTGGTGGCGTGGAGCGGCCTCAATCAAAATCCGATGGACGGTCACCATCTCGCCATCAGTACCGCGAATCTGCTTACCAATCACATCATCGGGCGCAGCACGCTGCACTACGCGGACGTAACGTCGGTGGCGCAGTTGTTCAGCGAATC
>JANMXV010000874.1:0-10646 GCA_031381325.1 Betaproteobacteria bacterium | reverse complement strand
CGCATGTGGACGAAAAAGCGCGGCTGATTCCCGGCCTCGCCACATCCTGGCGCGCCGTGGATGCGACAACGTGGGAATTCAAACTGCGCCCCGGCGTGAAATTTCATGACGACTCGGACCTCACCGCCGAAGACGTCATCTTTTCGCTCGAACGCCCCCTCAACATCAAAGGCAGTCCCGGCGGATTCGCGGCGTACGTGCGCGCGGTTGTCGCAAAAGAAATCGTCGACAAACTTACGATCCGTTTAAAAACCGCCACGCCCTACGGCGCGCTGCCCGAAGATTTGAATTCGGTGATGATCGTTTCCAAGAAAATCGCCGCCAGCGCCACACCGGAAGATTTTGATTCCGGCCGCGCAACCATCGGCACAGGCCCCTACAAATTCGTGCGCTTCGCGCGCGGTGATCGTGTCGAGTATGTGCGCAACGACACCTATTGGGGCGGACGCCCGGCGTGGGACAAACTCACGCTGCGCATCATGCCCACCGACCCCGTGCGCACCGCCGCGCTGTTGTCCGGCGAGCTGGATGTAATTGAACACGTACCGCCGGCCGACAAAGAAAAACTCCTTAAAAACAAACAGTTACGATTAGAGCAAACCGTATCGTGGCGCACCATCTTTTTGCATCTCGATCAATATCGCAATCAGCCGCCGCTGGTCACCGATAGCACGGGCAAGCCGCTCGCCAAAAATCCGTTCATGGATGTGCGCGTGCGCCGCGCGATGTCGATGGCAATCAATCGCCCGGCCATCGCGGAGCGCGTGATGGAAAAACTCGCGGTGCCCGCCGCCAACATCGTGTCGCCCGGCGTGTTCGGCCACAACCCGCAGTTGAAGCCCGAAGCCTACAACCCGGACGGTGCAAAAAAACTGCTGGCCGAAGCCGGCTATCCCAACGGCTTCACCGTCACGCTGTCCGGCCCCAACAATCGCTACATCAACGATGAGCAGGTGCTGCAAGCAGTGGCGCAGATGCTCACGCGCGTCGGCATAAATACCAAAGTCGAAGCGCTGCCGCTCAATGCTTTCTTAGGCAAAGTGCGCAAGGAAGAAACCAGTTTTGCTATGCTGGGCTGGGGCTCGTTCGCCGGCGATCTCGCGCTACGCTCGCTGCTGGCGACGCCTAATACCGAGCGCGCGTGGGGCGCATGGAACTGGGGGCGCTCGTCCAACCCCAAACTCGACCAGTTGATCGGCCAGTCACTCGCGTCGGTGGATTTGAAAGCACGCGAAGCCCTCGCGCGCGAAGCAGCAGCCGTCGCGATGGCCGATGTATCGTTGATTCCATTGCATCATCAGATCGTCAGTTGGGCGATGAAGAGCGATATTACCTACACGCCGCGCACGGATGAGTTTACGTTTGCGCATTTGTTCAAGCCGAAATAGCAGTGTGTAGGATGTGGTGAGCAAAACTCGAAATCGCCAAAGCCACATGGGAAGATTCCACACAGCCGTTGGACGTGCTGCAGGCAGCCCTCGGTAAATCTGAGTGGCTCGCAGGGCTGTCGTTCAGAGGGCGACGTCGCGGCCTAACGCCCGATCAGCTGGTGCAGGTGCTTGCCGAACTCCGTATTGTCCTGGTAGCCGCGGAATAGCTCCGCGCCGGGACCGATTGCGCCGACCGCCACAGGCTCGGGCGTATGGCCCGAGGTTCCCCAGTAGAACCCGGTCTGGCGCGCAACCATCCGTCCCAACAGGTTCTGCGGCAAATAGGAGTAATTGCGCTCTATCGTTTTCCCGCCGAGCAGCAGTTCGCGCAAGTCGTTGTCGAGCTTGAAACCGGAGAAGTGTTTGGCGATCAACTGGTCCAGTAGTTCGCTCGAAGGCGTTTTACCAAGCTTTTCGTTCATCATGCCCAACGACATCGTGATGCGTTCGAGCATCCGCAGTTGTTCGTCTCCGTTGTAAAAGCGGTTAGCGCGCGACAAACGGCTCAGATCCTTCAGTGCGTAAGTTGGAGAGAATCCCCCTGTTTCGTGATCACCGGTGACGATCAGCAGCGTGCCGGGATTGAGGCGCTGAAATTCGAGCGCAACCTTTACCGCGTCATCGAACGCCCACAGTGCGCGCATGAGCGAGGCGGCGTCGTTGGCGTGCCCTGCCGTGTCCGTGTTTTCGTTTTCTACCAGCAGCACAAAGCCGTTGGGGCTTTGCTGTGACAACGCCTTCAACGCGGCGGCAGCCATCTCCGCGGTGGTTGGCTCCATCGCGGGATCACGGTCGATTTCGAAATGCATGTCTTTGTCGGCGAACAGACCGAGCAGTTTTCCGCCTTCGACGGCTTTGAGCTCGGCGGTATTCCTCGCGATGGCGTGGCCCTTAGCGTGGAACGCGGCGATAAGGTCCTTCCCGTCTTTGCGCTTGCCGCCCGGCATTCCCGTCGGTAGAAAATAGTCGGCGCCGCCACCCATCAACACATCGGGTTCTAGCGCGAACAACAGGTCCACCAACACCTGCGATTCTCGGCGTGATTTCGCATTGATGCTGAAGGCCGCCGGCGTCGCGTCATAAACGGTCGCGGTCGTTACCAGTCCGATGCGTTTGCCCGCAACCTTGGCAGCCTGCATGACCGTTTGCCTCGGCTTTCCGTCGGGTGTGATGGACACCGCGCCGTTCTCGACTTTGTAGCCAGTTGACATGGCCGAGGCGGCGGCGGCGGAATCGGTCACGTAGGCGCCGTGCGGTTGCGTCGAAAGCAGTCCGAGCGCGCCCTTGCGGAACACGATGTCGGTCGTTGCAAACGGCTGCTGGCGCAGCACTGCGCTCGAGCGCCTGCCGAAATCCCACTGTACGGGCGCGGCGCCGTCGGCAAGCAGAATGATGATGTTCTTTGGCTGCTGCCCAGCTTCCCTGGACACCGAAGTGGACGAGCATCCAGCCAGCATCAGGACAACAATAGCAAAACCTGCAAACCAGTTATGCGCAAACTGGCCGGGCCGAAACATCGATGACTTCATGAAATCCTCCCTGGTGTGACGGCTATTTACGCGACCGCTGGAGATGTATAATCGAAATCGTTAACCGTCGGCACCCGCACGGCCCGCATCACTAGTCCCCAGTCGGAGCTATGCGGAATTCCAAAACTTGCGTTAACCCCATAAGGACCTCTGACAGCTGACGAAAGTTATCCGAGTTTTGTGAGCGAATCATCATTCGATATTCGAAATGTTTACCGTCATTCACAAGTCGGTAATGAAGATTAGCAATTGTGAATTCAAGATCATGAACCAATTCACGCAATCGAAATTCGGACATCGCCGATTCTCGCGCAAACCGCACCACGAGCTGTCCGTATTGGTGTGATGCGATTTTGCCCTCGATCCATCTGAACAACGACAAAGTGCTAAGCGTCAGCGTCGCAGCAAGGGCGGCGGGAATATACAGTCCTATGCCTATTAAGATACCGATGGCAGCGGTAATCCAAATCGATGCCGCCGTTGTCAGGCCGCGAACTGAAAGTCCCTCTTTCATTATCACCCCTGCGCCAAGAAAGCCGATACCAGTCATGATTCCCTGCGCCATTCGAGTTGGATCAATCGTGACCCGCTCCATTGCGCGAGCCGTGAACCAATGTCCCTCGTGCGTAGTGACGAGCATCAGCACAGCGGACGCCAGGCAAACTAACGTGTGCGTACGAAACCCCGCAGGTCTGCCGTGGTAGCTGCGCTCCATGCCAACCATGCCGCCTATCGCAACCGCAGCAAGAAATCGAATTGAGACTTCGAGGTATTCGTTCATATTTGCGTCCTCCTATTTCAACGCTGGGACAACCCGCAATCTGCGGATGTTACCTGACTCACCTTTTCAGATCAGGTGATGATTTATGCAGTTGAGTAGCTCGCGACCGATGCGTTTCCTCCGTTACTGCATCCTACAAACTCAACACCAATCACTGCGCCTTAATATTCGCCGCCTTGATCAACCGCGTCCAGCGGCTGACATCGTTCTCGGTATAGCGCTTCAACTCCTGCGGCGTCATGATGGTGGTTTCCAGGCCCTGCTCGCTGAAACGCTTCTGGATATCCGGGTCTCTCAGCACTTTCGCGATTTCGGTATTCAAGCGATTGACGATCACCGGCGGCGTACCTGTAGGCGCAAACACGGCATACCACGTCACCAGTTCGAATCCGGGCAAGCTATCCGCAACCGGCGGAATATCGGGCAGCGCGGGTGAGCGTTTGGTACCGCCAGTGCCCAGCATCTTGAGCCGCCCCGCCTGCACGTGCGTGAGCACAGTGGGTATGCTGCTGAACGCAAGCTGAATGCGGCCCGCAATCAGGTCGGTCATGGCCGGCGCTGTGCCCTTGTACGGCACATGCACGATGTCCACGCCCGCCAGCGACTTGAACAGTTCGCCGCCCAGATGCGGCGAGGTACCGGTGCCCACCGACGAAAAATTAAGCTGACCCGCTTTGGCTTTCGCCACCGCAATCAGTTCCTTGACGGAATTCGCGCCCACCGACGGATGCACCACCAGCACCTGCGGACTCATCACCAGCATCGCCACGGATGCGAAATCTTTCTGCGGATCGTACGGCACCTTGGGCAGGATCAGCGGCGCGAGAAAGGTGCCGCCGCCGGTGCCAAACAGCAGGTTGTAGCCGTCGGGCGCAGCGCGCGCGATCATCTCGCTGGCGATCACCGTACCCGCACCGGGGCGGTTATCCACCACCATTTGCTGGCCCAGCAACTCGGTGAGCTTGGCGGCCACCGCGCGCCCGACAAAATCCGTCGGCCCGCCGGGCGGATAGGGCACCACCAGCCGAATCGGCTTGGTCGGGTAGGACTGTCCTGAGCTTGTCGAAACGGATTGCGCTGCGGCCAACTGAGCCACGCCCAACAATAAAATCCACGTGTAACGCCCCATAAGATTCCTCCAGACTGTTCTTATCTGCTCATCGTAACCGCAAGGCGCACGGCGTGACAAGATACTTGCCTCCCTGATAGGGCTTGTGACCCATACGAAACCCGGATCAGCCATAATTATTAAGCGGCGGATTTCACCTTGCGCATCCTCCAGCAATATGAAATCCTAGTGGCGCCCGGTCCGCGCAAGAACTCAAAGAAAACAAAACACCCCAATGCTCGCGTTCATCCTCCGCCGCCTGGCCCAAAGTCTGCTGGCGATCCTGGTAATGTCGGCGCTGGTGTTTATAGGCGTCTACGCCATCGGCAACCCGGTGGATATTCTGATCAACCCGCAAGCCGATCAGGCAGAAATCGCGCGCGTCACCGCCGCGCTGGGACTCGACAAGCCGGTGTGGGTGCAGTACTGGAGTTTTCTGACGGCGGCGTTTTCGGGCGACCTCGGCAAATCGTTCGCCTCCAACGTTCCGGCAGTGCAATTAATTTTACAGCGCATGCCGGCGACCGTAGAACTTGCGCTGACGGCGATGGTTATTGCCATCGTCATCGGCCTGCCGCTGGGCTTGTGGGCAGGCTTGAAGCCGGATTCGTTCGCTGCAAAAAGTATCATGGCGGGGTCTATACTCGGCTTTTCGCTGCCGACGTTTTGGGTCGGGCTGATGCTGATCATGATCTTCTCGGTGTGGCTGGGCTGGCTGCCTTCGACCGGGCGCGGCGCAACCGTCGAAGTGTTGGGTCTGCACCTGAGCTTTTTTACCTGGGACGGCTTGAAGCATCTGCTGATGCCGGCGACGAATCTTGCGCTGTTCAAACTCTCGCTATTGATAAGACTCACGCGCGCGGGCACGCGCGAAGCGATGGTGCAGGATTACGTGCGTTTCGCACGCGCCAAAGGCGTGCCGGAAAAGCGCGTGGTGTCGGTGCATGTGTTGAAGAATATTTTGATTCCCATCGTCACCGTCGCCGGGCTGGAATTCGGCTCGCTGATCGCCTTCGCCATCATCACCGAAACCGTTTTCGCGTGGCCGGGCATGGGCAAGTTGTTGATCGATTCGATCAATGTGCTGGATCGGCCGGTGATCGTGGCCTATCTGATGATTATCGTTTTTCTTTTTATCATCATAAACCTGGTGGTTGATATTCTGTACACGGCGCTCGACCCGCGCGTGCGCGTTTCGGGGGCGCGCGCATGAGTGGGGCTGTGCTGCCTGCGTCATCGCCACTGCGCGAATTCGCAACAAGCTACGCGCGCAGCCACGTCGCCGTTGCAGCGCTGGGTGTATTGCTGTTGATACTCGCCGTCGCAATCTGCGCGCCACTGATCTCGCCGCAAAACCCCTACGACCTCGCGCAACTCGACATCATGGACAGCAAGCTCGCGCCCGGCGCGAAAAGCGCTGCGGGCTGGACCTTCCTGCTCGGCACCGACGACCAGGGCCGCGACATGCTCTCGGCCATCTTCTACGGCCTGCGCATCAGTCTGGGCGTCGGCGTGCTATCCACCGTAGTCGCGCTGGCCATCGGCATCGTCGTCGGCCTCATTGCCGCCTATATCGGCGGCTGGACCGACGCCATCATCATGCGCATTGTCGATCTGCAATTGTCGTTTCCGGCAATATTGATTGCACTGATCCTGCTGGCGATACTCGGACAGGGCGTAGACAAAATCGTCGTCGCGCTAATCACCGTGCAGTGGGCCTACTACGCGCGCACCGTGCGCGGCGCGGCGCTGGTGGAAAAACGCAAGGAGTACGTCGATGCGGCGGTGTGCCTCGGCTACAGCCCCGTGCGCATCGTACTGCGTCACATCATGCCCAACGTGTTGCCGCCGCTGATCGTAGTAGCCACCGTGCAGGTGGCTCACGCCATCGCACTGGAAGCGACACTGTCATTTCTTGGCCTTGGCATGCCGATTACTTCGCCGTCGCTCGGACTGCTGATTTCCAACGGCTTCACGCATCTGCTGTCGGGCAAGTACTGGATCAGCTTTTTCCCCGGACTTGCGTTGTTGGCAACTATTGTTGCGATCAATCTTGTTGGGGATCAACTGCGGGATGTGTTGAATCCAAGGCTGAAGTAGATCGGACTATACTTGCTCCAAGATAGTGATGGTCTTGGGGTTAGTTGTGGACGGAATCCGGCCACCACTATCTTTATTTCTAATCGCTGCTGTCGGGTTTTTCGGAACAGTAAGAGAAGCCTTGAAAAATTCCTCATCTAATTCGAATAAGCTGCCATGAGCAAGCGGTGCGCAGCTCGCGTAGGGCGCAATAACCAACGGGCATTGCGCCGCATGAATAACACTCGGTGCAATGCGCTTCGCTTATTGCACCCACATATTTACTGATTTATATTCCAAGGATTGACGATGCCAAAGCACCGCGCGCGCCGCCTTCGCAAGAAACTCCGAGTCGGAGAGTTTCAGGAGCTTGGCTTCGATGTGTCATTCAAGCTTCGCGATGGCCTCGACGAGAACCAATTGACGAGTTTCTGGGACGCTTTCATTCTTCAGGCGATTGAACAAAATGGTCTCGCGTTCGGTGGCGGAACTAGCGGATTCGTCTGCGTGTGGCGGCGAGGCTCGGCCCAGGAGTCACACCGAGAGTTTGTGCGGGGCTGGCTCACCGCGCGCGAGGAAGTGGAGTCAGCACACACCGGCCCGTTGGCGGACGCGTGGCACGGGTCTAACGATCATGGGCGCTAAGCCCGCAATGAACCGGTACGTTCAACAGCAGGCGTAGGTACGCAACACGCACGCGTTACAAAGATGAGCAGAGTAGTGCGCACCCTGCCGATTGCGTCGTATCATAATGCCTGACGCAACATGCCACGCATATGCACCTCCGCATGCCTGATAAATATTATTCAATAAAAACAAATACTTACGAAGGAAACCATCATGGATCACACCACCCCAGACAACAAACCCCAGGCACCCGATCCGCAACCCACGCTGGACCGCCGCTCATTCCTGAAAGGCACGGCTGCCGCCGCAGGCGCTGTCGTTGCCGCGACTACCACCATCGCGCAAGCAGCAGAAAGCGCCGCGAAACCGGCAGCCGAAAAAGCGGCCAACAAGCTGCCGAGCGAAACCTTTATCACCCGTCCCGGCTCGGACTTCATGGCCGATGTGCTGAAGGCAACGGGCATAAAGTATCTGGCGATCAATCCGGCGGCGGGCTTTCGTAGCCTCCAGGAATCGATCATCAACTATCTCGGCAACAAGAATCCTGAAATTCTCACCTGCCTGCACGAAGAAATCGCCACCGCCATGGCGCATGGCTATGCCAAGGCCAGCGGCACGCCGATGGGGGTGATGTTCCACGGCACGGTCGGTTTGCAGCATGCGTCGATGGCCATCTACAACGCGTGGGTGGATCGTGTGCCGATGATGCTGTTTGCCGGCAACGGCCTGCGCTCGGATACGCGCCGGCCCGGTGTGGAATGGAATCACAGCGTGCAGGATCCGGCCGGGCTGGTGCGTGATTTCATCAAGTGGGATGACCAGCCGATCTCGCTGCAAAGCTTCGCCGAATCGACGATGCGCGCCTGCCAGTACACCATGACCGCGCCGATGGAGCCGGTGATGGTGACCTGCGACATGGATATTCAGGAAGAGGACAACGAACATGCGGAGAAGCTGCGCATTCCTAAATTGGCGCGCATCGTGCAGCCGCAGGGCGATACCAGCGCCTTGCGCGAGGCGGCGAAGCTGCTCGTTGAAGCGAAGAACCCGCTGATCATCGCCGATCGCGCGGTGCGCTCGCAGGAAGGTGTGATGCGCATGATCGAGCTGGCCGAGTCGCTGGCGGCGCCGGTGATCGACAACGGTTCGCGCATGAATTTTCCGAACACGCACGATCTCGATTGCACGTTCCTGCGGCAGACAATGATTCGCGATGCCGATGTGATTCTGCTGCTGGAAGTGGCTGACCCGTGGGGCACGCTGAATTCGTTTGCCGATCCGTACAAGACCTATCGCTCGAACATCAAGGCCGACACGAAATTGATTTCGATTTCGATGCGCGAAGTGTACATGAAGGCGAATTTTCAGGACATGCAGCGCTACCAGGCAGTGGACCTGCCCATCGGCGGCGATGTTCAGGCCACCTTGCCCGACTTGATCGAGGCGATCAAGCGCGCCACCACTGCCGAGCGTAAATCTGCCATGGCGGAACGCGCCCAGGCCATCGCCAAGACGCACCGCGACATGCGCAGCCGCGACAAACAAAATGCCACGCTGGGATGGGATGCCAGTCCGGTATCTACCTCACGGCTTGCTGCCGAAACGTGGCAAGTGATCAAAAATGAAAAATGGTCACTGGTAGTCAGCGACCGCATCGCGTGGGCGCGCCGGCTGTGGCCTGTGACCGAGTACCAGCACATGCTGGGCGGCTCCGGCGGCGCGGGACAGGGTTATCACGCTTCGGCGGCCGTAGGTGCGGCGCTGGCCAACCGCGACCGCGGCATCATCTCGGTGACCTTTCAACCCGATGGCGACATGATGTATGCGCCCAGCGTACTGTGGAGCGCGGCGCATCACAAGATTCCGCTGCTGATGGTGATGCACAACAACCGCTGCTATCACCAGGAGATCATGCACGTGGCGCGCATGGCGGCTCAGCATAACCGGTCGCAGGCCAACGCGCGCATCGGCACGGAAATCACCAATCCGGATATCGACTTCGCCAAACTCGCGCAAAGCATGGGCGTGTGGGGCGAGGGGCCGGTTACCGATCCGGCGAAACTCGGGCCGGCGTTGCAGCGCGCGATGGCGGTGGTCAAGCAAGGGCTGCCCGCACTGGTGGATGTGGTGTGTCAGGGGCGGTGACTTCGTGAAGGGTAAAACCGTGAAGGGGTGAAAGAGTGAAGGCGTGAAGGGGGTACCCCATTCACGCCTTCACTCCTTCACAAGCCGCACTCAAAAATCCTTCAATAACGGCACATCCTTCGCCGCCGGCGGATTTTTGACGGTACTCAAGTAAGCATGCATGTCGGCCAACTCCTGCTCCGGCAGCGTCTTCTCAGAGTAAGGAATCATCGCCTGCCGCGGCTTGCGCACCTGTTGCGCGAATGCCGCGTAGGGCCACACCGCCGGCGCGATCTTCGGCCCTGCGCCACGTTCGCCGCCCTGGCCTACCGTGCCGTGGCAGGTGTAGCACAGGTGATGCATATATGCCTTTTCGCCGCGCGCGGCGTCGCCTGCCGATGGTTGCTGTGCGAACGACGGCCCGGACAATCCCGCGAGGCATGCGGTGATCAAAACCATTTTGCGGCTCATCAGCACTCCTTGATTATGTTTAACCCAATTCTGTCGCCGCTCAGTGGCAACGTCAATACCGGTATCCTGGCATTGCGTCATTCCGGCTTGATCCCCACTTGCTGCGCTACTTTCTTGTAGCGCTCGATGTCGCTGGTGATGCGCGCGTTAAATGCCGCGCCTGCCGTGGCAACGGCTTCGGCGCCGCCTACCACGGCGAGGCGCTCTTTTACATCAGCGCGTTTCAACACGTCCGCCGAAGCGGCATAGAGCTTGTTGATAATCGGTGCGGGCGTTCCCCTGGGCACAAAAAACCCCACCCAGATCGACGCATCTACACCGGGTACGCCCATCTCCTGCGCAGTCGGATAGTCAGGCACCAGCGGTGAGCGCTTGGCAGTAGTGATGCCCAGCACTTTGACGCGCTTGCCCTGCAAATGCGGCGACACGCCCGGCATGCCGGCAATGGTAAATGTCACATCGTTGGTCGCCACCGCGACTACCGCCGGCGCGCCGCC
>JANMXV010000858.1:0-6192 GCA_031381325.1 Betaproteobacteria bacterium | reverse complement strand
GCGCAATACCTTGCTCCAGCGTGTGGTTTCGCGTTGTAAAAACGCAGCGTAGTTCGCGGGCGACGTGTGCGCGGCCTCGGCGCCCACTACGATCTGCTGTCCCCAGCGCTCGCTCATACGTGTGGCAAGCAGTCGCGCAATGACGTCGGCGCCGGAACCTATCGTGGTGGCGGCGACCATGCGCACCGGCTTCGATGGATAGTTCTGCGCGGCAGCGGCAGTGCTCAGCATGACGCTCAGCACCATCACACACCGTTGCAACATTTCATTCCAGTGGATAAAAACATATTTAAAAACAAATACTTATGCAACCTTTGCCGTAACACCGCCCTGCGCGATCGCTTGGTTCACGCGCGGCATGACTTCGGTCGCCATCAACTCCATCGAGCGCTTGGCGAGTTGCGGGTCCACCCAATCCATGCCGGCATAAACGAGTTCACCGAAGTCGCCGGCTTCTTCGCGCAGCTTGAGGATTTGATCGACGACGCTGTTCACGCTGCCGTGGATCACCAGATTGTCGAGCACACGGTCTTCCGTAATCGCGGAATCCGGCTCGGAAGGATCGTTTTTGAAAATGACCTGGCGTTTGCCGGCGATCATTTTGTAGGTCAGCATCTTCCAGTAGTAGCGATAGGGACTGTTGAGGTCGTCGCGCCCGTAACGTTTAGCGACCTTGTCGTCGTCGGCCACAAAAATCGTGCGCGCGATGCGCCAATCCGCGGGATCGGGTATCTTGCCCGCCTTGCGTTTGCCTTCGCTGTAGTTGGCCCAGTGGCTGGGCAGCCACTTCGGAAACAGAAAATTCGCCGACAGCGGATGAAAATCGCGCTGGCCCATCAAGATAACGCCCTTGGAAAACGGCGCCACTACGGTGCCGACAATTTCCGGCCGCGGTTGCTGGTACGGTTTGTAAAGATGCCCGCGTCCAATGGCGAGATCGCGTGTATTCGCCACCGTCACCTTGTAACGGTTATCCGGAAAATCAATGTCGTACGGCGACTCGCGCTCCCAGATCGCGAGAATTACATCGATGCATTCCGCGAACATCTTGTTGCGGTCCTGATCAAGATTGCCCAAGGCCTCGGCATCGCAACGCAGCGCGCCGGCGCTTACGCCGAAAATGAAACGACCTTTAGCCAGATGATCGAACATCGCCGCGTGCGAGGCGAACAGCACCGGATGCTGCTGCGACAGATTGGAGGTGCCGGTACCCAGCTTGATGGTTTTGGTATCGCTGATCAGCGTCGCCATAAACAACAGACTGTTGGTGACGTTCTCGGTCTGCTCGGTCAGATGCTCGCCGACGAAGGCATCGTAAAAGCCCAGCTTGTCGGCAAGAATAATGGCCTCGCGGTCTTCCTGCAGGGTCTCGGTGCAATTGCGTCCCATCGGATGCAAGGGCATGGTGAAATAGCCTAAGCGCACGGTTCGTCTCCTCAATCAATAGAACCGAGCCATCATACGCAACACCGGATCGGCTAAATATCCATTACGCGAACAAACACTTTGTCCATTATTTCCGCAAACGTGGCGTGTCCGCGTCGGCGGCAGCCGCAGCAGCCGGTAGTCGCGTAATCTCCACCAGAAAATCAATGATCACCCGCAGCTTGCGCGTCACATGCCGCGTCGGCGGATACACTACGCTGATCGGCTGGCCCTCCACGGCGTAGGGCTTTAACACTTCGATTAAACCGCCCTCGGCCAGATCGTGGCGCACCGTCCACCAGTTTGATTGCACCACGCCCAGCCCCAACAGCGCCGCCTCGCGCACCGCATCACCGCCCGTCAATACCAGCGGGCCGCGCACGGCGATTTCAATGCGTTTGCCTTTAAACTGATACGGCCACACCGGAAACAGCGCGCTGGCGATACACCGATGCTGCGCCAAATCATCAGGGGATTCCGGTTTACCGTGAATCTTGAAATAAGCCGGCGACGCGGCGGTAACGCGTTGTCCGCGATTCAACACGCGCGTAACGTAACGCGGATTATTGATCACGCCCACCTGCACCGCGAGATCAAGCCCGCGCTCGATCAAATCCACGTGCCGGTCATCCAGACTTACATTGAGCACGATGTCGGGGTAGCGCTCGGTGAACTCCGCCACGCGCGGCAAAAATGTCAGCCGCCCGAACAGCGCGGGGAACGACAGTTTCAACTGACCTTTGGGCGCTTCGCCCGCGCTTTTCAACGAGGCTTCCGCATCCTCAATGTCGTTCAGTATCTGCAAACAGCGCGCGTAGTAATCGCGGCCGTCGTCGTTCAGCGCGAGCTTGCGCGTGGAGCGCACCAGCAACTGGATGCCGAGTTCTTCTTCCAGCCGCGCCACGGCTTTCGCCACCGCCGACACTGAAACGCCTAATTGCGTAGCCGCCGAGGTAAAACTGCCGCTCTCGGCGACTTTCACAAAAGCCAACATGCCCAGCAGTTTGTTCACAATGTGTCGATCCCGGACAGAAAGGAAAAATGCATTCTACGGGCTTGCCGGATTGCTACGCAAATGCGATGCTCACGCTACGCTCGCTAGACCGTCGAAGCACGAGAATAAAATAATTCACAACACTATTGCGTGAGTGCGAGCATAGGTCACACATCAAGAACGTAAGGATGCCAACATGATTTATGCAATGAGTGGTAGTGAGGCCCTGCAGAAGCGGGAAGTGATCCACTCTCCAGGAACAGGGATAGAACACTGGGGCACAGAGTTCTTCGGGCCAAGGTCTTCAACGACCGTCGCGCCGGGGCCGCAGGCAACCATGACGGACATGAGCCCGCATGAAGCGCTGGTGCCGCATTTTCATGGCGTCACTCAATTTCAGTTATTTGCCGCCGGCTCTGGAACCATAGGCAAGGCCGCCGATCCATTGCGGCCCCTCGTGGTGCAGTACAAAGATCGCCATACCGCTTATGGCCCTGTCGTTGCCGGACCCCAAGGGCTATCGTTTATGGCCCTGCGCATCAAGACCGGCGATTCGGCGCCGGTATATCTGGACCGACCCGGCTATCGCGAAAAATTGAAGCCCAGCAAGCGGCGCAACTGGATTTCGTCGCCGGTTGTGCTCTCTACCGAGCCGGTACGGGAACATCGCAAAGAAGCCTCATGGGAACCCCTCTTCGACGCGGAGAAAATTGATGATGGAATGGCGGCTCATGTATTGAGGCTGGGCGCAGGCATGAAAGCGATGGGGCCTGATCCCAGGAAGGCCGGTGGTTATTATGTTTTCGTTGCCAACGGCAGCCTTGCCAAAGACGGACATGACTTTCCGCTGTGGTCGATGGTTGTTGTCGAGTCGAAGGAAGCTGGGTTTGAAATTCAGGCGGGCAAGAAGGGATTGGAAGCGCTCGTCCTGCAGTACCCGATTGAAGACGAATAGCAGCTATACGAAAGATGCCTTGTCGTGTACAAACACAAACAGACTCAATATCCCAGGCGCATGGAGATCTAAACCGCCTCAACCTGCAAACCCGCACTACGGGCGGCGAAGCACTGCGCCTGATCAGCCGAAACAAAAACGTCGGCTTTCAGCGCCACCGCGCTGCCGATGTGAATGGCATCCATACCGCGTATCGAATGGCTTTCCAGGCTCGCTACCGCTTGCGCCAATACGGCGGGCGTCAGGTCGCACAGTGCCGCATCCTCGATGTCCGCCAGCAGCGCGGATTTGAGTTGCCGGTATTGAATATCGGTGATTTTGTTTTCACGACATAAGCGGCAAAAGGCGGAGATGATCTCTGGCAATGCGATTGCGGAAAGCACGATTTCGCTGGCGCGCTCTGACCAGCCGAGCACGACGTCAGTGCCGGGTTCGCTGACGTAGCGCTTGGCGAAGGCGGATGAATCAAAAAAAACGCGCATCGGTAAAGACTGTGCTTACGAACCGAGTTTGCGTTCGTCCAGAATCATGCGGCTGACGGAAACGCTGTCCAGCACCAGCGGTTGCGCCTTACGCCTTTTCCACGAAGGCAGGTCGGCTGCGACGGGTACGATATCCGCGATGGGTTTGCCGTTGCGCAGCACACGCACGCATTCACCCGTTTCAACGATGTCGAAATAGTGCTTGGCGTGGTTACGCAGTTCGGTGAAAGTGGCTTGTTTCAAGGTGAACCCCTATGTACAGAATGATGTAATTATAGATGTTCATTGGCGATTTACCAATCTTTAAGATTAGCCGTTGAACATTCGCCCATAAATAAAATATAAATAAAAACAATTAGTTACAAAATTTACTTGCCTTACTTGAATTTCGGAACCCCGCCCCAAATTGGGTAAGGTTAATCGGAGACCCAAGAATGCCCGAATCACCTGAAAACGAACAGGCCGCAACGCCGGAATCAGCAGCCCATGCCGAGGCCGCTGCCGCTGCCGACGCCCCCCCCCCGCCTACGCTCGAAGAACTGCTGCAAAAAGCCGAAGCCGCCGCTCAAGAACATCGCGACGCGTTTTTGCGCGCCAAGGCCGAGACGGAGAACATGCGCAAGCGCGCGCAAACCGATGTCGCTAACGCGCACAAATACGCGGTGGAAAATTTCGCCACCGAGCTGGTCGCGGTTAAGGATAGCCTGGAAGCTGCGCTCGCCACGGAAAACGCCTCTGCCGAAAACCTCAAGAGCGGCGTCGAACTCACGCTTAAACAATTGCAGGCCGCATTTGAAAAATTCAATGTCGCCGAAGAAAATCCGGTCAGCCAAAAATTCGACCCGCACCGTCATCAGGCGATTAACATGGTTGAGTCAGACGCCGAGGCCAACACGGTCGTAAGTGTGCTGCAAAAAGGCTACAAGCTGAATGAGCGCGTGATCCGCCCGGCGCTGGTCACCGTCGCCAAAGCCAAACTTCATTAGCCGGATTGGTCATTGTGGCGTGCAATTGAAACCGCCGGCATTGTCCCCATATAGAACCCATCGAAAACTTTGCAGACTGAGGTAAAAAAATGAGCAAAATCATAGGTATAGATCTGGGCACCACCAACTCCTGCGTGGCCGTCATGGAAAACGGCGTAGCGAAGGTGATCGAAAACTCCGAAGGCGCGCGCACCACGCCGTCGATCGTGGCTTACATGGACGACGGCGAGATCCTCACCGGCGCGCCGGGCAAACGCCAGGCCGTCACCAACCCCAAGAACACCTTGTACGCGGTGAAGCGCCTGATCGGCCGCCGCTTCGAGGAAAAAGAGGTGCAGAAAGACCTCGACCTGATGCCCTACAAGATCGTCAAGGCCGACAACGGCGACGCGTGGGTGGAAGTGCGCGGCAAGAAAATCGCGTCACAGGAAGTGTCGGCGCAGGTGCTGATCAAAATGAAAAAAACCGCCGAGGATTATCTCGGCGAGCCGGTCACCGAAGCAGTGATCACGGTGCCCGCTTACTTTAACGACTCACAGCGTCAGGCCACCAAAGACGCCGGCCGCATCGCGGGCCTCGACGTCAAGCGCATCATCAACGAGCCGACCGCGGCAGCACTTGCCTTCGGCATGGACAAGAAAAAAGGCGACCGCAAGATTGCGGTGTATGACCTCGGCGGCGGCACCTTTGACGTATCCATTATAGAAATCGCCGAAGTCGATGGCGAGCATCAGTTTGAAGTGCTCTCCACCAACGGCGACACCTTCCTCGGCGGCGAAGATTTCGATCAGCGCCTGATGGATTACCTGTGCGACGAATTCAAAAAGGAATCCGGCGTCGATCTGCGCAAAGACATGCTCGCACTCCAGCGTCTGAAAGACGCGGCGGAGAAGGCGAAAATAGAATTGTCCAGTTCGCAGCAAACCGAAGTGAATCTGCCCTACATCACGGCGGATCAATCGGGGCCCAAGCACTTGGCCATCAAAATCACGCGCGCCAAATTCGAGTCGCTGGTCGAAGAATTGATCGAGCGCACCATCAAACCCTGCGAAATCGCGATCAAGGACGCGGGCATCAAGATTTCTGAAATCGAGGACGTGATCCTCGTCGGCGGCCAAACACGCATGCCGAAGGTGCAGGAAAAAGTGAAAGAAGTCTTCGGCAAAGAGCCGCGCAAAGACGTGAACCCCGACGAAGCCGTTGCCGTGGGTGCAGCGATTCAGGCCGGCGTACTGAAAGGCGACGTGAAGGACGTGCTGCTGCTCGACGTGACGCCGCTGTCGCTCGGCATCGAGACACTCGGCAGCGTGATGACCAAGCTGATCCGGAAGAACACGACGATCCCGACGA
>JANMXV010000805.1:0-7960 GCA_031381325.1 Betaproteobacteria bacterium | reverse complement strand
GCACCGGCAGGCGCGTTAAGCTTCCGCCGCCGGTGTTGCAGGCGCAGTCGCACTCGGTGGTGGCGCACTATCGCTCGCCGGCGGAATCGCGGATTGCACGGGTTTGGGCGCGCGCGGGGCTCGGCCTTCCATGATGTCCTTGATCTGATCCGCGTCTATGGTTTCCCATTCCATCAGCGCTTTGGTCATGGCTTCAACCTTGTCGCGGCTGTTTTCGATAATTTTGCGCGCCACCGCGTATTGCTGATCGATGATGCGCCGAATCTCGGCATCGACCTTTTGCAGAGTCGATTCAGACATATTTTTGTGCGTCGTGACCGAACGGCCCAGGAACACTTCACCTTCATTCTCGCCATACACCATCGGGCCCATCGAATCGGACATGCCGAATCGCGTCACCATGTCGCGCGCCAACTGTGTCGCGCGCTCGAAGTCATTGGATGCACCGGTGGAGATGTCATGCACAAACAACTCTTCGGCAATCCGTCCGCCAAACAGAAAACTGATCTGCGCCAGCATCTGATTTTTATACTGGCTGATGCGATCACGCTCCGGCAGCACCCAGGTCAAACCCAGCGCCCGCCCGCGCGGAATGATGGTAACTTTATGCACCGGGTCGATGCCCGGCAGCGACACGCCCACAATGGCGTGGCCCGACTCGTGATACGCCGTGGCTCGTTTTTCTTCTTCGGTGATGACCATGGATTTGCGTTCGGCGCCCATGAAAATCTTGTCTTTGGCGTGCTCGAAATCATCCATGTCCACCAGACGCTTGTTGCCGCGCGCCGCGAACAAAGCGGCTTCATTCACCAGATTCGCGAGATCAGCACCCGACATGCCCGGCGTGCCGCGCGCGATGACATCGGCTTTTACATCCGGCGCAATCGGCACTTTGCGCATATGCACCAGCAGGATCTGCTCGCGGCCGCGAATGTCCGGCAGCGGCACCACCACCTGGCGGTCAAAGCGGCCCGGACGCATCAACGCGGGATCAAGCACATCCGGCCGGTTGGTCGCGGCAATCACGATCACGCCGGAGTTGGCTTCGAAGCCGTCCATCTCCACCAGCAACTGGTTCAGCGTTTGCTCGCGTTCATCGTTACCGCCGCCCAGCCCCGCACCCCGCTGGCGGCCTACGGCGTCGATCTCGTCGATGAACACAATACACGGCGCATGTTTTTTTGCGTTCTCGAACATGTCGCGCACACGCGCCGCGCCCACGCCGACGAACATCTCCACGAAATCCGAACCGGAGATCGAGAAAAACGGCACTTTCGCTTCGCCGGCTATGGCTCGCGCCAACAGCGTCTTGCCGGTGCCGGGACTGCCCACCATCAGCACGCCGCGCGGGATGCGTCCGCCGAGCTTCTGAAACTTCGACGGATCGCGCAAAAACTCAACCAGTTCAGCCACTTCCTCTTTGGCCTCTTCGCAGCCCGCGACATCGGCGAACGTCACTGTATTGTTGGATTCGTCGAGCATGCGTGCCTTGCTTTTGCCGAACGAGAATGCACCGCCGCGCCCGCCCCCCTGCATCTGACGCATGAAGAACACCCACACGCCGATCAGCAACAGCATCGGGAACCACGAAATGAATATTTGCGTGAGAAAGCTTTGCTCCTCTTCGGCCTTGGCTTCGACGATCACGCCCGCCTTGAGCAGATCGCTCACCAGCCAGATGTCGGAAGGGGAATAGGTGGTGAACTTGTCGCCGTTCTGTTTGACCCCCTTCACCACGCGGCCTTCGATCATGACTTTGGCGACATGTCCCTGCTTCACCTCGTCGATGAACTGCGAATATTCCATCGGTTTTTGCGTCGTCTTCTGGGTGCCCACCTGATTGAAGACCGTCATGAGGACTATGGCTATGACCAGCCAGATCGCCACGGTTTTTACGAGATTATTCAATGATGCTCCTCGCCGCGCTTATGCACAGCATTCCAGTTTCGCACGGCATTCAAATTCCGCACGCCATTCAAAAAGTCACCGGCGCCAATTTCGTGGGTGTTGCGGCTTCGGCAGCCTTGGTTGTGGATTATATTACGTAGGTGTTTCAATTCTAAACGTTTTCTGCTATTGCCGCAGCCCGGAAAACCCGTGCAATCCACTACATTTCAAGACTTAGACAAGTCAGCCCCGCTTTAAACCCTTGCCCAGCAAATACACCTCGCGCGAGCCTTTGCGAGAGGCATCGGGCTTGCGAGTCTGCACCTGAACAAACGCACCGCGCATGGCGGTGACGTATGCATCAAAGCCCGCGCCGTGAAACACTTTGACCAGAAAATTTCCCCGTGGTTTCAAATGTTTAGTTGCAAAATCCAGTGCCAACTCCACCAAACCCATCAGCCGCGACTGATCCGACAAGGCTATTCCGCTGATATTGGGGGCCATATCGGAAAGCACAAGGTCTACCGGCTTGCCGGCCAACTCGCGCTCCAGCGCCGCCAGGCTCGCGTCCTCTGAAAAATCTCCTTGAATAAACGTCACGCCGGGCAATCCCGCCATCTCCAGCAAATCGATGGCGATCACGCGACCGGCGGGGGCCACGATGCGTCCGGCCACCTGAGACCATCCGCCGGGCGCAGCGCCCAGATCGACCACCCGCATGCCGGGTTTAATCAGTTTGTCCTTTTCGTTGATCTGCCACAGCTTGTAGGCCGCGCGCGAACGCATGCCTTCGACCGATGCCCGTTTCACGTAGGGGTCGTTAACATGCTGCATCATCCACGCTTTGCTGGTTCTGGTTCTGGCCATGACCCTATCGATTATGAACACCTGGAAGTCCGCACACCTGCATTTTCGCGGCGCCTTCAGTAGACACCTTACCCCGCGTTCCGGGTGTTGTCGCTATTTTGGTATATCCGGGGATGCAAATGTTTTAAACTAACCCCATGACCCTGCTCTCTGCCACCCAACGCCGTACGTTCAAGGCGCGTGCCCATCATCTTGAACCTGTAGTCATTATCGGCGACGCAGGCTTGACGCCCGCGGTGCTGGCTGAAATCGATGTCCATCTAAAGAGTCACGAACTGATCAAGATTCGCGTAGCCGGCGGCGACCGCGATGCGCGCATCGCCATGATCAGCACGATCAGTGAGTCACTCGGCGCAAGCCCGGTGCAACACATCGGCAAGATACTGGTCATGTTCCGCCCAAAGCCGCCGGAAGTAGCGGAAAAAGCCGGCAAAAAATTACCGCAGCACAAGCCCAAGGCGCGCAACAAGCAGCGTAGAACCAAACGCAGTTTTCAGGGCTGATTGCAGTGAGGGCGTGAAGAAGTAAAGGGGGTACCCCCTTCACACCTCCACCCTTTCACTCCTTCACGATTTAAACGTACCGCACTTCCAGAATCTCATACTCCCGCACGCCGCCCGGCGCCTGCACCTCGGCCACATCGCCGGCAGACTTGCCGATCAGCGAACGCGCGATAGGTGAGTTGATCGAGATTTTGCCCTGTTTGATATCGGCCTCATCCTCGCCCACGATTTGATAGGTAACCTTCACACCTTTTTCAACGTCTTGCAGTTCCACCGTCGCGCCAAACACGCAGCGGCCCTCGGCATCCAGTTGGGTCGGATTGATAATCTCGGCATTGGAAAGCTTGCCGTCGAGGTCCGCAATCCGCCCTTCAATGAAGCTCTGACGTTCCTTGGCGGCGTGGTATTCGGCGTTTTCCGAAAGATCGCCGTGCGCGCGCGCCTCGGCGATGGCCGCAATGATCGCGGGACGCTGCACGGTCTTGAGGTCATGCAACTCGACGCGCATTCTTTCCGCGCCCCGCACGGTTAAGGGTACTTTATTCATGGGTTCCTCCCGATGGCTATGCTACTGCCAAGCGCTTATGCAAATTTTGTACGGCGTAGGCGCGCACCTCACGCGCTTCGGCCATGCCCGCGCAGGCGGCACGCGCGCCCGCGATGGTAGTGTAGACCGGCACACGATGCTGCAGGGCGGCGCGCCGGATCGCGTATGAATCCTTGATCGCCTTGCGCGTTTCCTCCACAGTGTTCAGCGCCAGCACGATTTCGGCGTTCTTGATCATATCCACAATATGCGGACGACCTTCGGCTACCTTGTTGATCGGCGTAACTTTAAGCCCGGCCGCAGACAGTGCGTTCGCCGTGCCGCGCGTCGCCACCAGCGCGAATCCCAGTGCATCCAGCGCGCGCCCGATTTCCACCGCACGCGGCTTGTCGCCATCACGCACGCTGATGAACACTTTGCCCGACGACGGCAACTTCTCGCCCGCCGCCATCTGCGATTTCACGAACGCTTCGCCGAAAGTCTCGCCCACGCCCATCACTTCGCCGGTCGATTTCATTTCCGGGCCGAGGATGGTATCCGCGCCGGGGAATTTAATGAACGGAAAAACCGCCTCTTTCACCGAGAAATAAGGCGGCACCACTTCTAAGATAACTCCTTGTTCTAAAAGAGTTTTTCCAGCCTGACAACGGGCAGCTATCTTCGCCAGCGGCAGACTGGTCGCTTTCGATACAAACGGCACAGTGCGTGAAGCACGCGGATTGACTTCGAGCACATACACCACGTCGGTGTCGCCCTGCTTCTGGATGGCGAATTGCACGTTCATCAAGCCGACGACATTCAGCCCCTTCGCCATCGCCACCGTCTGCCGGCGCATTTCCGCCTGCAATTCCGGTGACAGCGAAAACGGCGGCAGTGAACATGCAGAGTCTCCCGAATGCACACCCGCCTGCTCGATATGCTCCATCACGCCGCCGATAATGACCTGCTTGCCGTCGGATACCGCATCCACATCGACTTCAATCGCGTCATTCAGAAATCGATCCAGCAGCACCGGCGAATCATTCGATACCTTCACCGCCTCGCGCATATAACGTTCGAGGTCTTCTTTCTGATGCACGATTTCCATCGCACGCCCACCCAGCACATACGACGGACGCACCACCAGCGGATAACCGATTTCTTCCGCGGCCAGCAAAGCCTTGGCCGCACTGCGTACCGTGCGGTTGGGCGGTTGCTTGAGTTTAAGTTTATGCAACAGCTTCTGGAAGCGCTCGCGATCCTCGGCCATATCGATGGAATCCGGCGAGGTGCCGATGATTGGTACGCCATTCGCCTCCAGATCACGTGCGAGCTTCAGCGGCGTCTGCCCGCCAAACTGCACGATCACGCCGAAGGGCTTTTCGATATGCACGATTTCCAGCACGTCTTCCAGCGTCACCGGCTCAAAGTACAGACGATCCGAGGTGTCGTAATCCGTTGAGACGGTCTCTGGATTGCAGTTGACCATGATGGTCTCGAAGCCATCTTCGCGCAACGCCAGCGCCGCATGCACGCAGCAGTAATCAAACTCGATACCCTGACCGATGCGATTGGGCCCGCCGCCCAGTACCATGATTTTCTTGCGATTCGTCGGCAGTGCTTCGCACTCTTCCTCGTAGGTCGAATACATATACGCGGTGTTGGTAGCGAACTCCGCGCCGCAGGTGTCCACGCGTTTATACACCGGCAGGATGCCGAATTCGTGACGGCGGCGGCGCACATCCGACTCGGTGACTTTGAGCAGATGCGCCAGACGCCGGTCGGAAAAGCCCTTGCGCTTCAACAGGCGCAGCGTGCCGGCATCCTGGTCATCGAGCTTTTGGTCGTCGAGCAGCATTTCGATATCGATGAGGTCTTTGATCTGCGCCAGAAACCACGGATCGATGTGAGTCAGTTCATATACTTCTTCCAGCGTGAAACCGTTTTCAAACGCATCGCCCACATACCAGATGCGATCCGGCCCCGGACGGCCGAGCTCGGCTTCGATGACTTCGCGGTCGCGCGTGTGCTGGTTGAAACCATCCACGCCGACTTCCAGGCCGCGCAGCGCTTTTTGCATCGACTCCTGGAAAGTGCGGCCGATCGCCATCACCTCGCCCACCGATTTCATCTGCGTGGTCAGGCGATCATCAGCCGAGGGGAATTTTTCAAAAGCGAAGCGCGGAATCTTGGTCACCACATAATCGATAGTCGGCTCAAACGACGCCGGTGTCGCCCCGCCGGTAATATCGTTGCGCAACTCGTCCAGCGTGTAGCCCACCGCGAGCTTGGCCGCGACTTTCGCTATCGGAAAACCCGTCGCTTTTGACGCCAGCGCCGACGAGCGCGACACGCGCGGGTTCATCTCGATGATGACCATGCGGCCGTCTTTAGGGTTAATGCCAAACTGCACGTTGGAGCCGCCGGTTTCCACCCCGATTTCGCGCAGGCACGCGATCGAGGCGTTACGCATGATCTGGTATTCCTTATCCGTCAGCGTCTGCGCCGGCGCCACCGTGATGGAATCGCCGGTGTGTACGCCCATCGCATCAAGGTTTTCGATGGAACAGATAATGATGCAGTTGTCCTTGCGGTCACGCACCACTTCCATCTCGAATTCTTTCCAGCCGATCACTGATTCTTCAACCAGAATTTCGTGCGTGGGGCTGGCGTCGATGCCGCGTTCCACGATGGAAATGAATTCTTCCTTGTTATAAGCAATGCCGCCGCCTGTGCCGCCCAAGGTGAACGAGGGGCGGATAATCGTCGGATAGCCCACCATCGCCTGCACTTGCAACGCCTCTTCCATCGAGTGCGCGAGTGCGGAGCGCGGGCTGTCAAGGCCAATCTTGGCCATCGCTTTCTTGAATTTCTCGCGGTCCTCGGCTTTGTCGATGGCCTCTTTCGAGGCGCCGATCATCTCCACGCCGTATTTTTCCAGCACACCTTCGCGTGCAAGATCAAGCGCGCAGTTCAGCGCCGTTTGTCCGCCCATCGTCGGCAACAAGGCATCCGGCTTCTCTATGGCAATGATCTTTTCGACCATCTGCCAGGTGATCGGCTCGATGTAGGTCGCATCCGCCATGCCTGGATCGGTCATGATGGTCGCCGGATTGGAATTCACCAGCACCACGCGATAGCCCTCCTCGCGCAGCGCCTTGCACGCTTGCGCGCCGGAGTAATCGAACTCGCACGCCTGGCCGATGATGATCGGGCCGGCGCCGATGATGAGTATGCTTTTTATGTCGGTTCGTTTGGGCATTCAACTCAGTGAATGGGTGAACGGGTGAACGAGTGAACGGGTAACCCCAGCGCGCGTGGTTTTACTCGTTCACTCGTTCACCCGTTTACTTTTTCGCGCCTTCCATAAGGTTCACAAACTTATCAAACAAATACGCCACATCATGCGGCCCCGGACTCGCCTCGGGATGCCCTTGAAAGCAAAATGCCGGCTTGTCGGTGCGCGCAAAGCCTTGCAGGCTGCCGTCGAATAACGACACGTGCGTAACGCGGCAGTTCGCGGGCAGCGTTTTTACATCGACCGCAAAGCCGTGATTCTGGGTGGTGATCATCACGCGGCCAGTATCGAGGTCCTGCACCGGATGGTTCGCGCCATGGTGGCCGAATTTCATCTTGATCGTCTGTGCGCCGCTGGCGAGACCCAGCAATTGATGGCCGAGACAAATGCCGAACAATGGCATGCTCGCTTCCAGCAACTCGCGTATCGCCGCAATCGCGTAATCACAAGGTTCCGGGTCGCCGGGGCCGCTGGACAAAAACACGCCGTCGGGTTTCATCAGTAGCACATCTTTCGCGGGAGTTTGCGCCGGCACCACGGTGAGCTTGCATCCGCGCGCGGCCAACAGGCGCAGTATGTTGCGTTTAACGCCGTAGTCGTAGGCCACCACATTGAATTTCGGGTCGGTAAGCTTGCCGTAGCCTTTGCCCAGCGCCCAGGTGGTCTCGTCCCAACCGTAGTTCTTTGGGCAGCTCACCACCTTGGCGAGGTCCATGTCTTTCAAACCGGGAAAATTCTGCGCGGCTTTGAGTGCGGCCTTTTCGTCGATCTTGCCGGCCATGATACAACCATCTTGTGCGCCCTTGTCACGCAGCATGCGCGTGAGCTTGCGCGTGTCGATATCGGCAATCGCCACCACGTTTTCGCGTTTTAGATATT
>JANMXV010000796.1:0-7111 GCA_031381325.1 Betaproteobacteria bacterium | reverse complement strand
CGAAGGTAGGAACATGATCGACAAACACATTATCGGAACCTGGCAGCTCAAAAGCACCAAGGGCGTCGACGACGGCGGTAAAGTGATGCCGCCGCCCTTTGGACCGGCTCCCAACGGTGTGGTGTGCTTCCAGGCCGACGGGCGCATGTACTCTGTTATTTGCGACGGCCGCACCGAACTGCCTGCCGGCGAGCTGCGGCAATTCATGTCATACGCCGGCAACTACGCCTTCGACGGCGCCACGCTTTCGACACGCGTCGATGCCTCGTCGGACGCAAGCCGCATCGGCGGCGACCAGGTACGCGAGGTGCGCTTTGAGAGCGGCGGCATGGTGCTGGCGCCGCCGCGCCGGCTCTACGCCGGCGTAATGCAGCATCAGGAAATGTTCTGGGAGCGCGCCGCGTAGAGCACAATCCCATTGTGCCGTATGTAATCCGTTGCGTGCTGTCACTCGCGGTGCAATGCGATTCCTTCGTCAGTGCATCCTGCTCGGGCTCGTAGGGTGGGCACGGTTTTTGTGCCCACGCGTTGCACGTTATGCATGCGTTCGACGGCGTGGGCAAAACAAAACCCGTTTTGCCCACCCTACGATTTCTGCCCTAGAAAGCGCATAGATATTGGCTGTCCGGTATATTGCGTGTGTAGAAAACCGGTTGCGCGAAGTAAATTCCAGACGTAACTTACGCGCTTGAGCAACATTCTTAGGGTGCATGCGCCATGAAATTTCGTCCTATTACACTAACGATCTTTCCTGCACTCACAGTTCTAACGTTCGCAGCCGATCTTGCATCGGCACAATCATACGCAACCCGCCCCGTACGACTGCTGGTCTCCTATCCCCCGGGCGGCGCCACCGATATCAGTGCGCGATTGCTGGCGCCGCAGCTTGGCGAAATCCTCGGACAGCAGATGATCGTGGACAACCGGCCGGGCGCGAGCGGCATGATCGGAACGACGCTGCTGGCGCGGGCGGCGCCGGACGGCCACACCATCATGGTGGTCGATGTGGCGCACGGCGCGAACCCGGCACTCAACGACAAGATGCCCTATGACACGCTGAAGGACATTGCGGCGGTGAGCCTGCTGATGCGGGTTCCCATGCTCCTCCTCGTAAACCCGGCGTTCCCGGCACAATCCGTCAAGGAACTGATCGCGCTCGCCACGGCGAATCCCGGCAAATACAATTACGGATCGGCTGGAACCGGCAGCACCATATCTGCTCGCCGAGCTGTTCAAGTCTTCGGCGGGTATCAACCTCGTACACGTCGCCTACAAGGGGGGCGGCCCGGCATTGGCCGACGTGATGGGCGGCCAGATACCCATTACCTTCCTCTCGACCGCGGCCTCAATGCCCCAGGTCAAGGCCGGGCGGGTGCGGGCGCTGGGCCTCTCCGGCCGGGAGCGCAGCCCTGTCGCCCCCGAAGTACCGACCATCGCGGAAAGCGCTCTGCCGAGCTTTGAGTTCTACCTGTGGCAAGCCGTGATCGCCCCCGCCGGCATGCTGCAGCCCGTCATGGCTCAGCTCAACAGCGCGGTAAACGCCGCGCTCACTCACGCGGAAACGAAGGAGCGCTTCCTCGGTCTGGGCGCCGAACCCACGCCGAGCACACCGCAACAGGCCGACGCGTACATCCGGGCAGAAGTCGAGCGCTGGATCAAGACCCTCAAGCCCATGCCTGCAGCCCATTGATCACCGACAAGAAGTTATGCGAGATTCCTACTACTAATCCAGCAACTGATTTATCATCTCGCGCTGAAAAACACAAAATGGCGCTCATCATGAACAATACCAATGCGGTACAAATCAATTCAGTATTTTTGAAGAAATTCCTCGCCGGCGCCGTTGCCAGTGGCTTCCTTATGGTCAGCGCCACGCAGGTCATCGCGCAAGCCATCCCCGATGCAACGCTCGCCGCGGCAGCGAAAGAGCCCGGCGCGAAAGTAACCGCAAGCGGGCTGGTAATTCGTATGGTCAAGGACGGCACCGGCACCCAGCCCACCGCATCCTCCACAGTCAAAGTTCACTACAAGGGCGCATTTCCCGACGGCAAGGAGTTTGACAGTTCCTACAAGCGCGGCGAGCCGATTGAGTTTCCGCTTACCGGCGTGATCAAGTGTTGGACCGAAGGGGTCGCGCTGATGAAGATCGGTGGTCAAGCCAAGCTAACCTGCCCATCATCGATCGCATACGGCGCGCGTGGCGCTGGCGGTGTGATTCCCCCGAACGCAACCCTGGTGTTTGAAGTGGAGCTCCTGGGCGTTCGCTAAGCGCGAGCCGACACCCGCAGCGCCCGGCCTCAATAGGGCTGGTCGCCCCGCACGAGGATGCGGTAAAGCATGCGGTGCTGGCTATGGTCGTAGTCGAAACCCGCCTTGTGCATGGCCGAGCGGTTGTCGACGATCAGCATGTCGCCCAGCTTGTATTCGTGCGCATAGGTGAACTCCGGGCGGATTGCGATTTCCAGAAGTTTGCCGAGGAAATCCTGTGTTTCCGCAGGCTCCATGCCAAGGATGTTCTCGGTCTTGTTCTTGTGAAACCAGATCGCTTTGGTGCCGCGTTCCGGGTGGGTGCGTACCAGCGGTTGAATTCTCGGCGGGACCTTCAATTCCTGCTGGGCCTGCAGTATGTCGGGATTGGCGACGGTGAAACGCGCGCTGCTGATGAGGCTGTTGGCGGTCTTCATGTCGGTGATGCGCCGCTTCCAATCTTGCGGCAGCGCCTCGTAGGCGGCGCGCATATTGCAGATCGATGTCGCCCCGCCTTTATCCGGCAGTGCCACCGGGTAGAGCATCGTGTACTTGGGTGGACGCTCCTGATTGGTATGGTCGGTGTGCCAACTGGCATTCGTACTCACCTTCGCAGGGTTGCCCTGGCTGTCCTTGTGGCGATTCGACAGCACGCTCACCAGCGGCAGGCCGTCGACGAGGTAGAGCCGATTCTGATCCTCCATGAGTTCGCCAAAGAGTTCTGCAGCCGCCTGGTATTGCGCCGCTGAAAATTCCTGGCCTTTGATAACCAGTACCACGTTATCAACCACGGCGTCATTGAGACGCTGACGCGTCGCAGCGTCGACAGGCTTGCGCAAGTCGATGCCGGTGACCTCTGCGCCGATATGTTCCTTGATCTTGGTAACTTGCATCGTCTCTCCTTTGGCTACGCGCATACCGATTTATTTTACGACGTGAGCTAGCTCCCTGCGCCCGAGTCAAGCGCGGCGAGCACCTTGGGCGGCGACATCGGCAGTTCGGTCATGCGCCGTCCGGTCGCATGATAGATCGCGTTGGCGATAGCCGCCATTGGCGGGACGATGTTGGCCTCGGCCACACCCTTCACGCCATACGGGTGGTTCGGGTTCGGCACCTCGACCAGTATGGTTTCGATCATCGGCAAATCGGATGCGACCGGAATCCGGTAGTCAAGAAACCCCGCATTCGACAGGTGTCCCGCTTCGTCGTAGATGTATTCCTCATTCAATGCCCAGCCGATGCCCTGCACCACGCCGCCATGGATCTGTCCCTCCACATACGCCGGATGGATGGCGCGGCCCGCGTCCTGCGCGGCGATGTAGCGCAGGATCTTCACATAGCCCGTCTCGGGATCGACCTCGACGTCGCAAAACTGGGCGGAGAAACCGGGCGCCTGGCCTTCCGCGTTGAGCGAGGCCGCTGCGCCGATCGGACCGCCAGTCGCCGTACGCTTGGCGGCGATGTCCTTGAATGACAGGGGCTCAAATTCGCCGAGGCGCTTGCCCGCAGGTCTGGCGCAGCCGTCTTCCCAGATTACGTCCGTGGCATCCACTTTCCAGAGCTTCGCGGCACGGGCGCACATTTCGGCGATGACTTTGTTGCACGCATTGATTACGGCAATGCCGGTGGCGTAAGTGACGCGCGAGCCGCCGGTGGCCTGGGTGTAGCCGACCGAATTGGTGTCGGCGATGATGGGCCGCACATGTTCATACGGTATCCCCAGCGCCTCGGCTGCCATCAGCGCCATCGACGCGCGTGAGCCGCCGATGTCCGGACTGCCGGTCGCGACCACGACCGTGCCGTCTTCGTTGACGTGTACGGTCGCGCTCGATTCGCCGCCGCCGTTGAACCAGTAGCCCGAGGCGACGCCGCGTCCCTGGTTCTTGCCCAGCTTCGCCGTGTAGCCGGGATGCCGCTGCAGTGCCTGTAGCGTTTCGGCGAAACCTTCGTGCGCATGCTTCGCCCCATAGACCAACGGCGTGCCGGGCTTGGCGGTGTTTTTCAGCCGCAGTTGCAGAGGATCCATGCCGATTTTAGCTGCGACCATATCCAGGGTGCTCTCCACGGCGTAAGCCGCCATCGGCGAGCCCGGCGCGCGATAGGCGGTCGATTTCGGCCGATTGCAAACCACGTCGTAGCCGACGGTGCGCACATTCGCGATGTCGTAGGGCGCGAAGCCGCACATGCAACCGTTCATCACCGGCGAACCGGGGAAGGCGCCCGCCTGATACTTGTAGGTGGCGTCGGCCGCGACAATCTTGCCGTCCCGCATCACGCCGATCTTGATTGTCGATGACGTCCCGGAAGTAGGTCCGGTAGCCTTGAACACGTCCTCCCGGCTCATCATGATCTTCACCGGATGGCCCGTCTTGCGGGAGAGGGCGACCGCCACCGGCTCGACATAGACGACGGTCTTGCCGCCGAAGGCGCCGCCGATCTCCGCGGCATGCACACGCAGGTCGCCGGTTTTCATGCCGAGGAGCTTCGCCGTCATCGTGCGTACGACGAAGTGCCCCTGACTCGACACCCACAACTCCGTCTGGCCGTCGGCGTCGGCGCGCGCGAGGCAGGCCTGCGGCTCGATGTAGCCTTGATGCACCGGCGCCGTCTTGAAGTTCAGTTCCACGATTTCGTCAGCCGCGGCGAAACCCGCGTTGATGTCGCCCATCTTGTACTCGATGCGCTTGGAGATGTTCGAGGACTTGGTCGGCGCGGGCGTGATGCCGCGGGTAATCATGTCCTCGAACAGCAGCGGCGCATCGGGCTTCATCGCCTCATCGACGTCGATGACGTGCGGCAGCACTTCGTAATCGACTTCGATCAGTTTCAGCGCCTCGGCGGCGATGGCCGACGTGGTCGCGGCGACGGCGGCGATAGCGTGTCCCTCATAGAGGACTTTCTCGCGCGCCATGATGTTGCGCGTCATGTGCCAGAAATTCAAGGCGACGCGCTCCGGGCCGACATAATCGAACTTCTGCTCGGGGAAGTCCGCTGAGGTGATTACCGCCTTGACGCCGGGCAGCGCCTGCGCTTTTGCGGTGTCGATCGAGCGGATACGCGCATGCGCATGCGGCGAGCGCAGTATTTGGCCCCACAACATGCCCGGCAGCGAGAAGTCAGCGCCGTATTGCGCGAGCCCCGTCACTTTGGGCACGCCATCGGGGCGAACCGGGCGGGTGCCGATGACTTTCAGTTTTTTTTCAGTGCGATCGAGTACCGTTGACATGATTAAGCGCCTCTCATTTCTTTTGCGGCATCGAGCACCGCTTCGATGATCTTGTTGTACCCGGTGCAGCGGCACAGGTTGCCTGCCAGCCAGTAGCGCACTTCTGTCTCGGTGGGATCGGCATTGCGCTCCAGCAGTGAACGCGCTGCGACCAGCACCCCAGGCGTACAGATGCCGCACTGCAGTGCGGCGTGTTCAAGGAACTTGCGCTGCAACACATGCAGGTGCTCGCCGTTGGCCATGCCCTCGATCGTCTGTATTGACTTGCCCTGAGCCTCGACGCCGAGCATGAGGCACGAGCAGATCAGGCGTCCATCGAGCGTTATGCTGCACGCGCCGCAGTCGCCGGTGCCGCAACCTTCCTTGGTGCCGGTGAGGTGCAGTTCGTCGCGCAGCACTTCGAGCAGCGTCTGGCGCGTTTCACAAAGAAATTCAACGTCATTGCCGTTGATCGTAGTGACTACATGCTGCTTGGCCATCAGTTCATCCTCCTTGCCCTGTCGAGCGCAATTTCAGCGGCGCGCCGTGTCATCACACCGGCGACCTTGATCCGGTACTCCTTGGTTCCGCGCTTGTCGTCGATCGGCCGGCACGCCGCACTTGCGGCGGCGCCGAGGCGTTGCAACGCGCCAGCGTCAACGGTGGTGCCGATCAGCGCGGCCGCTGCCTCCGCTACCAGCAAGGCGCGCTCGGCGACTGCCCCGAGGCAGACCCGCGCGTGACTGCACACACCCTTGTCGTCGAGCGTGAGATTGACCCCCGCGCCAACCACCGCAATGTCCATCTCGGTGCGCGGAATGAAGCGCAGATAGGCATCGCCCGCATGCGCAGGGCGCGGCGGCAGCAGAAATGACGCGACGATCTCGCCCTTGGCTAGCGACGTCTTGCCTGGACCCGTGGCGATGTCCTCGACCCGTGCCGTGCGCCTGCCGTTAGGTCCCACAATACTCGCAGTGGCGTCTGCGGCGATCAGGGCGGGAACGCTGTCCGCCGCAGGTGAAGCGTTGCATAGATTGCCACCCACGCTTGCGCGTCCCTTGATCTGATACGAACCGATCAGCATCGCTGCCTCGGTCACGCCGGGCCATGCCTGCGCGAATACTTTATGCTCAGACAGTTCCATGCAGGAAACGGCCGCGCCGAAACGAAAGCCGCCGTTTTCGGCAACAATCGACGTCATCTCGGGGATGCCCTTGATGTCGATCAACAGCTCGGGCTCAACACGGCCGGTACGCATCTGGATCAGCAGGTCGCTGCCGCCGGCCAGTAATCTTGCCAACCCTGTCGCTCCTGATAGCAGCGCAACCGCTGCCTCCAGCGTCGTCGGCGCCGCATAACGCATTTCGCTCATTTCGCTTCCTTGAAAATTGTGCAAGCCTTGAATTGTGTAGTACTCAGGCGGCGTTGTCACTGCTAATTGGTGTAGCGATTACAGTAACTGGACTTTGCCGGAACATAACAAATCGTGCGGACCCAGTGACGGGTATAAAAATTAACGTCAAAAAAGTCAAAACTCACCCCATCCCCCTCCTAGCCTCCCCCCTTGAAAGGGGAGGGATTCCGTTCCCTCCCCTTCAGGGGTAGGGCAAGGGTGGAGGTGGGGTAATTTTTGAGGCATCTCACCTGCAAGGGTGACTA
>JANMXV010000767.1:0-3537 GCA_031381325.1 Betaproteobacteria bacterium | reverse complement strand
GGCATTCGCCAGAATGACGGCGGAGAGGAATCGGCTTTGTTACCGGCGTCCTGCGAGATCACAACCGCTCTTCAATCCAATCAGCAATGTAATCAATGCCCACCTGCCGGTTATCCGCCTGCGCGTGATAATGACCGCCGTCTTCAGCGCTGAGTATTTTGAGATGCTTGTCGCTTGACGCAATCGCGTCGTACAATTTGGGTGCGTTGGCGACGGGCACCACAGAGTCTTCGGCGGCATGCACGATGATGAACGGGCAAGTGATCTTGTCCGCCACGTCGGCGAGTGAAAACTTTTTGGCTTTTTCCAGAGCGGCTTCACCATCGTCGATGCAGCCCATGATCCAGCGAAAGTGAAACGCCGATTGCGGCGTGCCTTTGGGGTCGGCGTCCTGCCGGCGTTTGATGTCGCGCTGCCAGCCGTGCAAATCCCAGTGCAGTGCGCTCATGGCGATGCCGCCGCGATAGCGCTTCTCAAATGCGGCGACTCTTGCGGCGTAGTAACCGCCGAAGCTGTAACCCATCACGAACACGCGTGCTGCATCGACGTCGGTGCGCGCCGCAACATAGTCAAATGCCGCGCTACCCGCCACCTCGTAGTCGTGCCGCGCATACAACTCGCGCAGGCGCAGTGCTTCGCCCTGACCCGGCCCGTCGATGGCGAGTGTGTTCCATCCGCGCGCGGCGAATTCCAGCCCGGCGAACAGCACGCTCATTTCCTTGCAGTTGTCCATGCCGTTGAACAAAACGATGGTGGGCGCGCGCGCAGCGGTGGCGCCAGTGGCATTTTGCGCTTTCATGAAAAACGCGGGCAATGACTGGCCTTCAAAAGGCACTTCCACGCGCGCCACATTCGGGTAACGCCGCAGGATGCCTTTGGTCTGGCAATCGATGGCGATACGGCCCATTTCGCGTTTCTCCGCGCCGGGGTAAATAAAACGCTCGGCGGTGAAGTAATACATGCCGGCGCGCAGATAATAATTGCCCGCGCTCATGCGGTGTCCCGCGACTTCAAGCGCGTCGGCACGCTGCTGCAGGCGCGTGGCCATGGCGCTCCATTCCTCCCACCATGCCTGCGGCTCGGCCTGCCGCGCGCTGAGCTTCTCGCACACCTGATCGATTTCGCCCAGCGCTACCGCGCCGTACGGCGCCATGCCTTTGGTGACGAGTATGGCATTTGACCACACCATGTTACCGGGGAGGTGTTCGATCCAGGGGCCGTGTGCGGTCATGTGTTTGCTTTCGTGAAGTGTCAACAATGGTTCAACATGATCGTGCAGGCGAGGGACGTGCATCTACTTTATATTCTCCCGCGCCCACTTCGTCAGAAACGCCGCGATCTCGAGATTATTTTTCTCCAGCATCATCATGTGTCCGTTGCCGTGGATGCCGATGGACGGGAGCCGGACAAAGGTATTGGCCACACCCGCCTGCGTCAGAAATTTCGACGTGCAGTGGTCGTAGGGTGCGTGATAAGACGATTCGCTGACGACGATGAGGATCGGGATGCCTTTGAGGTTGGTTAACTGGCGCACCGGTTCGGGTTGCAGCCAGCAGCGCACGAGGTTGGGCCCGTCGGACGCGGCCTGACGCGCCAGGTTCAGGTCTTTGGCGGTGGCTGCGACGGGTTGAAACGCAAGCGGGCCGCGCGTGACGCCCCATATCCGGCCGACATCGCCATCTTTATAAAACGGCTCGGTGCCGGGTGTCAGCGCCATTTCATGCAGTGGCGGGCCGCTGGGTTCAATAGCAATGATGCCCTTGACGAGTTTGGGACGGTCATTGGCGAGCACCCAGCCGAAGGGGCCGGATTGCGAGTGCGTGAGCAATATCGCAGCGCCGATTTTATCCAGCAGCGCCACGCCGGCTTCGCGATTGAGTTGTTCGATTACGCCGACATCCTCGATGTCTTCAACCTGTGACGAAAAAAACTGATCGAATATGGGGTCGCCCGCAACGCCCGTGCCGGGCCACTGCGTGTGCAGTTTGGCTTGTGGGTACAGATTGACGCGTTCCGGCGCGGTGAAGCGGTCGGACATGGTTTGTGTGGCCGGCTGGCGCGTGCGCCCGTAGACTTCCGTGAAAAAGCCCGAGCGCGCGCGGCCCGGCTGATCGACAACGTACACCGCGTAACCCTGCTTCAGAAAATAATCCGCCCAGCCTTCGCGGCCGTCGGGCGTGCCGAGAAAATTGGTGCCGGTCTGGCCGCCGCCATGCCACATCACCACGGGATACGGGTGCTTGCGCTCGGCGGGAACCTGAAATTGCACGAACATTTGATTGACGCGTATTTGCTGCCCCGCCTTGTTGGTGACGTATTTTCCGCCGGCGAAAAAATAACCTTGCCCGGCGAGCGACAATTTTGCTGCCGGCGTGGCAGCGTAGCCGCTACCGGCGGCGAACACCGAAAGTGCAAGGGTCAACCCGAGGCGTGGGAGGAAGCGCGGAATGGTCATGGTATTATCTCCGTAAGGTTTTGTTTGTAAAGGAAAAGTTTAGCCTTTATAGGCTGCTCAAAATCTCCGCGCCTTGGGCCAGCGTCTGTTCCGACTTGGCGAAACAAAAGCGTAGCACCTTGTGCGCGGGCGGTTCGCGGTAGAACACCGAAACGGGGATCGCCGCAATGCCTTTCTCTTTAATCAGACGCACCGCCAGATCGGTGTCGCGCTCGTCGCTGATGGCGCTGTAGTCGAGATTCTGGATAAATGTGCCGCGCGAGGGCAGCGGCTTGTAGCGCGAGCCTTTCAGTCCGTCAAGGAAAAAATCGCGTTTCTTTTGGTAGAACGCGGCGAGCGAAAGATAGGCGTCCTTGTTCTTCATGTAGTCGGCAAACGCATATTGCACCGGGCCGTTGGAGACGAAGGCGTTGAATTGATGCACCTTGCGAAATTCCGCCATCAGGTTTTTCGGCGCCAGCACGTAACCCATTTTCCAGCCGGTGACCGCGTAGGTTTTGCCAAATGAGTTGACGACGAAACTGCGTTCAGCCAGCCCTGGAAAACGCGCGACGCTTTGATGCTGATGGCCGTCGAACACCAGGTGTTCATACACTTCGTCGCTGGCCACGATGATATCGGTGTCGCGCAGCAGGCCTTCGAGCAGGCGCAGGTCTTCGGCGGAGAACACGCTCGCCGTCGGGTTGTTGGGCGTGTTCAAAATAATCATGCGGGTGCGTGGCGTGATCGCGTTTTTCACCGCTTCCCAGTCGATGCTGTAATCGGGGTAGCGCAACTGCACGTAGACGGGTTTGCCGCCGTTGACTTCGACCGCGGGAGCGTAGCTGTCGTACGCAGGCTCGAACAAAATCACTTCGTCGCCGGGGCTGACGAAGGCCGTCACGCAAGTGAAAATGCCGTAAGTCGCCCCTGGCGTGATGGTGACTTCATGTTCGGGATCGTAAGTCGCGCCGTAGAGCGACTGCATTTTTTCGGCGATGGCCTCGCGCAGGCCGATGATGCCCGGCGAGGGCGGATACTGGTTGTATCCGCTGTTGATGTACTTGCAGAACAGCGCGCGCAGCTCCGGTGCGCAATCGAAA
>JANMXV010000763.1:0-1262 GCA_031381325.1 Betaproteobacteria bacterium | reverse complement strand
GCCAACAGCGAACTTGATGATCTGGTCATCCTGCGCGCGGACGGCATACCCACTTACAACTTCGGCGTGGTGGTGGACGACATCGATATGGAAATGACGCACGTGATTCGCGGCGACGATCACGTGAACAACACGCCGCGGCAGATCAACATCTACAACGCGCTGGGCAAGACCCTGCCATTGTTCGGCCACGTGCCGATGATCCTGGGGCCGGACGGGGAACGGCTTTCCAAGCGTCATGGCGCGGTGGGCGTCATGCAGTATTTGGAAGAAGGTTTTCTGCCGGAAGCGCTGGTGAACTATCTCGCGCGGCTGGGTTGGTCGCACGGCGACAACGAAAAATTCTCGCGCGAGAAACTGGTGGAGTGGTTCGACTTCGAGCACATCAGCCGCTCACCTGCACGTGTTGATCCAGACAAGTTGCGCTGGCTCAATCAGCAATACATCAAGGAAGCCGATAACGAGCGGCTGGCGAAACTTGCGCAGCCTTTTCTGGAACGAGACGGCTGCGCAGTGGGGCAGGGCGCGCCGCTCGCCAGCGTGGTGGCACTGCTCAAAGAGCGCGTATCCACGATTGAAGAACTCGCAGATGCGGCGGTGTATTTTTACCGTCCGCTGGAGCCTTCCGCCGAGTTAAGACAACAACACTACGCGACCGACATCAAACCGGCGCTGGTGGATTTGCAAGCGCGTCTGACAAGCATCGAATGGACCCGCGCCAAAATAAACGAAGCGGTAAAAGCCGTGATCGCCGAACACAAACTCAAAATGCCCAAGCTCGCCATGCCGCTGCGCGTGATGGTCACGGGTGCAGCACAAACGCCATCGATAGACGCCACGCTGGAACTGATCGGCCGCGAACAAGTGCTGGCGCGCATGACGAAACAACTGCAAGCCTTTCCGGCATAACGACTTTTTCGGCCTTTTCTTTCTTTACAGAGATGGGGGCCGCCGGTATAATTCGCAGCCTTTCGTGGGGGTATAGCTCAGCTGGGAGAGCGCTTGCATGGCATGCAAGAGGTCAGCGGTTCGATCCCGCTTACCTCCACCAGTAGCAATCGAAGTTAGTCGTGTGTTGTTGCCTCGTTGTCCCTATCGTCTAGAGGCCTAGGACATCGCCCTTTCACGGCGGTAACACCGGTTCGAATCCGGTTGGGGACGCCAAATATAACCCGGCCATTTGGGCCGGTTTATGATTTTGGGGCAGAATCAATAGTAAATAGTAAACGGCGCTTCGCCGCGCACCTCATGGTGCAATGACG
>JANMXV010000750.1:0-2901 GCA_031381325.1 Betaproteobacteria bacterium | reverse complement strand
GCGCGTTCCGCCTCGACCCGGCGCCCGATCTCGGACAGCATACCGATGCGGTGTTGCGCGATTTATTGTCGTTGCCGGCGGCGCGCATCGCAGAACTGCGTCAGCTAGGCGCAGTTAAATAACCTTTAAAAACAAATACTTATATGCGCGGACTGTATTGGGAAGAATGGGACATCGGCGCCGAGTTTGAAAGCCCGGCGCGCACCGTCACCGAAGCGGACATTGTGATATTCGCGGGTCTGTCAGGGGACTACAACCCACTGCACATCAACGAGGAATACTGCAAGACTACGCAGTTCGGCACGCGCATCGCGCATGGGCCGCTGGTGTATGCGATTGCCGCCGGGTTGATTTTTCAGTTGCATCTTTATGATGACACGCTGATCGCGTTCCTCGGATTCGACAGCTTGAAGTTCACCCATCCGGTGAAGGCGGGCGACACCATCCACGCGAAGCTCAAGGTGCTGGAAAAGCGTGAATCCTCGCGCCCCGACCGCGGCATCATGAAACGCCAGTTGCAGGTGTTCAATCAGCGCGGCGAAATGGTGCAGGATGCCGTGCAGGCGTTTTTGCTGAAACGCAAACCCGCGTAATTTTGGTAACTGCGTTAACAAGTGAACGGGAGAACGAGTGAAGTCCCCGGGTACGGGAGAGATGCCACGGCGCGCGCGTCGCGAATTGCGGTCGTGAATATGGCGTCTCTTCCCGCCTTCGGCCCCCTCGCTACGCTCTCCCCAGCCCTTCTCCCGGCGGGAGAAGGGAGCGTCCAGCCCCCGCCCGAGCGGGGAGGTTCATGGAAAGGGGGCACACCACTGGGGTTACTCGTTCACCCCTTCACTCCAATTGCGCGCCCGAATCCTTCGCCACTTTCGCCCACTTCACCGTTTCGGATTTCACGAAAGCCATCAGTTCATCCGGCGTAGAGGGCGTGACGTCAAGGCCTTGCAGGGTCAGGCGTTCTTTTAATTCCGCGGTGTTCAGCGCCTTTACCGTTTCAGCGTTAAGCCGCGCGAGTATGGGTTTGGGCGTTTTTGCCGGCGCGAACAGCGCGTACCAGATGACCACCTCGTAGCCGGGAATGCCGGCTTCGGCAATTGTTGGCACCTCGGGTAATTGCGGATTGCGTTTGGCGGTAGTCACACCCAACGCACGCACTCGTCCCGATTTGATGTGCGGCAGCAGTCCGGCAAGACTGGAACACAGCGCCTGCAGTTGCCCGCCCAGCACATCGGCGACTGCGGCGCCTGCGCCCTTATACGGCACATGCACCATGTTGATTCCCGCCATGCTCTTGATCAATTCCATCGACAGATGCGGCGCGCTGCCGATGCCGGCCGATCCGTAGTTGATCTTGCCGGGGTTGGCTTTAGCAAAAGCGATAAATTCCTTCAAGCTCTTTGCGGACACGCTGGTATGCACGACGAGCGCGTTGGGTACCGTGCCGATCATCGATATCGGCGCGAAGTCGCGGATGTGATCGTAGGGCAGTTTCTTGTAGAGCGCGGAGTTGACCGCGTTGGTGGTGATGGAGCCGACCAGAATGGTGTAGCCGTCCGGCGTGGCTTTGGCGACGAGGTCGGTCCCCAGGATGCCGCCACCGCCGCCGCGATTGTCAACGACGATGGGCTGGCCGAGTCCCTCGCTGAGTTTGCCGGCGACCAGGCGACCGACGGTGTCGGTGCCGCCGCCGGGCGCCAACGGCACCACCGCGCGTATCGGGCGATTGGGGTAGGCGTGTCCTGAGCCAGTCGAAGCGGCCTGTCCTGATCCCTTCGACAAGCTCAGGACAGGCTCTGTCGAAGTGGGCTGCGCGTAGGCGATGGGTAGTGTGGCTGCCAGCAGCGCAACCGTTGCAAGAGTGTATGTGCTTTTCACATCAACCTCCTTCTGCGTGCGTGTGACCGGTGATCTGATCGATTTCCCTCAATTCATCCGGTGTGAGTTGCCAATCGGCGGCCTTCACATTGGCTTCCAGTTGTTCGGGCGTGGTCGCGCCGGCGATAACGCAGGCAACCACCGGTTGCGCGGCCAGCCAACTGAATGCGAGTTCGAGCAGCGTGCGTCCGCGTTGTTTGCAGAATGTTTCCAGTTTCTCTACACGAGTCCAGTTGGCATCCAAAATGCTTTTCTCCTTCAATCCAATCGTAGGTTGGCTCGTTTACGATCTCGAACCGCGCACATAGCTCATATCTACATGCTCCCGAGTGAGTTGATCGATGCGCGTAACGCCCATCAGCGCCAGCACCCGATCTATCTCATCGCGATAGATCTGCAATGCGCGCGTCGCGCCGGCTTCGCCCGCGGCAGCAGTGCCATGCAGCGGCGCACGACCCAGCATCACCGCGTTGGCGCCCAAAGCCAATGCCTTGATGACATCGGTGCCGCGACGGAAACCGCTATCGACGATCACCGTAATGCGCTTGCCCACGGCATCGACTACGCGTGGCAGCGTCAGTATAGGGGCTGGCGCGGCGTCCAGAACACGTCCGCCGTGATTGGACAACACCACCGCGTCAGCGCCGCACTCCGCTGCGAGTACTGCGTCACGCGGGTGCTGTATGCCCTTGATAATCAACTTGTGCGGCCACAGCTTGCGCAGTTCACGCACATCGTCCCACGTGATGGAGGCGTTGGACGCCGTGGAGCGGCCCATGGGCAAGGCGGTGATTTTGGTTTGTGTTTCGGGCGGAAAATTCTGATAGCGCGGCGTGCCGGTGGTGAGCATGTAGCGCGCCCACACGCCAAACAGCCAGCGCGGATGCGTCAGTACATCGAACACGTTGCGGCGGGTGAATCTGAACGGAATGGTCATGCCATTGCGCAGATTGTATTCGCGCCCCGGCGCCACCGGTGTATCGACGGTGAATACCAATGCCTCGAACCCGGCCTCCTGGGCGCGTG
>JANMXV010000717.1:0-10052 GCA_031381325.1 Betaproteobacteria bacterium | reverse complement strand
AGCGACTCCAGCCACGGCCCCGCCGGTTACGAGTGCCCCGGGAAATCTGCCCAACACGGAACGCAGCACTGCGCCCATCACGAGCGCAAGCACAAAAATGACCGGAACATACCGCTGAATGTCCGCAATGCCGCCGGCTGGATCTGTCTTGGGGGCCGGCAACGATTCGCCGTCAATGACGCGGATGATCTGGTCGACTCCAGCCGTAATGCCGCCATAGAAATCTCCTTGCTTGAAGGGCGGCGTAATAATCTCGCTGATGATGCGCTTGCTGGTGGCGTCATTGAGTGCTCCCTCCAGGCCGTAGCCCACCTCGATGCGCAGCGCGCGGTCGGTCTTGGCGACAACCAGGATCGCACCGTCATCCACTTTCTTGCGGCCTAACTTCCATTGCTCCGCAACGCGCAAGGAATATTGTTCGATCGTTTCCGGAGCGGTGGTGGGAACAATGAGAACTGCGAGCTGACTGCCTTTCCTGGCTTCAAACGCTTGCAGGGTCTGCTCCAAGGCAGCCTTTTGCTCTGAACTAAGCGTGGCGGTCAAGTCGGTGACGCGTCCGGTCAAGGGCGGAACCGCGATTTGTGCTCCCGCTATGAAAGACCAGCACAGCGTCAATGCAAGCAATGACGCTCTTGCCGCGTTCATCGCTATCACTTGGTGGTTCCCTTAACCTCGCCTTGCGGCTTTGCCGGCGCGGCGCCGAAATCTACGGTAGGCGGCTTGGCAATTTCCTTTTCGTTTTCTACCGCGAAATTGGGCTTCGTTTTATACCCGAACACCATCGCCGTCAGGTTGGAGGGGAAGGAGCGCACCGTCACGTTGTATTCCTGTACCGACTTGATGTAGCTATTGCGCGCAACCGCAATGCGGTTCTCGGTGCCTTCCAGTTGTGCCTGCAAGTCGCGGAAGTTGGCGTCGGACTTCAACTGCGGATAGTTCTCGGACACTGCCAGCAGCCGGGAGAGGGCACCTGACATTTCTCCCTGCGCGGCCTGGAATTTGGCAAACGCCTCGGGGTTATTGAGGAGTTCCGGGGTCGCCTGGATGCTGCCGACTTTGGCGCGGGCGTTGGTGACACCCAGTAGCACTTCTTTTTCCTGGGCGGCGAAGCCCTTTACGGTAGCCACCAGATTGGGTACCAGGTCCGCGCGGCGTTGATACTGGTTCACGACCTCGGACCAGCTTGACTTGATTTGCTCGTCGTTGGTCTGCAAGGTGTTGTAGCCGCAGCCGGTAAGGCTTAACGCAACTAACGCTGCCAGTGTTGCCCATAATTTACGCATTTTATTTCTCCAAAAAATAACAGGTGTTTAAACGTGCTTATCTATTGACGTTGCCGAAGTTTCGACTTAGAACCCCGTAAGGCTCTCTCGTAACTATTTGTTTTAATTGAATATTTCTCGTGCATACGAGTTCTTGAATATCGCAGCGCGGTGTGTCACCGGAATTCGCGCCCAGTCTCTAAGTGGTTTTTTTCTCAGTGGCGAATGAAGACCAGCGCGGAATGAACGCCGGTGTCTTGCTTGCATACCGCACGTACTCCTCACCAAATTGCGTCCGTACTTCCTTCTCCTCGGCGAGTGCAAGGTGCCTGTACATGAATACCAGGATCGGGAACATCGCCAGCGTGATCAACGTCGGCCATTGCAGCAGGAATCCGAACATGATGAGGATGAAGCCCACGTACTGTGGATGACGCACGCGCGCGTAGGCCCCTGTGATCGCTAATTTGTGCTGGCGCTGCGCTGCATAAAGCACTTTCCAGGCTGACCCGAGCAGGATGAAACCGCCGCCTATAAAGATTGCGCTGAGCAGATGAAACGGTCCGAAATGGGGATTGCCGCGCCACCCGAACATGACTTCCAGCAAATGCCCCGCATCATGGGCAAGGAAATCAACTCCGGGGAACTTGGACGTCAGCCATCCGGAGAGCAGATAGATCGTGAGTGGAAAGCCGTACATCTCCGTGAACAACGCCACGAGGAATGCCGAGAACGCGCCGAACGAGCGCCAGTCGCGCGGACTCTGCGGCTTGGCGAAGCTGAACGCGAAAATGATGAACACCAGCGAGTTGATGATCACCAATGACCACAGCCCGTATGCCGAAGGTTCCGATGGATTCATTTCTTTTGCTCCTTAGCTTGTGTGTCAGACCTCTCACCGCCATCATCGCGATGGCTGCCATGCCCCCCATGCCCCCCGTGGCCGCCGTGCATGAATAGATGCATCAAGGGACAAGCGAGCACCAGCAGCCATATCCCATAGGACGACATCCACCCGGCGAGGTGTGCCCTGTGCTCGGTAACCAGGAAATACGCGGCGATGACGAGGAAAACGAAAAATATCCATTTCGCCCTGGATATCGTTTCCATGCTGCTATCCGGCTGGTGCTGATGGTCATGGTCCATAAATCACTCCTTTTTGTCTGGTGCGTCACCGACAGAGAAGAGCGGCGATAGCAGAAGGCCGAGTACGAAGCAGCCGCTAAGGCTTAACGTAGCCAGCGCTGCCAGCGCCGCCCTTAATTTGTGCATTTGACTACTCCAAAAATTAACAGTTTTCTAAACGTGCTTAGATAGTCCATTGGATCGCTTTTATTAGGGCTAAGCATCGATCTCGGCGGACTCGATCAATCGGCACACAGTATCGCCGTCCGGCACGCCGTCGCGCATCCTGCGCCATTGCGCGAGCGCATGTTCCATCCGCAGTTGCAGCGCGCGGAGCGAGTCGAGGTCCACTCGATTGTCCTCGATCCTGCGCTTGATAATGTCTCGAACCATCGGGCAGGGCGTTTTTCTGCGGGCCGCCATACGCACGATTTCCGCGATTTCAGATAGTTTGAATCCGAGTTGTTTCGCGCGGCGTATGAAGTTGAGTCGCCGCAAATGGTCCTCCGAAAAACGCCGGTATCCATTTGCATCTTTATCCTCGGACTTGAGCAGGCCGATCCGAACGTAGTAGCGAACGACTTCCGGCGTCACTTGCGCTTTTTTGGCGACCTCCTTGACTCTCATTATCTGATCTCACTTTGATCGCTCATCGAACCGTAATCCAGTTTGTTTGTAGAACCTTAAACATTGAACCTTAAACCTATGTGCCGGACGCATGTCAAGCGAGGCACACAATTTATTTTCACGGCGCGACTTCACGTACCTGTTCGTGCTGCATCATCTGCATCATGACCATCCGCTGCCCGACCATCCCCTTCATCATCGGGCCACCCATGCTGCACATCGTGTCCATGTTCATCGCGGGCTGGGCGGGCGCGGATTGCTTAAAGTTTTCTCGCCGGTAATTATTTCGCCGGAGATTTCATCGATGAATCATGCTTCATTTCATCCATTTGCTTGCGCATCTGATCCTGCTGCTTTTGCATCTCGGGCCCTTTCATTGCCGGTCTGCTCTCGAGACCGGACATGTGATGCATCAACTTCGACATGCGTTCCATGCGTTGGCTCGTCTGCTTTCTCTGCTCGGCTGTAGGCTCGCCGCTCCCCATCTGTTCCGTCATCCTGCTCATCTCCTGAGACATGTCCTTCATCATGTCGCTCATCATCTTATGGTGCTCGCTTACGCCGGTTTGCTTCGCCGTGCCCGTTGTGGGCTGCGCGCTCACTGACGCCGCGGTAAACATGCCTAAACACAGAACAAGCGCCGTCATCGAAACTGCTGTTTTCTTAATCATGGTGGTACTCCTTTGGGTAATTTAACTTTGATACTTCTATTTGCCTGGTGTAGCCAATGGATCGACCGCCAACCGGTGCAAACGCATCGGTCGACAGTGCCAACGTGAAACAGGGCTAAATCAGCAGGCGCTGAGTGTGCAGGTATAGGCGGAACGGAGGCGGGGGGTGGTACTCGCGCGGCGCGCGATATGCGGCGTAAGTCACTGTTGTCAGATCCGGTGCTGCGGATGCAGCGACTGCGAACCATACCCACTGCACGCGATCTGTTGGCAGCGCTGCAGACTCTCCATCAATAGTCGCTGGCTCCGCATTAAGGGCGTAGTCGCAAGGCGATTCGGGGCTATGGTGTGAGCGTTCGGAATGCGCTTCGTCAGAGTGGTGCGTCGGCTCTGCGCCAGAGACTGATTGCGAAGCGTCATCGGAATGGTGATCAAAGGCGGCCGCAAAGGCAGCCGCAAAGGTGTCGCAACACGGGAACAATGCTGTGTTAAGCCAGAATACGACCCAAGCCAGCACCATCATGTGCGCAGATCGGAAACGGCTCCGTGGCCGCTGGGTTCCCGAAACCCCTGCTATGCTTCGCGTTGGTGAAAACATTTTTATCTCATTACACCTTTGTCGTACTACTGACTGCTTGTGCATGACACTTTCTACATGGGAATCTCCGCCGGTTCCGTACGTCTCCGTACATAGCCTGAATGCAAAAAACCGGTGTTTCGCGACCATTGCTTCCGCCAATATAAACGACTGAGGACGTCCGGCCTTGATTGTTGTGTGCTGGCACTGCCGCGGCTATGACGTGGTGCATCGGGTGAAAGAGAGTTGATTAGTGACGCAAGAACTTTACCCGCGCCCGCTCGTGTTCCTGTTGATTTAGATCAAATACTTGGCGGTTTGTGACTCAGCGTGGCGTCATCGGTCCTCAAGGGGATCTGCCGAACTTCTCGCGCTCTGCACCGGCGCCAGGAAGGCGGCGTAGCGTCGCGCATAGCGCTCCGGAAATTCATAGACGATCCGCCCATAGATCCCATATTTGATGAGCTTGCCAAGGAAAATGGCGAGCCACACTTCCGGCATTGGCATGCGGTAAATGCCGGCAAAACGGTACCGACATCGAGACTGTCAGCCCCAATGCAATCGCGCCGACCAGGACGGGGTACGCGGGACCGGTGGTCCCGCGATTGACGACGGAACCGAGCTTGCGAGCGACTGCTTGAAGAATCAACATGGATCAGGACCATCCACGAAAACCATTTTCATGCCTCGCCGAGTTTGATTGAATTCACGGTATGCTAATCCATGTCATCGCTTCATCACAGTCTATTGCCGCAGAATCCGCAGGCTATTCCGCAGCATGCACCGAGCACAAAACCCGCGATGGTCAATAGCACGACGGGAACGAAAGCGGCGGCCGCTGGCATGTGTGTGCGTTATCAGACATACAAAGTGTCGTCGAATTCCCATACTCAAAAAGAATTGGTGCAAGGGCGCCACGACGGTAACCCTATAATTCAGGCCCGCCCCGAGATTCGCGATGACCATTTCCCCCGACCTTAGCCTCACTGCGCATCCCGCGCCGGAGAACTGCGGCAACAGTTGCCAGGCGGCGACGTCGCTCGAGGCGTTGAACCGTACCTGCTACTGCCTCAGCCTTGACGAGGCCGCATTGCGCCGAGGTCTTGAAGCCGATCTGGGTGCGCGTGGCCTGTCGCATGCCATGGTTGAAACTCATCCGCATCTTTTCGCGTCGGTGCCGATGTTTGTCTCACGCGAGCACGTCGAACGCATGGCGCGGGTTATCGGCGCGGTGGAAGCGGTCGTCGCAACGCCGCCTTTCCGCCGCGCGGCGCTGGCGTGGGCGCCCGACATCGCGCGCTACGATCCGGGTTCTCCTGGTGGTCTCCTGGGATTCGACTTTCATCTGGCCGTCACCGGGCCGCAACTGATAGAGATCAATACCAATCCGGGCGGCGCGCTCCTCAACACGGTTCTGGGGCGTGCGCACCGATCCTGTTGCGCAGGTGCTGCGGGGCTCGCGATGGCGCCGATGGAAGCAGACGCCATCGAAGAAGCGCTGTTCGAGGTATTTATGACGGAGTGGCGTCGGCAGCGCAAGGACGCTCCGCTAACGTCAGTGGCGCTCGTCGACGAGGCGCCGGAGCAGCAGTATCTTTAGCCCGAATTTCTCCTCTACCGGCACCTCTTCAGCCGTCACGGTATCGAAGTGACGATTTGCGATCCTCGGGAACTTGCTCGCAAAGATGCGCGGTTGTGGCATGGAAGCCGGCCCATTGACTTTGTCTACAACCGGCTGACCGATTTCGCGCTGGAGCAGCCTGCTCAGACAGCACTTAAGCTTGCGTACCTCGCCGGCGAAGTCGTGGTGAGCCCGCATCCGCGCGCGCATGCGCTGTATGCGGACAAACGCAACCTCACCTTGCTCTGCGACGAAGCGTTCCTGCGCGAGACGGGCATTGCCGACGACGCGGTATCCACGTTGCTTGCCGCGATTCCGCGCACCGAGATCATGACGACCGGGAACAGGGATGCATTGTGGGCGCAGCGGCGCGCGCTCTTCTTCAAGCCCGCCGCCGGCTACGGCAGCAAGGCTGCTTATCGCGGCGAAAAGCTGACGAAACGGGTGTGGGAGGAAATGACTAAGAGTACCTACGTTGCGCAAGCCTTGGTCGCGCCCAGCGAGCGGCACCTTGCAGGCACACCGGCGGCCACGGCACTGAAAGCCGATGTTCGCAATTTTGCCTATGCGGGGGTGGTGAAACTCGTCGCGGCGCGCCTGTATCAGGGACAGACCACGAACTTCCGCACGCCGGGGGGAGGCTTCGCACCGGTATTTACGGAAACGCCATGACTTGGGGGGACTTGGCCATTGCCGGACCGCGTGCAGCAAGGCGGCTGCTCTACGCTCCCGCTGCGCGCGGTCTTGGCCTACGCGTTGCTCGTCACCAATGTTCTCTAACTGACGATTGCTGCGGTGTCCGACCACCGGTTGCTGTCGGCCGTTGCGTTATTCATGTCGGCATCCGGTTGACGTCGGCGATGGCTTAAGCCAGGCGCGCCGCGTGGGAGCGCGCAAATCGTCAGGGCGTCCGCAGCGCGGGGTAGCTCTGCAGGATGCGAACGTAGTTTGCGCGCTCGAGCGCCGCCGGGTCTTTCAGGCGTCCCCGGCTCATCAAGCCGCGGACCTGGTCGAGCCGCTCGTACTGGCGCGCGGCGAGCAAGGCGCGCAGCCCGTCGAGCAGCGTGCGCATGTGGGCGACGCCGTGGCGCAGCAACGCGGAGGTCGTCATCACGGCATCGGCCCCGGCGAGCAGGTACTTGAACACTTCGTCGGCCGATTCCACCCCAGTGCTCGCGGCAAGCGAGACTCGCAGGCGCCCGTGCAGCGTCGCGATCCACAGCAACGGCAAGCGGATCTCGGCCGGCGTGCTGAGTTCGAGGTCCGTCGTCAGGCGTAGCGTCGCGATGTCGATGTTCGGCTGGTAGAAGCGATTGAACAGGACGAGCGCGTCGGCGCCGCCGTCGGCGAGGGCGCGCGCCATGTCGCCGATTGCGCTGAAGTAGGGACCGATCTTGACTGCGACGGGAATCGATACCGACGCCTTTACCGCCGCCAGGATGTCGAGATGGCGCTGCTCGACTTCCCGCCCGCTCAGCGCCGGATCGACGGGGATGAAATAGATGTTGAGCTCGATGGCGTCGGCGCCGGCCTCCTGCAGCGCGCGCGCGTAGTCGACCCAACCGGCGGGCGTCACACAGTTCAGGCTTGCGATCACCGGGATGGCAATTGCGTCCTTGGCACGGCGCACGATGTCGAGATAGCGCTCGGGCCCGAAGCCGTAGCCGTCGTAGCTGGGGAGATAGGACTGCGCCTCGGCAAAGCCGATCGCCGGCACGTGGGTGCGCGCCTCGAGCTCGCGCCGCTCGGCGGCAATCTGCTCCTCGAACACCGAGGGCAGCACGACTGCGCCGGCGCCATGATCCTCGAGCGCGCGCAGCGTGCCGACGTCGCCGTTGGGCGGTGAGGCCGAGGCGATGAGGGGATTGCGCAGGGTCAGGCCCATGTAGCGCGTGGTGAGATCCATGTTCGCGCCTTCAGGGCAAGGGCTTCCCGGCGCGCTCGCCCGTGGTGCCGGGATGCACGCAATCCGGATGGAAGGATTCGCCGCCACGGCTCGCCAGCTCCTCGTACTGCCGGTACTTTTCCGTCACCACTTGCTGCGCCTTCGCCATGAGCGCTTCGGCCGCCTGCGGATGGGTGCTGGCGAGTGCGCGGTAGCGCAGCTCGTTGTAGGCGTACTCCTTGAGCGGGATGGTCGGCCGCGGCGAGTCGAGCCGGAAGGGCTTCTCGCCGGCCGCGCGCATGGCCGGATTGAAGCGGAACAGTGGCCAGTGGCCGCTCGCCGCCGCCAAATCCTGCTGCTGCATGCCGTAGCGCAGGTCGAAGCCGTGCGCGATGCAATGGCTATAGGCGATGATGAGCGAAGGCCCCGGATACGCCTCGGCCTCGCGGAAGGCGAGCAGCGTGTGCTGCGGATTGGCCCCCATCGCCACCTGCGCGACGTACACGTTGCCGTAGGCGATCGCCTGCAGCGCGAGGTCCTTGCGCGCCACGCGCTTGCCGCCGCTGGCGAACTTCGCCGTCGCGGCGAGCGGCGTCGACTTCGACATCTGCCCGCCGGTGTTGGAGTAGACCTCGGTGTCGAGCACCAGCAGGTTGACGTCGCGACCGCTTGCCAGCACGTGGTCCAGGCCGCCGTAGCCGATGTCGTAGGCCCAGCCGTCGCCGCCCACGATCCAGATGCTGCGGCGGACCAGGTGATCCACCACGGATAGCAGGTCGCGCGCAGCATCGTCGTCGAGCGTGGCGAGCTTGCGCTTCAGCGCCGCAACCCGCTCGCGCTGCGCGCGCAACTCGGACTCGCGCACCTGTGGCGCTTCGAGGATCGTGCGCGCGAGTTCCTCGCCCACTGCAAGCGCCAGCCGGCGCAGCAGCCGCGACGCGAGTTCCAGATGTTGATCGGCAGCGAGGCGAAAGCCCAGGCCGAACTCGGCATTGTCCTCGAACAGCGAGTTCGACCAGGCCGGCCCGCGCCCCTGCGCGTCCTTCGTCCATGCGGCTACCGGCAGATTGGCGCTGTAGATCGACGAGCAGCCGGTGGCGTTGGCGATCTGCAGCCGGTCACCGAAGAGCTGTGACAGCAGCTTGAGATAGGGCGTCTCGCCGCAACCGCCGCAGGCGCCCGAAAACTCGAACAGCGGCTGCAGGAACTGCACGCCGCGCACGTTGGCGAAATCGACGCGCGCGCGGTCGTTGAGCGGCAGGCGCTCAAAGAAGGCAATGCTCGCGCGCGCCTGTTCGAGGAGGGGCGCCTTCGGTGCGAGGTTGATCGCCTTCACGCCGGGATCGCGCGGGCTGTGCGCCGGACACACCTCGACGCAGATGCCGCAGCCGGTGCAGTCCTCCAGGTAGACCTCCAGCGAGAAGCGCACGTCGGGATTGCCGCGCGAGTTGACCGGCGCGGACTTGAACCCGGCCGGGCACCCCTCCAGCTTGCGATCGCCGTAGTATTTGGCGCGGATCACGCTGTGTGGGCAGGCGAACCCGCACTGGCCGCACTGGATGCACAGGTCCGGCTCCCACACCGCCACGTCGTCGGAGATGTTGCGCTTCTCGAACGCCGCGGTGCCTGACGGGAAAGTGCCGTCGACCGGCAACTGGCTCACGCGGATCTCGTCGCCGCGGCCCAGCATCATCTTTGCCGTGACCTCGCGCACAAATGCCGGCGCGTGGGCCGGGACGATCGGCGGTCGTTCGAAGCCGCTCGTTGCTGCGGCCGGCACGGCCACCTCGAACAGGTGCGCGAGCGTGTTGTCGACCGCTTCGAAATTGCGGCGCACCACGTCGGCGCCCCTGAGGCCGTACGTCTTCTCGATAGACGCCTTGATGCGTCTGATCGCCTCGTCGCGCGGCAGTACCCCGGAAATCGCGAAGAAGCAGGTCTGCAGCACGGTGTTGATCCGCCCGCCCAGGCCGCTGTCGCGCGCGACCGCGGAGGCGTCGATCACGAAGAAGCGCAGCCGCTTCTCCAGGATCTGCGCCTGCAGCGAGTGCGCCAGCCGGTCCCACACCGCGTCCGGGCCGTGCGGCGTATTCAGCAGGAACGTGCCGCCCCGGGCCGCGAGGCGCAGCACGTCGATGCGCTCGAGAAAGCCCGGCTGGTGGCAGGCGATGAAATTGGCCGACTCGATAAGATAAGGCGAGCGGATCGGCCGCTTGCCGAAGCGCAGGTGCGAGATCGTCTGTGCGCCGGACTTGTGCGAGTCGTAGACGAAGTAGCCCTGCGC
>JANMXV010000019.1:0-5039 GCA_031381325.1 Betaproteobacteria bacterium | reverse complement strand
CTGCAACTGGCGTCGATGGGATTTCCGGTGGCCATGCCGCATGTGAAGTCCGGCAAGCTGCGCGCGATTGCGGTGACGGGTGCTGCACGCTCGCCGCTACTGCCGGATTTGACTACGGTCGCCGAAGCCGGGCTTCCGGGTTTTGATGTCACGTCGTGGTACGGTGTGTTCGGCCCGGCGGCGTTGCCGCGCGAGATCGTTGTTAAACTCAATGCGGAAATTGGCCGCGGCATTAACGCACCGGAACTCAAGGAACGGCTTGTTGCTTTGGGCGCGGAACCTTCAACCAAAAGCCCGGAGGCGTTTACGCAATACGTGCGCGACGAAATCGTGAAGTGGGCCAGGGTGGTTAAGGCTTCGGGCGCGAAGCTGGATTAGAACTTGAAACATGCTGCGACTTACTGAGATCAAACTTCCGCTTGATCATGCAGAAGACGATCTGCGCGCTGCGATACTTTCCCGGCTGGGCATCGCATCAGATGCACTCGTGCGCTACACGATTTTTCGCCGCGCAGTGGATGCACGCAAACGCTCCGCGATCCATCTGATTTACACGCTGGATGTGGAAATTACTGACGAAGTGGTCGTTCAACGAGAGTATAAAAACAATAATAAAAACAAATACTTAGCTATCACACCGGGCACCGGTTATATCTTCGTTACGCACGCGTCGCAAGGTATTGCACGTAGCAGTAAGCAACGCCCGGTGGTGATTGGCAGCGGGCCGTGCGGCTTGTTCGCAGGCTTACTCCTCGCGCAAATGGGCTTTCGTCCGATTATTCTGGAGCGCGGCAAAATCGTACGCGAACGCACGCAGGACACCTGGGGCCTATGGCGCAAGTCGGTACTGAATCCGGAATCCAACGTGCAGTTCGGCGAAGGCGGTGCAGGGACGTTTTCCGACGGCAAGCTCTACAGCCAGATCAAGGACCCGCGCTATCTCGGGCGCAAGGTCCTCACCGAGTTCGTCAAAGCGGGTGCGCCGGAAGAAATCATGTATGTGAGCAAGCCGCACATCGGCACCTTCCGGCTGGTGGGGGTGGTGGAGGCGATGCGCGAAACCATTGAGTCGCTGGGCGGCGAGTTCCGCTTTCAGAGTAAGGTCACGGACATTGTGATCGACAATGGACAGGTGCGTGGCGTGGTGCTCGCCGGCGGTGAAGCGATAGCGAGCGATCATGTGGTGCTCGCGGTGGGTCATAGCGCACGTGATACTTTCGCCATGCTGTATGAACGCGGCGTGTATCTCGAAGCGAAACCGTTTTCAATCGGCTTTCGCATCGAGCATCCGCAATCACTGATTGATCGCGCACGCTACGGCAACTATGCCGGTCACAAAATATTGGGCGCCGCCGACTACAAACTCGTGCATCACTGCAAAAATGGCCGCTCGGTCTACAGCTTTTGCATGTGTCCCGGCGGCACGGTGGTGGCAGCGACTTCCGAGCCGGGGTGCGTAGTCACCAACGGCATGAGCCAGTATTCGCGTAACGAGGGCAACGCCAATGCCGGCATAGTGGTCGGCATCACGCCCGAAGATTATCCGGGGCATGTACTTGCGGGCATCGATTTTCAGCGGCACTGGGAATCACGCGCATACGAGGCGGGCGGCAGCAACTACAGCGCACCGGCGCAGCGCGTAGTGGATTTTCTGGCGGGCCGGCCATCGACAGCATTGGGCGAGGTGACGCCTTCGTATACGCCGGGCGTGCAGATGACGGATTTGAGCACCTGCATACCCGATTATGCGATTGCAGCTATTCGCGAAGCACTGCCCGCGTTCGATAAGCAGATCAAGGGCTTTGCCATGGACGACGCCGTGCTTACGGGCGTGGAAACGCGCACCTCGTCGCCGATTCGTATCAAGCGCAACGGCGCGTTTGAGAGTTTGAATACGCGCGGCCTTTATCCGGCGGGTGAAGGGGCGGGATACGCAGGGGGTATTTTGTCGGCGGCGGTGGATGGGATAGCGGTGGCGGAGGCGGTGGCTTTGAGCATGGTAAAGGTGGCTAGCGCGTAGAATCGGATTAGCCCCAACCGTCATTCCGGCGTAGGCCGGAATGACGATGTAGGGTTTTCATTTGCGTGTATCTGTGTTCATCTGTGTAAATCTGTGGCAAAAAAGGTTTTGAAGTAAATGGAAAAAGTCCGCGTCTCCAAGCTGATGTCCGAGCAGGGCATCTGCTCGCGTCGTGAAGCCGACAGTTATATCGAGCAAGGCTGGGTGCTGGTGGATGGCGTGCCGGTCACTGAACTGGGCACGCGCGCGTTCCCCAACCAGAAGATCACCCTCGCCCGCCAGGCGCAGTCGAAGCAGGAAGCCAGCGTCACCATTCTGCTCAACAAACCGATAGGCTACGTTTCAAACCTGCCCGAGCTGGGTTATCGTCCTGCGATGGAATTGATTAAGCCGGAAAATCGCTTCAAAGACGACAAACTGCCGCTGCGCTTCAGCGCCACGCATTTGCGCGGGCTGGCGCCGGCGGGGCGTCTGGATATTGATTCGGTGGGCTTGATTGTGTTCACCCAGGATGGCCGCATCGCCAAGAAACTGATCGGCCAGGATTCGCAAATTGAAAAGGAATACCTGGTGCGCGTCGAGGGTACGCTGTCAGCGGAGAATCTGGCGAAACTGAACTTCGGTTTGAGTCTCGACGACAAGCCGCTAAAGCCCGCCAAGGTGAGCTGGCAGAACGAGGATCAGTTGCGCTTTGCCCTGCGCGAAGGCAAGAAGCGTCAAATCCGGCGTATGTGCGAGTTGGTCGGTCTGCGCGTGACCGGCTTGAAGCGCGTGCGCATCGGCAGTGTGGTGCTGGGCAAGCTGCCGGAAGGGCAGTGGCGGTATCTGCGCAGTGACGAACGTTTCTGAGCGAGGCGCGATGATTTCAAATGTACAGATCGTGGCGGTGGCAGGCGTGCTGATCACCCTGCAAACGCTACCGGCGTCGAGCGCAGATTACCCGGTGAAACCCGTGCGCATTATTGTCGGGGCATCCACCGGAGGCGGTGTCGATATCACCGCGCGCATGCTCGCTATCAAACTTTCGGATTTGTTCAAACAGCAATTCGTGGTGGAGAACCGCGCCGGCGCCAGCGGCAACATTGGTACCGAAGCGGCGGCGCGCGCCACGCCCGACGGATATGTTTTGCTGATGGGCACCATCGGCACGCTGACTATCAATCCCGGTCTCTATAGGAATCTGTCGTTCGACACGGTACGCGATTTCGCGCCGATTGCACGCGCCGCTGATGCCACCAATATTCTGGCGGTGCATCCTTCGGTGCCTGCGCGCAGTGTGAAGGAGCTGATCGCGGTGGCGAAACTACGGCCGGGGGAATTGCTTTACGGTTCGCCGCAGAACGGCACGGCGGGACATCTTGCCGGCGAGCTTTTTAACAGCTTGGCGGGTGTGAAGCTGGTGCATATCCCCTATAAAGGCGGCGCGCCCGCGATGATCGATCTGATATCCGGTCAACTGCAACTCATGTTTGCGACAACCAGTACCTCGGTGCAGCACATTCGCGCCGGCAAGTTGCGCGCGCTGGCGGTGACCACCGCGAAACGTGCGGCGCTGGTTCCCGAGTTGCCGACCATGATCGAATCGGGCCTGCCGGGATTTGAAGTCAACAACTGGTACGGATTGGTTGCACCCGCGAAGACGCCAGCGGAGGTGATCGCCGTGCTGAACCGGCAGGTGCGCACGGCGCTGGAAGCGCCCGATGTAAAAGAAGCTATGCTGAAGCAAGGACTCGATCCTGCCGGCGGTACGCCCGAAGAATTCGGCGCTTACATCCGATCCGAGTTGGCGAAGTGGAGCAAGGTGATTCGCGCGTCGGGCGCTAGCGCGCAGTAAATTTCGTACGCTACGCTTCAACCGTAGAAGGCTTGCCCGCCTTTTCGCTGACGATATCGCGCCATACCAGATAGGTGACATCGCCATCGTCGGTAGCGACCGACGTATGTACCATGTTCGGTGGAATGTGCAGGAGGCTTCCTGCGGGCACCACAAATTCCTGCCCATCCATGTTGACCTTCATCGCGCCTTTCAGCACATAGTTGAACGTTTCATCCGGATGGTAATGCGGCTTGGAACCGGTGCCGACTTTTTTGGTTACCAGTCCGCTGTAGATGCGTTCGCCGGTGAAGGAAGAGCCTTGCGACGTGGATAACGCGCCGAGCGTGGCGGTTTTTTCCATGGTGTGAAAGTTGTGAACGTAATTTCTTTTCCCGGATTTCGGCGTGTCATTCATGGCTATCTCCAATAAAGTGCATGATGCACGGACTTTAACGCCAAACCCGCCCGCAGTTCAACTGGCGCGTACGCCCGTATACACTCGCGGGTTGACGCTATGCAACGCTACACTTTTCAGGAAGGCAAATCATGGATTTAGGACTCAAGGGCAGAAAGGCCATCATCTCCGGCGCCAATCGCGGCATCGGGCTTACCATCGCGCAGCATTTCGCGGCGGAAGGCATAGACCTTGCCTTGCTGGGCCGCAATGAAAAAGAGCTCGCCGCTGCCGCCGCGCAGGTGCGCGCAAAGCATTCCGCTGTAAACGTTTACATGGGGGTGATGGATCTGGAGCAGCCGCAAACCATCAAGCCGGCGGTTGAATCCGCGGTGCGGCAACTTGGCGGCGTGGACATACTCGTCAACTGCGCGGGCGGCGCGTATCGCGGGCGGCTCGAAGAAATCCCCGACGAAATGTGGGAGCGCTATTTCAAGGTAAAGCCGCTGGGATTGTTGCGCATGACGCGCGCGACTCTGCCGCACCTGAAGCAATCCAACCAGGGCCGCGTCATCAACATCTCCGGCACGCGCGGGCGCGAGCCCGAGGCGCATTCGATGATGTCGGGTCCGATCAACTTCGGCACCTTGAGCGTGACCAAGGCGATGGCGAATGAATTCGGGCCGTTCGGCATCACGGTCAACGCCATCGCGCCCGGCTCCACGGCGACGCGGCGCTTTACCGAACTCGTCGAAATCACCTCACGAGAGCGGGGGCTTACACTGGAGAAAGCCGAGCAGCATCTGTTG
>JANMXV010000653.1:0-4231 GCA_031381325.1 Betaproteobacteria bacterium | reverse complement strand
CGGCAAGCGTGCTGGCCGGCCGTAAAGTGTCGGCGAAAACACGGCTCATCATCACGCCGGGTTCGCAACATGTTTACCTTGCGGCGCTGCGCTCGGGCGTCATCGCGACTCTCGTGGAAGCGGGCGCCGTCATCACGAATCCAACGTGCGGCGCGTGCGGCGGCGGGCACATGGGCGTGCTGGGGCCTGACGAGGTCTGCATCACCGCGAGCACGCGCAACTTCAAAGGCCGCATGGGCGAGCCAAGCTCGCGTGTGTTCATGGCCTCGCCGGCGACGGTGGCGGCCTCGGCGATTGCGGGCACAATTGCCGATCCGCGCGAGTTTTTGAACTAAACTACAAAAGGCAATTCAGCCACAGAGGTCACAGAGGAACACAGAGAGAATGCCTACCACTTGCGTCAGAATGACGATCTTTGGTTTGCCCTCTCTGGGTTTCTCTGTGTTCTCTGTGGCAAAAGGGGGTTGAAATGAAATTTAAAGCCAGAGTGTGGAAAGTCGGCGACAACATCAATACCGATTTGATATTGCCCAACCGCGCGTTCTACCTCACGCAGGAAGAGCAAGTGAGTTATGTGTTCAGCGCCAATCGTCCCGGTTGGGCAGAGCAGGTGCAAAAGGGCGACATTCTGATCGGCGGCAGGAATTTCGGCATGGGATCGAGCCGGCCGGCGGCGCGCTCGCTGAAAAATCTCGGGCTGGCATGTCTGGTGGCGCCGTATATCAATGGCCTGTTCTTCCGCAATGCGGTGAACTTTGCGTTTCCCGCAATCGAGTGTCCGGGCGTTGATGAGGCGTTCGACGAGGGTGACATTGCCGAGATCGATGTCATCGCAGCGCGTGTGCGCAATGTGACCAAGGGTATCGAACTTACCGCCAAGCCGCTGCCCGCGCCGCTGCTGGCTATAGTCAACGCGGGTGGCATCTACCCCTTGTTGGAGAAGGAAGGTTCGATTGCACCGAAAGCTTCGGCAAGCCGGTAACGCATGATGTGCCGGCGGTTGTTGACAATTGTGGCGGTGAGCGCGTTGTTATGCGCAGGCGAAATTCGCGCGGACGAAGCCCTCTGGCGCAATCACATGACCACGGCCGCCGAAGCCGCCAAACGCAGCGACCCTGCCGCAGCGGTTCAAATGTATAACGCTGCCGCCAAACAGGCGCAAGCGTTCGGTGACAATGATGCACGTCTTGCGGCAACGCTATTTGGTCTGGCGCAGGCGTATCGCGCGTTGCACGACTATGCGCCTGCCGAAAAAAATTATCTGCGTGCGCTTGCCATACTGGAATCTGTGAATGGGCCTGTCCACGAGCGTAACGCGAGTGTGCTAAGCGGGCTGGCCGATCTTTACCGGGTGCAGGGCCGCTACAAAGAGGCCGAGGATTACTACCAGCGCGAGCTCGCCGTTATCGAGAAGACACAGGGGCCGGGGCATCCGGCGGTGGCACAGGCGCTGTCCAACAATCTGGCCGCGTTGTACCGTGCGCAAGGGCGCCGTGATGAAGCCGAGTCAGTCTACAAACGCGCACTCGCCATATTGGAAAAGGCCGTGCCCGGCACGGACATGCGGCTGGGCCTTGCGTTGATAGACCTCGCGGAGTGGTATCAGGCCCAGCAACGTTATGCTGAAGCCGAGCCTTATTACCGGCGCGGCATTCCCATCGTCGACAAATCGTTTCCGCCGGCGCATCCGCGCGTGCTGCATTTATTGCAGGATTGGGGCATGGTGACGCAGATGCAGGGCCGCTACAAAGAAGCCGAGACGGTATACAAGATGATGCTGACGGTGATCGAAAAAGCTTATGGCGCGGAGCATCCAAATGTGGGCATTGCGCTGAACAACTTTGTGGGCCTTTACGAGATACAGGGCCGTCAGGCAGATGCTGACGCCGTGCGCAAGCGCATGCTCGAACTCAGCAACACGCCCTTTCGGGGGCTGCCCTACGTGCCTTATCAGGTCCCACAAGGCCGCAAGCGTTGACCCGGGCGCGCAACTCGTTGCGAGCGTGCGCCTGCTGGAAGGTGCCGTACCGATAAAACAGCCGACCGAACAGCCGATGGTCGAGGCTGATTGATAAGTCTCGGCTCCCGCGCACCGTGCGCCTGGCACTCACGCCGCTCGCCGCCGTTCCCCAGCGTTTCTTTGACTAGGACAAAGACATAAATCCTCTCTTTTTATGAAAAAGACTGTGCGAGAAGCGAAAATGTTAAAATCTCTTGTAAAGTATTAACAATGTGACATATACTATTGAAAATTAACAATTTAGTTGGGGAAAAGCATGAATAAACGATTGAGAATGATTGGGCTCTCATTAATTCTGGTTTCGCTTAACTCGGTTACTAGCGCGGTTGCCGGCGCGATTGCCGGTGATGAGGAGCGATGGCGTGTCGATATCACTGCGGCTATTGCGGCTACGCAGCGTGGCGATACTGCGACCGCAATCACCTTGTATAGCGCTGCCGCTAAAAAGGCGGAAGCCTTCCCGGTAGCCGACTTGCGCCTGGCGACTACGCAGTATGGTCTTGCGCGAGCACACCGTGCGCAATACAGCTATAAACAAGCCGAGGCGTCTTTTCACCGTTCACTGGAACTCTTCGAGGCAGCCGGTGATCCGGGCCGTGAGCGCATGGTGAGGGTTTTAAGCGACCTCGGTGAGCTTTTTCGCGTGCAAGGCCATTACGCCGATGCCGAGACGATTTACAAGCGCGAAATCGCGCTCATCGAAAAAACTGCCGGACCCGATGATCCTACGGTAGCGCAGGCGCTATCCAACGATCTGGCCTCGGTCTACCGTTTGCAGTGGCGCCGCGATGAAGTCGAATCGATCTACAAACGTGCGCTCGCAATTCTTGAAAAAGCCGTGCCCTCGACCGATTCAAGACTGGGCCTTGCACTGATTGATCTGGCCGAGTGGTATCAAAGCCAGCGCCGTTACGCGGAAGCGGAGCCTTTTTACCGGCGCGGGATTCCGATTTTGCAGAATTGGTTTCCGCCCGCGCACGCGCGCGTGTTGCTGGTGATTCAGGATTGGGGGCTGGTGACGCAGATGCAGGGACGCTACCGCGACGCCGAGGGGGTCTACAAAATGATGCTATCGACAATCGAAAAAAACTATGGTGCGAAGCATCCCAATGTGGGCATCGCGCTTAACAACCTGGTGGGTCTGTACGAAATTCAGGGCCGTCAGGCGGATGCCGACGTCTTGCGCAAGCGCATGCTTGAGATCAGCAATATTCCGTTTCGGACGAAGCCGCGCACGCCTTATCAGGGGCGCTGAGCGCGGCGGGATGTTCGTTGCTTTGGGGTTGCGTTTGCCGGAAGCGGCCGCGCTGATGAAACAGCCGCCCAAGCAACGGATGTTCGAGATTGATTTCGACCGTAAAATTGTCGCGGTCGATATTTTTGTGCGTGAGCACGAAGCGGCCCACCGTGAGCCAGCGCGGTAGCGGCAGACGCCGCTTGCCTGCGCACAGAAAATAACCGTCGTCCCGAAAGTAAAGCGTGTCGTCCCCGGCGGCGAGTTTTATTTTCATGCCGAGACCGTAGGGAAACTGTTCAATGAGTTCGCCCGTGTGCTCGACGCGCATCACCGAGCGGAACTCAAAACGCCCATTGCTAAAGTAATACAGCCGCTCCTTGATCCAGCCAGCGTCCGCGGCCGGTGACAGATTGAATTCAAACGGCACATCGCGCGCACGCGCCGACGGCAGCACCTGCACAAACGCGATCAAGCGTGCGATGGCCCAGCCGATGGCCGAGCGATTGATTTCGTCCATCGTGCCGGCGAACGATTGCTGCGTCGCGCCCGGCGCCAGTGTGAAGCGCGCACGAATATCGGGATGCAGAAATTGCCAGCGCGCGCCCAGCGCGGTGCGCAGCAGTGCGGCGAGACCATTCAGCGGAATGTTCATAAGTGTTTATTTTATACAATATTATTTTGTTCGCCAGGCTTTCGGGCAAGTCTCATATGTCCACCCTGTCATTCTGGCGTACGCCAGAATGACGAGAAAAGTTTTCGCGCGTTCATCTACACCAAATCAGTCAGTGCCGAGCGTAACGTTCTGAAACGATACTCATGGCGCAGCGTGCGCCGTTTTCCCGGCAGCACGCACGGGCCTTCCACCAGCATGATCGCCATTTCGCCCAGCAGCTTGCGCAACAATTGTTCAGGGATTCTAAGCCACACCGGGCGATGCGCAATCGCGCCCGCTTCGCGCATGAATGCTTCGAACG
>JANMXV010000644.1:0-4512 GCA_031381325.1 Betaproteobacteria bacterium | reverse complement strand
ATCGCCGCTGGCCAAATGCATTCTTTGCTGAGTTGGGACTCTTCACGATGACCGAGGCTCATGCTCTGGCAAGCCAATCCCGATGAGGAAACCACCCACTGGAGAGCCGTGTGCGGGAAAATCGCACGCACGGTTCGGAGGAAGGGGAGGGCGAGCGCCCTTCTCTACCCCTATCAGTACGTAATTCCGCTCCGAAGGATCTCTATTCAAGATGCTACGCATAAAAGTACGCACTGGATTCTGGCGTTCGCCAGAATGACGGGTTAGGTTTATGACCCAGACGAAAGTCGGATGCACCGATTATCAACGGACGCTCACTGCTGTGCCGCTTGTGCCGCGAGATACGTGCGCCAGCCGCCGAACGCCGAAATATCCTGCGCGCCCGCCACCGCGCAGGATTCGCACAAAAATCCTTTGACAGTGCGCCCATCGGCGAGCGCCAGCGTGCCGATCACCAGCGGCGGCGGCACTTCGGCCACCAATGAACCGAACGCGGCAGGAGTCATGGCCCACAACTCCACGCTTATCGACACCCCGCCAACCGCAACGCGCAGCAATCCCGGTTTGGGCGGTACCGTGCCGGTCAGTGCGTAAAGATGGTAATCCGCTGCCGTGGCCGTGGTTTGCAGCAAGCGCGCGCCGCGCGCGATGAGTTGATGATTGAGCGGCAAACCGGCGAGATGCGCACCGACAACGGCAAGCACAATGTCTTCGCGTGCCGGTACTACAGACTGCGGTGCAGGTGCAGGCAACGCAAATCCGCTAGCGCCCAGCGGCACGCCGCTCGCCCGATGCAAGCGGCTGCCGATTGCAGACAAAAAATGATCGCCGTGCGCGCGAGCAATAAGCGTCACCCCGGCAGGCAGTCCATCGGCGCGAAACGCACCCGGCACCGCCAGCGCGCAGAGATCCAGAAGATTGACGAAGTTGGTGTAGTAACCGAGGTTCGTATTGCGTACCACCGGCGCTGCGGCGATTTCGGCATGCGTGTAGATGGTGCCGCTGGTGGGCGCCACGAGCACCTCTACCTTTGCCAACTCTGCGTCACAACGGCGTTTCAATTCCCGCAGGCGGTAGAACGCTTCGAAGGTATCAACCGCATTCCATTTTTTCGCGGACTCGATCACCTGGCGTGTTATGGGATGGATTTCGTCCGCATGCGCGACGAGAAAATCCTTGATCGCGGCATAACGCTCAGCCACCCACGGGCCGTCGTAAAGCAGACTTGCAGCCTCGACGAAGGGACGGAAATCAATCTCCACTATGCCGGCGCCAATGCCACGAAGCATGGCGAGCGATTGCTCAAACGCCGCACGCGCCACATCGTCGCCGAAAAATTCGCGTTGTGCCCTGGCAGGCACGCCACAACGGAACGCTGAACCCAAAGCCGGAAAACCGCCTGCGGCTGGTGCATCGCTACGCGCATAAATATCCCCGGCATCAAACCCGCGCATCACATCCAATACGCGCGTTGCGTCGTCGCACGTCAGCGCGAACACCGACACACAATCGAGCGAACGGCAAGCCGGCACTACACCGCGCGTACTCACCACGCCCGGCGTCGGCTTGAGGCCGACGATGTTGTTAAAACCGGCGGGCACGCGCCCGGAACCGGCAGTGTCCGTACCCAGTGCAAAGCTCACCAGGCCCGCAGCCACCGCCACAGCCGAACCCGAACTCGATCCCCCGGAAATGTAGTCCGCATTGAAGGCATTATGGCAAGCGCCATACGGCGAGCGTGTGCCCACCAGGCCGGTGGCAAATTGATCGAGGTTGGTTTTGCCTATCAACAGCGCGCCGGCATCCAGCAATCGTTGCACGGCATAAGCCGTCGCGTCCGGCCTATAGGAATACGCAGGGCACGCCGCAGTCGTCGGGCAGCCCGCGACATCGATATTGTCTTTTACCGCAAACGGGACGCCGTATAGCGGCAGCGGTGCGCCGGCCTTACGGCGTGTCTCTATGTCGCGCGCTTGCTTGACCACCGCTTCTTGCGGCAACAGGTGTATCCAGATCGGATTGCCGGCAAGCTCGGCAAGTGCGGCGTAGATGTCGCGCGCTACGACACTGGGCGTCAACGTGCCTTGCGCATAGGCAGTGGCAAGCGCGATCAGATTAAGGCTGTAAAGCAAGGGCAAAATCAGCTCGCGACATTTGCAGTAACCCAGCGCGCCACCTCAAACAGCAGCCGATCCGCATTGCGTTTTGCAATCAATTGCGCCCCCACCGGCAAGCCGTTCGGCCCGCTGAACAACGGCAATGTCATGCACGGCACATGGGTGCTGGTCCAGATCAAACAATGCGAGGCGTTGCCGGTGGCGTTTAGTCCGATCGGCGCTTCGCCCGCCGCCGAGGGCGCGAGCAGCACGTCGTAGTCATTGAACACATCGTGCAGGCGGCGGCGCGCGCGTGCGAGAAAGCTGCGTGCTTCGCGATATGTTTCAAAGCTGCACGCAAGACCGTCCTTGAGACGATTGTTACGCAGGGTTTCGCTGATCATCGCGTAGTGGTGATCGATCTCCCACGCGCGGTTGCGCGCGAATTCGAAGCTCGATACCCAGCGGTGGGCATCTTCGATGCGATTAAATTCTGCGGGCAGCGTCACGTCGGTCACGTTCGCGCCGGCTTTAGCGAGTTTTGCCGCGCAGTCTTCCAGCGAACGTTGTGTCGTTGGCTCGCACTGATCCCAGAACGGCGTGCGGCAAAAACCGATGCGGGGTGCATCCATCAAATGCGCGGCCAGCGGCTGCGGCGCCACGCCGAGCAACACGTCACGATACAGCGCAATATCTTCCACCGAGCGCGCGATCAAGCCCACGGTATCCACCGATCCCGCAGCTTCCATCACGCCATGACAGCGGATATCGCCCCACGTCGGTCGATAACCTACGCAGCCGCAGAACGCCGCTGGGCGTATTGTGGAACCGGTGGTCTGCGTGCCCAACGCCAGCGGCACCATATGATCGCCGACGACCGCCGCCGACCCGCTCGATGATCCGCCCGGTGTGCGCGCCGGGTCCTGGGGATGACGCGTCTTGCCCGGATGACGGTTGGCGAATTCGGTGGTCACCGTCTTGCCCATGATCAATCCGCCGGCGCGGCGCGTCAGCGCCACCACCGCGGCGTCGATGCGCGGTCGGTGGCCTTTGTGTATCGGCGTGCCGTACTCGGTGGGCATGTCGCAGGTGTCGATGATGTCTTTGATGCCCACCGGTACGCCTTGCAGTGATCCGACCTTTCCGCTGGCATCCAGCGCGCGCGCCTGTTGCAACACCAGATCGGGATCTAGAAACTGCCACGCTTCGACTTGCGGCTCGCGCGCAACGATGTGATCGAGACACGCGCGGGCCACGGCTACGGCGGTGGTTTTGCCAGCGGCCACCGCATGCGCGATTTCGCTGGCGGTGAACTGATTGAGTGGTTTGATCATGGATGAATTTAGAAATCTACGGTAGCTACGACAGTTAAAAAATATCAATAATAACAAAGTTATTCTGTTCGCCTAATCCAACTTCCAACACTATCAAGTCGATTGTCCGACGCCCGTCAAGCAAGCGCCGGCATCACCTCTTTGGCGAATCGTTCCATCGAACGCAGCACGCGCTTTTGGTCCATGTCGCCAAACCAGAAGCTGCAATTAAAGTGCGTGATGCCCATCAGCGATTGCAGACGCTTGATCTGGCGGATGCAGGTTTCGGGCGAGCCGACGATGAGATAGCGTTCGATCAGGTCGTCGATGTCCGGTTCGGACTTGGCGATTATGGGAAGGGCTTTGCCGTTCTCCACCTGTTCGTAATGGTTGCGCAGGCTCATGGTGACGCGCATGTTCCAGCGCGCGTGTTCGGCGGCGTCGCGCGCGTCGGCGTCGCTTTCCGCGACGTAGATGGCGCGTTGGACACCGACACGCGGCTTGGTTGGCGGATTAACTTTGGCGACCACTTCGTCGAACATTTTGCTGAATGCGCCGAGGTGATCGACGGTGACGCCAAAGCCGCCGGTGAGCACGTTGAATCCGCGGCGCACCGCCGCCTCCAGCGCATACGCGCTTTGCGCCACGATCCAGATCGGCGGATGCGGTGTTTGCAAGGGTTGCGGAAATACCATGGTATCGGGCAGTTTATAGTGCTTGCCGTCGTAGCTGAAGGCCTTGCCCTTGAACGAATTGAGAATGATATCGAGCGACTCATCCCAGCGATGGCGCGCAGCGTCGAGATCAAGGCCGAAGCGCTCGAATTCGTAGTTCTGGTAGCCGCGCCCGAAACCTATATCCAAGCGCCCGCCGGAGAGTTGATCGAGGGTGGCGATTTCCTCGGCTACCAACAGCGGATGATGCAGTGGCACCACGATGACGGCGGTGCCTACGCGCAGCCGCGTGGTTTTTGCGGCGATGTAAGTCGCCAGTTGCGCAGGGCGCGACAAATAGCCGTAAGACGAAAAATGATGCTCGCCCAGCCACACGTTGCGGTAGCCCAGCGCTTCGGCGGCCTGCGCCTGCTCGACGCCGCGCGCGTA
>JANMXV010000541.1:0-2144 GCA_031381325.1 Betaproteobacteria bacterium | reverse complement strand
AATATTGGCAAACATGAACGTGACGTTGCCCGCGATGAGATCGGTGAGCGCGGGCGGTGTGCCTCGGTACGGCACTTGCAGAATTTGGATGCCCGTTTGTTGCCGGAGCATTTCCGCCGTCAGATGCGGTGTGCTGCCGCTGCCGGTGGTGGCATAAGTCAGTTCGCCCCGGCGGACATTGGCGATGGTCACAAAATCCTTCAAGGTTTTCGCTGGCAGTGACGGATGCACTACCAGCAGTTGAGAGACGCTCGCGACCAGCGCAACGGCCTCGAAGTCCTTGAGCAGATCGTAGGAGAGTTTCGAATAAAGCGTCTGCGCGATCGCGGCGGGAGCGCCGTTGGCCAGCAGCGTATAACCGTCGGCCGGCGCGCGTGCGCCCAGTTCCGCAGCGATGTTGCCGCCGGCGCCGGGGCGGTTATCGACGATGATGGATTGGCCCAGCGCGTCGCCCATTTTCGGCCCGATCAAGCGCACGGCGATGTCCACACCAGCGCCCGGCGTGAAGCCAACCAGCACACGTATCGGTTTCACTGGAAATGGCTGCGCGTAAAGCGCGACGGGGAAAACCGCTGCGGCCAGTAATGTGACCAGTGAGGTGACCAGTGAGGCGACCGGTATTACACGAGGGTGTACAGTCATGGACGGCAACCTCCACAGGAGTCAGGTAGCAATGCGTTTGATAATAAGAACACCATTTTAAGCACTTGTAGGTTGGGGTGAGCTTGCGAACCCCAACAAACTGCTCAACCACGGAATACACGGAAAAATCCGCGCGTAGTTCTTTCCGTGTGTTCCGTGGTCGATATCATTTGGTGTTGGGGTTCCTTCGTCACCCCAACCTACAACTTCTGCAGATGCTTAAAATAGCGCCATTGCTGTCTGATAATATAACGCCAATCGGCCACCCAGTTTGTCGCCGCTGTGGACGGATAACTCGGAAAGACAACCCTATGCTCAAGATCGAACCCGGCAACGACATTCTGGGCGCCAAGGTCACTGGCGTGGACCTCGCTCATCCTCTCACGGAAGCGGATCATGCGCGCGTGGTGCAGGCGCTCGGGCAATACGGCGTGCTGTGTTTTCCAAACCAGCCGATCGAAGCCAAAGCTTTGCGAACGTTTTCGTCCCGCTTCGGCGAATTGCAGGTGCTCTCGCGGAACTCTGAGCCGGGCATGCCTGAAGTTTCTATCCTTTCCAACGTCGTCGAGAATGGCCGCTATATCGGCACCCCGGACGCAGGGCAGGATTGGCACACGGACATGACGTATAACCGCGTGGTGGGCTTCGTCAATGTGCTGGTGGCGCACAAAGTGCCTGTTAGAGACGGCAAGCCGCTGGGCGGCACCGACTTTACTAATACGCAGGCAGCTTACGATGATCTGCCCGCCGCAATAAAAACGAAGCTCGCGAACGCGACCGCCTTGCACGACTGGAATAATTTTCACGAGATCATGCGGCGTAAAGGGAGCAAGCGTCCGCCGTTGAGTGAGGAGGAGCGCCGCAAGCGGCCGCCGGTGTCGCATCCGGTTTTTCTCACTCATCCGATCAGCGGGCGCAAGGTGATTTACGTGAATCCCGGTTTTGCCGTGCGCATCAACGAACTGGCGCCCGATGAAAGCCGCGACATGCTCGACTATCTGTTCGCGCACGTTTTGCAACCGAAGTATCGCTACACCCATCACTGGACCGTGGGCGATGTGCTGATTTGGGATCACCTCGGCACGTGGCACTGCGCAGTGGCCGATTACCAGCCCGACGAACTGCGGCTGATGAAGCGCTGTCAGGTGCTCGCCGACAAAGTTTTCGAACCCGGGTTTCTGAACGCAGCGCTGAGTGCGCATACGCTGGCTTGATAATTTATTGTAAGTATTTGTTTTTAAACAATTATTTTATATTTCGCTGTGGGCGTTAGCGTTTACTTCGCCAACCCCAACTCGATCAGTACACCGCGAGTATTGGTGTACTGCCCTTCGAGATACTTCGTGAGTTCCGCGCCGCGCAGCGGTGGCGCGGTGACGTCGTTCTTGGTCATCCAGGCCTTCCACTCATCGCCCTGAAAAGCGCGCGTCAGGGCTTCCTGCCAGAACGAGATTTGCGCGGGCGTGATGTCCTTTGTACCGAAAACGCATCGCTACGTCGCC
>JANMXV010000241.1:0-29417 GCA_031381325.1 Betaproteobacteria bacterium | reverse complement strand
CTCTTCACCGGCAACGACGGATGCACCACCAGCAGATTCGGCGTGGACGCGGTCAGCGTTACCGGCGCGAAATCTTTGACGGGATCGTAATTCAGCTTGCGCTGGAACGGCGTGATGGTATGTGCATTGGTGATCATCACCAGCGTGTAGCCGTCGGCCGGCGATTTGGCGACGATTTCGGTGGCTATGGAACCATCCGCGCCGGGACGATTTTCAACCACCAGTGGCACGGGCCAAGTGTCTGCCAGTTTTTTGCTGATCACGCGCGCAATGGTGTCGGTGCCGCCGCCGGTGGTGAAGCCGACAATGAGGCGCACCGGTTTTGCGGGAAATGCCTGTCCTGAGCCTGTCGAAGAGATTTGCGCTGATGCGTAGCCAGCACAAACCAAATTCACGAGCAGCAATGCTGCCGCTTTCAAGGCCATCTCAAACATTACAAAATAATCAATAAAAACAAATGGTTATATATGATTCGCCGATCAAGACTTACGCCGCGCATGAAACGCATTCAGCCGCTCATTAAATTCCGGCGTGTCGAACACTACCGCCATATGCGAGGAAATCATATCGAGATGTCCGGCCAGTGTGCCGCCGGCAAGTCCGTGATACACCGCGCGCTTCATCAGCGCCACGGCTTGCGGCGGTTGCGCCGCGATCTGACGCGCGAGTGTCAGTGCTTCGTTACGCACGTCGGCGTCCGGCACGATGCGATTGACCAGCCCGATGCGCTCGGCTTCATCAGCCGCAACCACGCGTCCGGTCCATAACAGTTCAAGCGCACGCGACACGCCGATCACGCGCGGCAGAAACCAGGTGCCGCCGTCGCCGGATAGCACGCCCATGTTGATGTAGCTCTCGGCAAAAGTTGAAGACGCGCCGCAGATGCGTATGTCGCACATCAGCGCCATATCCAGCCCCGCGCCGCGCGCCGTGCCGTTGACCGCGGCAATCACCGGCTGCTCCAGTCGCTCCATCGCCAGCGGTATTTTCTGGATGCTGCGCCACAAATATTCCTTGCGCTCTACGTTAGAAGCGCCCTGCATTTCGGTCATTTCATCGGCGTCGCCGCCGGCGCAGAACGCGCGCCCCGCGCCGGTCAGCACCACCACGCGCACGCGCTCGTCATCGGCGATCTGCGCCAGAGCCTCGCGCCATTCGCCAACCATCTGGCGGTTGAAAGCATTCAGGCGATCCGGCCGGTTCAGCTCCATTACCGCTACGCCGTCGTCGGTTACATTCAGATTGATGCATTCAAAAGCCATAGTTGCTCCCTGTTTCAATACTGCGACACTGCATCGTTATGTGATTATTCTGTCGGCTTCACGAACTTCTTGTGCCAGGTGAGCGCGCAAATCCGCCTTGCGTATTTTTCCATTGGCCGTGCGCGGCAATTCATCGACTAATTCAAGCCGCTCCGGCCAATATACTTTGGCCACCCCGCGCCCGGCCAGAAACGTCTGCATATCTTTCATGTCCAGCGTGCTGCCGTCGCGGCAGATCACAAAGGCGCAGGCGCGCTCGCCCAGACGGGGATCAGGCATGGCCACGATGGCCGCGTCGCGCACGCGCGCATCCTCGTAAAGTATATCCTCCACATACTTTACCGGAATGTTCTCGCCGCCACGGATAATGATGTCCTTCAACCGTCCGGTGATGCGCACATAGCCCTCGGCATCCAGCGTGGCGAGATCGCCGGTATCGAACCATTCGCCGTCGAAATTTTCCCGCGTGAGCGTTTCCTGTTTGGCGTAGCCCACAAACATGAAGGGGCCGCAGCACTGCAAGCGGCCTTCTGTACCGGGCGCAAGCAACTGTGATTTGTCATCCACCACCCGCACGTCCATTCCCGGCTGCGCGCGACCATCGGTGTTGAGCAGCTTATCGTCAGGCGCGCCGATTCGCGTCAACGTAACCACGCCGTTTTCGGTCTGTCCCCAACCGCAGTGTATGCCCACGTGCGGCAGTTTCTCGCGCGCCTCCAGCAGCAAGGCGCGTGGAATAGGACCGCCGCCGCAGCGAAAAATCCGAAACGACGATAAATCGCACCGCGCGAGATTTTTGGCACGCAGCATGTCGAGCAAAAACGTGGCGCTGCCGCTGGAAACCGTGATGCGATGCCGGGCTATCCATTCGAGCAGTTGCTCCGGATTCCACACGTCCTGCAGCACCACGGTCGAGCCGAGCTGTACCGGCAGGCACACGCCATTGAGAAATCCCGTTTGATGGGCGATGGTCGAGGCGATATGAATCACATCTGCGCTGCTGAGTTGCAGCGACGCGGCCAGTGCGAGTTGCGGCGCGACGATGGTGTTGCTGGTGTGCATTACCCCTTTAGGTTCACCGGTGGCGCCGGAGGTGAACACGATTTCGGTGACATCGTTGGCGTCCGGGCGCGGCGCATCCAGCGGCGGGTGCTGCGTTGTCATGAAACCATCCCACGCGATTTCAGAGGGCGAGGCCGTATTTCCTACCCGGCCCACCACTATCACATGCCGCAAATCCGGCAATTGGGCGCGCACTCGTGCAGCCATTGCGCGGTAATCATGCCCGCGAAATTCGTCCGCTATCACCCACAAGCACACGTCCGACACCTTGAGCATATGCGCGAGTTCACGGTCGCGGCTGCCGGGCGTAATCAGACTGCTCACCATGCCGATGCGCGTTGCCGCCAAATGCAGAATCAGAAATTCTTTCCAGTTCGGCAATTGCAAGGCCATGACATCGCCCGCCCGCAGCCCCAATGCCAGCAAGCCTTGTGCGCAATGCTCAACCTGTGCGGCAAGCTCGCGATAGGTGATCGCTCCGCGACTATCGATGATCGCCGTTTTGTCGGGCGCCGCCGCCACCGCATCGTCGAGAAAATCCGTTAGTAAGCGGTTCGGCCACGCGCCGCTGGCGGTGTAACGTTGAACTTGTTCAGGAGTGAGGTTGGTGCTGAATCGTGCCATTGAATGTACTCGGGCATCGCCGAAGTGAAAACGCCCGTCCGCGTTATGGTATTTCGCAGCCTGTGTCCGGTTGCATGTGGCACAATTTAACCGGGATTCAACTTGATAAGCAAGGCAAGCGATGACGATTTACATGGTGGAACACGTGCAATCACCACCGCCAACGCCGCCTGCCAACGCCATTTGCTACCGTGCCATTACCGCCCAGCAAGGGCCGCTGTACAGGGAGTAGCCATGAGTAATCACAGCGCACGCCTGGTTGAACATCTGGCCGCACTCAAACCTACACTACTGGATGGCGCTATCGGCGCCAGCGCAACCATGGCGCTGCTCGATACGCTCGGCTGCGGCCTCTACGGCGCGAACCAGCAGTGGGGACGCATCCTGCGCGCACAAATTCTGCATGAAGGTTCGCGCGGCATGGCCACGCTGTTCGGTGAAAACGTGACGGTTGCGCCGTCGCGTGCGGCACTTGCCAATGGCACGGCCTCGCACGGCTTCGAACTCGACGACATTATTCAGGGCGCGTTGGTGCATCCAGGCGCAGTGGTGATACCGGCAGCGCTGGCCGTGGCGGAGCAGTCGGGCGCGTCGGGCGAGCGCTTGCTGCTGGGTATCGTTGCGGGCTACGAGGTGATAGCACGTCTCGGCTGGGCATTGGGTGCCGAACACAATACACGCGGCTACCACACCACGGGTGTCGCAGGCCCAATCGCGGCTACCGTCGCGGCGGGCATCGTGTTGGGGCTATCGATGGAAATCATCCTGTCGGCTATCGGCATTGCCTGCTCCAGCGCGGGGGGGGGCATCAAGGCCTTCACGCAAGGCACGGGCGGCATGGTCAAGCGCATGCACGCGGGACGAGCGGCAGAGACGGGTGTACTGGCGTGTGAACTGGCGCAGCGCGGCTTCACTGGCCCGATGGCGGGCGTGGACGGCCGCTTTGGCTTGCTGGAAGTGATCGGTGGCGCGGACAGTTGCGTGGAAGCGCTGACAAATAATCTGGGCCACGAATACGCCAATTTGCCCACCGTCGCCGAAGCCGCGTTGCCCGGCTACGCAATGATCACGTGGTACGGCTTGTTTGCCGCAGCCGCCACGCCGCGCGCGGTAATTTTCAAACTGCATGCCGACGTCGCGCGCGCGCTGAAAATGCCGGACCTCATCGAACGACTCACGCGCGACGGCTCCGAACCGGTGGCGAGCGAACCGGCAGTGTTCGACGCGCACGTGCGCGCAGAGATTGAAAATGCGCGGCGCATCGTCAAGACATCGGGCATGCAACTGGATTAGAAAAGTCATTATAAAACAAATAGTTACAATACATTATCTCTTTGAAGCATTTCGCCATGCAAAACCCATCAACCTCGGACGTAATCATCATCATCGGCGGCGGCATCGCGGGCATGGTCGCCGCCAATCGCGCCGCGCAACTCGGTCTCAAAGCCAGCGTACTCGAACAAGGCAGTGCCGATAAATACCTGTGCAACACGCGCTATACCGGCGGCACGTTTCATTTGTGTATGCGCGAAATCACGCTCGATCCCGAATTGCTGCGCAAGCTGATACTTGAAACCACCGATGGCTTCGTCAAAGATGATCTCGCGCGTTTGCTCGCACATGGCGGTGCGCACCTGATCCAATGGTTGCAGGATGAAGGCATCCGCTTCCTGCGCGCCAGCGCTTCCGAATATCACAAATGGGTGCTGGCGCCGCCCGGACGCAGCCGCCCCGGACTCGATTGGGAAGGGCGCGGCGGCGACGTGCTGCTACGCACGCTTGAAGCTCAACTGATCAAACGCGGCGGTACGCTGGTGCGCGGCGCCAAGGCGCTGTCGTTGATCAGCGAAAACGGCAGGTGCGTGGGCGTGGTTGCGCAACATCAGGGCGCGAATCAAGCGTGGCGCAGCAACGCTGTGGTTATTGCGGACGGTGGATTTCAATGTAATCCGGAGTTGCTTGGACGCTATGTCTCAAAGCGGCCCGACCGAATGAAGCAGCGCAACGGCGGCACCGCTTTCGGCGACGGCCTGCGCATGGCGCAGGCGCTGGGCGCGGCCATCACCGGCGCCAACCGTTTTTACGGCCACGTGTTGTCGAAGGACGCGTTGACCAATGACAGGCTGTGGCCGTATCCGTACCTCGACGCGCTGGTGACGGCGGGCATCGTCGTCAACAAAGAAGGCAAGCGTTACACCGACGAAGGCCGCGGCGGCGTCAGCGTCGCCAACGCCGTGGCCACACTCGATGATCCGCTGTCATCAAGTTGCGTGTTCGATCATGCCACCTGGGAGCAGACGGGACGCAACGGCCTGATACCCGCCAATCCGCATCTGGTAAAAGAAGGCGCGACGGTATTTGAAGCCAGTGATCTGGATGCGCTCGCATCGAAAGCCGGCCTTGATGCCGCCAACCTGAAACAAACGGTAGCGGGCTACAACGTCGCGCTCGCCGCCAGTGGCGACGCAGCGGAATTCAAGCCCGCCGATGGCTGCTCAAGGCGCAACAAAAAATACCAAGCCCTGCCCATCGTCAAGCCGCCGTTCTACGCAGTACCGATGGTGAGCGGCATCACCTACACCATGGGTGGCATCGTCATCAACAAACACGCGCAGGCGCTGCGCGAAGACAGCAGTGTGATCGACGGACTCTACGCGGCGGGCGCCGCCACCGGCGGACTCGAAGGAGGCCCGCAGATTGGTTATGTGGGTGGGCTGGCGAAAAGTGGTATTACCGGTTTGGCGGCGGCGGAACATATCGCCATGCAACTGCGAAAATCATGACCGGTACCAATGGCACCATGTTAAGCAGTTGTAGGTTGGGGTGAGCTTGCGAACCCCAACAAACCAATTGACCATGGAATACACAGAACACTCGGACAAATTCCGCGTGGCGTGCTTTCCGTGAATTCCGTGGTCGATATCATTTGGTGTTGGGGTTCCTTCGTCACCCCAACAACTTCTGCAGCAGCTTAATGTAGCGCCATTGATGACTGAAACGGCTTTGCGCCGCTTCCCTTACGCGACCAGGAGTTCTTCCACCTTGCGAATATAAGGCACTTCGCGAGATTCAATGTCTGCCAAGAGGTCTTTCAGATTTTCAGTTAACTCGCTCCTGGTCATGCCTTGGGTTTGGTAGTCAGGATATTGATTGAAAAAGCCGAGGTAGAATTTGCCGTCGCGCCTATAGGTGAAGCTGACCTTTTTCATAAATACGTTACGCTTCTTCCGGCTCGCTGACGTTATTTCAGATGGCGAGGTCGTGGATGTTGTAGTCGCGGATCAACCGGTTGAAGGTCTCGTCGTTGAAACGGAAGGCGTGCTCACGGCCTGCGAACGGCTGGTACACAAAGGGCCGCTCTTGCCTATAGTGCTGCCGGCGCGCGTCGATCGCGACAGCGATGATGGACGCACGGTCGGCTATGCGCTGTGCGTCATAGGTCAGCCCGTCCACCTTCATGTTGAGCGCGGTCTTCGCCCCCAACACGGACTTGCGGCGATGGAAACCGAAGGTGATGGAAATGCGCAAATCGGGCGACGAGTTGGCAAACGAGCCATGCAGCGTCTGCCGGTTGACGATCGTCACGTCCCCGGCCGCGCAGATGAGCGGTAGCGCGCCCGGCAATTGCTCGCTGCCGCCGTTCTCGGCAACCAGCCGCTTGATGTCGACCCGCCCCTGCTTGTGGGTGCCGGGCATGACCCACAGCGCATTGGCCGCAGTGGTGGGGTAAATCTGAACCTGATAATTGAAGCCGTGTATGCCTTCGTTCCACTCCGGCGAATTCCAATGGGTGACGCCGTCCTGATGCCACGCAACGGATCCGCCGAGTCCGGGTTGCTTGACGAAGATCACATCATTGAACGGAACAAAATCGTCCCCGTTGATCGACGCTGCGATAGCCAGAAGCTGTGGCTGGCCATAAACCCGCAGGCCCGCCGGCATGTACTGGCACATCCCGCGCATGCGGTGGACGACATACGCCGGTGCGTCGTGATCGGGTGTCGGCTCAGTCATCCGGCTCGGATGGCGGCCTTCGCCATACGCTGTTCCGCCCGCCGGATCGGACAGCGGTTTGATCAGCGTATAGGGCTCGCGTGCGGCATCGAGACCGAGTGCCTGCCGGCCCCGCGCGTCGACCTTGGCATCCGGACTGACCGGCGCTCGTTCCAGCATCATGCCTGCGTCACGGCGCAGCTCGTCAATTTCCGCCTGATTGATGACGCGTTCGAAAATGTAGTATCCGTGTTTCCAGTAGGCGGTCAGAATATCCGCATGCAGGCGGCCGTCTGCATCGAATCGCACGGGACCGCGGTTGCCGATCTCCCGCGCCCGCCGCATGCCTTGCTGCAGATAGGTGGTCATGCCTTCCGCGTGTTTGGCCCGTGTCAGTTCGATAGTGGCTGGTGAGACAGTATCCATGGCGCATCCCCCAATAATCAGTTGGGCGCAATCCTATTGCGCCGCATGTGCTTTGGCAAATTCACATTCGGCGCAATAGGATTGCGCCCGCGCGGGCTGCGTTACGACGGCGGTGAGATCGAAGGACGCTACGCAGTAGGCGCCGCCCGTCATAAGAGCAAGCAGCTATTGCTTTTGCTCTGCCGGGATCGGCGCTACGCCGGTCGCACTGGCGGCCGGTGACGTTTGTTGCTTGGTGAGACGGAAGGTACCGTAACCCGGATATTGGCTTGACCATGAACCGGTCATGACTTTCCCTCCCTCGTCGATCGAGTAGGTTATATCGACTTTCCCGCATCGCCCCCCGAGGTTGTAGTCCCCAAAGACTTTGGCGTCCTTGACAACGCCCGCGAGTTTCACCCATTCGAGTGAACACCCGGAGGAACCAGTGGATCTGACTTGGCCGGACACCTTATCGCCCTTTACGTCGATTACCATCTCCATCGCCCCCCCAGAGCCTTGGCGTGCACCGTACCAGTCGCCTACCCACGTTCCGACTGAGGGAGCGCTGGGCGACTCCTGCGCTCGTACAAGAAGCGGGATAGCGACCAATACCGCCGCAATGGCAAAAAGATGCTTGTTCACAAGGAACCTCCTGGATTCAAGTGTCACTGAGCAAGTGTAGCCCGGAAGAAGCGAAGCGCATTCCGGGGTTTCATTTTGTCAATCACCAAATTCTACATCGTCATGCGCACCCATCCAATCTGACAGATGCAAGCCGAGAACGACAACACGAAATACGGTTGAGACGATATCGTGCCGTTCTCGGATGCTGTCCCCGGAATACGCTTTGCTTCTTCCAGGCTACGACACGAATCAATCCGCCGTCTCGAACTCCGCCCCGTCATCAGTTTCATAAAGCCCGCTGATCTTCACATCGAAGCCGATTTTTTCCCACTCGCGGATTTCTTCGTGCAGCGCGGTGTTGGTCAGCGGGTTGCGCAGCAGCCAGGCCGGATCGATGGCCAGTCTGAATTTGGTTTCGCCGGCTTTGGCCGATACGATGCGCGGGTTGATCGCCGTGCGACGCTGGCAAAACAGCACGGCGAGGCGCAGCGCGAACACCATGCGCCAGTCTATTGCTTCGTCCAGTTCGAGCAGCACCTTGCGCAGTGAGCGCCGGTGCGCGAGCAGCAGTTGCGCGATGGAATGCTGTTCTTCACGCGTGAAGCCGGGCATGTCGGCGTTGGCGACGATGTAAGCGGCGTGGCGATGATAGCTGCTGTAAGCTACCGAAATGCCGATTTCATGCAACTGCGCCGTCCACGCCAGAGTTTGCGCTGCGCGCGCATCCGCACCCGCCAGGCGCTCATGCAGACTGGTGGCGAGCTGCCCCACGCGTTGTGCCTGCGCTGCGTCGACCTGATAACGCTGCATGAACTGCGCCACGGTGGCCTCACGTGCATCGTGATGATGCGTGCGTCCGATCATGTCGTGCAGTATGCCTTCGCGCATGGCGCCGTCGGCGACCGTCATGTGTTCGATGTCAAGTTCGGCGAGCACCGCATTCATGATCGCCAGCCCGCCGGGCAGCACCGCCGCGCGATCTTCGCGCAGGCCCTCGATGTCGATGCGGGAGATATCCCCCGCTTTGATCAACTGAGCGCGCAGGCGTTCCAGCCCGTCCGGGGTGATGCCCGCATCGGCGTAACCCTTTACCTGCAGCACCTGCGCCAGCGCGCGCGCAGTGCCGGACGAACCCACGGCGTGCCGCCAGTTGCGGCGTGAAAAGCCGGACACGATGTGTTGCAACTCGGTACGCGCCGCCAGTTCCGCCCGCTTGAACGCGCTTTTGGAGAGCTTGCCGTCCTTGAAATATCGCCGGCTGAACGAGATGCAGCCCATGTAAAGGCTGTCCAGACGTTGCGGGCGGTAGCCTTCGCCGACGATGAATTCGGTGGAGCCGCCGCCGATGTCCACCACCAGCCGCCGTTCGTCCGTCAGCGGCAAACTGTGCGAGACGCCCAGATAAATCAATCGCGCTTCCTCGCGCCCGGCGATAACTTCAATCGGAAAGCCTAGCGCGGTCTGTGCTTTTTTCAGAAACGCGCTGGCATTTTTTGCCACGCGCAGGGTGTTGGTGCCGAGCGCACGCACGTCGCTGGGCTGAAAACTGCGCAGGCGTTCGCTGAAGCGCTGCAGGCAGGCGATGGCGCGCGCCTGTGATGCTTCGTCCAGCATCTTGTCGTCGTCGAGGCCGGCGCCCAGCCGCACCGCTTCGCGCAGGGCGTCCAGCGGGTAGGTCTGATCGCCGTCTACGCGTGCGATCTGACAATGGAACGAATTGGATCCCAGATCGACTGCGGCTATGGTGGTGTATTCCGCCACAGCAGCTAACTATTTATTTTTATTATTTTTTTTGTGCCGTCCGCAGTGCCCAGCAGCAATACGTCGGCGCTACGCCGCGCGAACAAACCGTTGGTGACCACGCCTACGATTTGATTAAGCGCTGCTTCCAGCTCCAATGGTTTGGTGATCGACAGCTTATGCACATCCAGAATCAAATTGCCGTTGTCGGTGGTAAAGCCCTGCCGCCATGCGGGTTGCCCGCCGAGCTTGACGATCTCGCGCGCCACGTACGAGCGCGCCATCGGAATCACCTCGACCGGCAGCGGAAATTTGCCGAGCACATCGACGAGCTTCGATGGGTCGGCGATGCATATGAATTTGCGCGCTACCGCGGCAACGATCTTTTCGCGCGTCAACGCCCCGCCGCCGCCTTTAATCATCGACAGGTGCTGGGTGATTTCATCGGCGCCGTCAACGTACAGCGGCAGGTCTTTTACGCCGTTAAGATCATAGACCGCGATGCCCAGCGCCTTTAATTTTTGCGTGGTACTTTCGGAGCTTGCCACCGCGCCGTCAATGCGATGCTTGATTTTGCCGAGTTCGGTGATAAAAAAATCCGCAGTGGAGCCGGTGCCCACGCCAACCACGCTGCCGTCTTCGACGTAGGCAATCGCTGCTTCGGCTGCCGCATGTTTCATTTCGTTCTGGTTCATGTGCGAATGATAGTCTTCAAAATTCGGGATGTACAGCCTGCGTGTGCTTATCCGCCGCATCGTAAACCCGATTCCTGCTAACCTTAGCGCTAAATAGAGACAGCATGATAAAAGCCCCCGATTACCTCCAACGCATTCTGAGTGCCCGTGTCTACGATGTCGCCATCGAGACGCCGCTGGATTTTGCGCCCAATTTGTCCAAACGTCTGGGCAATCGCGTGCTGATCAAGCGCGAAGATTTGCAGCCGGTGTTTTCGTTCAAGCTGCGCGGCGCTTACAACAAAATGGTGCGTTTGCCCAAAGCGGCGCGTGATCGCGGCGTGATAGCCGCCTCCGCCGGCAATCATGCGCAGGGCGTGGCGCTGGCGGCGCAAAAGCTGCACTGCAAGGCGACCATCGTGATGCCGGTGACCACGCCGCAAATCAAGGTCGAAGCGGTACGTGCCCGCGGCGCGCGCGTGGTACTGCACGGCGATTCTTATGACGAGGCCTACACGCACGCAAAAACTCTGTCGAAAAAACAAATGCTTACGTTCGTTCACCCGTACGACGACCCGGACGTGATCGCGGGGCAGGGCACCATCGGCATGGAGATTCTGCGGCAGCACGCCGAGCCGATACACGCGATTTTTGTGCCGGTGGGCGGCGGCGGTCTGATCTCCGGTATCGCCGCCTACGTCAAGCGCTTGCGTCCGCAAATCAGGATTATCGGCGTTGAGCCGACCGATGCGGATGCGATGTATCGGTCGTTGAAAGCGGGCCGGCGCGTGAAGCTCGATCAGGTGGGATTGTTTGCCGACGGCGTCGCGGTCAAGCAGGTTGGGGTCGAACCTTTTCGCCTGTGCCGTACGCTGGTGGATGAGGTGATTCGTGTCGATACCGATGCCATGTGCGCCGCCATCAAGGATGTTTTTACCGACACGCGCGTCATCCTTGAGGCTGCGGGCGCGCTGGCGATCGCGGGCGCCAAAGCCTATGTAAACAAGGCCAGGAAGTCGCGTGCGCGCGGACAAACGCTGATCGCTATTGCCAGCGGCGCCAACATGAACTTCGACCGCCTGCGCTTTGTGGCGGAAGAAGCCGAGCTCGGGGAGCACCGCGAAGCCATACTCGCGGTAAGCATTCCAGAGCGGCCGGGCAGTTTCAAAGCATTTTGTGAATTGCTGGGCCCACGCAACGTCACCGAGTTCAATTATCGTTACGACGATCCGCACAGCGCGCAAGTGTTCGTCGGCGTGCAGGTGCGCAACCGCGACGAAACCGCGCGGCTGACACGTGCGCTGCGCCGCGCCGGACTCAAGACGCACGACTTCAGCAACAATGATCTGGCCAAGCTGCACGTTCGCCACACGGTCGGCGGCCATGCGCCGACGGCAAAAAATGAAATTCTTTACCGCTTCGAGTTTCCTGAACGCCCCGGCGCGCTGATCCGGTTTTTGACCAGCATGAGCAGCCACTGGAACATCAGCCTGTTTCACTACCGTAATCACGGCGCAGATTACGGCCGCGTGCTGGTCGGCATGCAGGTGCCGCCGCAGGATAAAAAGTCGTTTCAGGCATTTCTCGATAAAGTCGGTTATCCGTACTGCGATGAGAGCCGCAATCCGGCGTATCGGCTCTTTCTTGGGTAGGGCTTGCTCAGTGTTGAGTTTTGAGTGTTAAGTTTTGAGTTGAGAGCGGTCGGGAAGGAGAGCGATCCGGACTGTGAAAACGCAACACTCAAAACTAAACCTTCAACATTCGATAGAATGAGCCACATGACACTCTCGAAAATACTTTTCCTGCTGCTGCTCGCGGCTAATGCCAGCGCTGCGCCCGGCGACGACGATTTCCTCGCGATGCGCGAGGCGTTTCGCGTCAACGATGCCCGCAAGCTGGACACCTACGCGCCACGCCTGAAGGGCCACGTGCTTGAACCCTACGCGGCGTACTGGCAGTTGCGTTCGCGGCTGGATGACGCCGCGCCAGAATCCGTGCGCGCGTTTCTCACCGAATACAAAGACACCTTTGTCGCCGAGCGACTGCGCGCCGATTGGTTAAAGCGGCTGGGCAAGAATCAACAGTGGGCGTTGTTCGAGGCCGAACGTCCGCTGCTGATCGACGACGATGTCGAAATTGCCTGTTACGGCTTGCAAGCGCGTACGCATACCGACGCCACCGCCGTGCGCGAAGCGCGCTCTTTGTGGTTTACCGAAAAAGACACGCCCGCGAGCTGCGCGCCGCTGTTTACCGCGTTGGCGGCATCCAATCAGCTCAGCGCGCAGGATGTGTGGGCGCGTGTGCGGCTGGCGTTGGCGGCAGGTCAGGTGGGCGTGGCAAGCCGCGCGGCGACCTTCCTGCCGGCGGGCCAGGGGCCTAACCCTACAGTGCTCGCTGCGGTTTCGCAAAATCCGGCGGGGCAACTGGCGCGCCCTTTTGATGCGACCAGCCGCGCTGCGCGCGAAACCACCATGTTCGCGGCCTACCGTTTGGCGCGCTCGTCACCACAGCAGGCGGCTGCCCACTGGGCAGGCATGGAGGCGCGTTTCACCGAAGAAGAACGCGCGTTCGTATGGGGCCACATCGGCTTGCAAGGTGCGTTGCGCCATGATCCCAACACGTTATCGTGGTACGCGAAGGCGGGCGACATGTCCGATTATCAGTTGGAGTGGAAAGCGCGCGCCGCATTGCGCGCCGGCGACTGGAAAACCCTGATCGCCGCAGTCGATGTGATGGTGGTGGAAGGCCAGGACTCGCCGTGGCGCTATTGGAAAGCGCGCGCCCTGAAGGCAACCGGGCGCGAAGCCGAAGCACTGGCACTGTTGAAACCGTTGTCGCAGGAATACATTTTCTATGGGCAATTGGCGCTTGAAGAATTGGGCGGCAAGATTAGCGCACCGCCTGCGGGCTACACGCCCACCGCGGCGGAAATTCAGGCGATGGGTCAAACGCCGGGTTTGCGGCGTGCGCTTGCGCTTTACGGACTGGGCATGCGCGTCGAGGCGAATCGCGAATGGATGTGGACGCTGCGCGATATGGATGACCGCAAGTTGATCGCTGCGGCGGAAGTCGCGAAGCGCGCCGACATGCCCGACCGTGTGATCAATACTGCCGAAAAAACGCTGTCCGTGCATGATTTCCGTCTGCGCTATTTCGCACCGTACCATGATGTGCTGAAAGTGCATGCGGCGCGGCAGGGTCTCGACGAAGCGTGGGTGCTGGGGCTGATCCGGCAGGAAAGCCGCTTTATCGCCGACGTGCGTTCCAGCGCCGGCGCGATGGGTCTGATGCAGTTGATGCCGGGCACCGCGCAATGGGTTGCGGGCAAGATGGGTCTCAAGAACTGGCGGTGGGCTGGTGTGACCGATGTGGACACCAACCTGAGCCTGGGCACGTATTATCTTCGCCACGTGCTCGATTATCTGGATGGCAGCCCAGCCCTTGCCACCGCTGCCTATAACGCCGGGCCGGGCCGCGCGCGCGCGTGGCGGCCCGAGCGAGCGATGGAGGCCGCCGCGTGGGCCGAAACGATACCGTTCAACGAAACGCGCCACTACGTGAAATTGGTGATGGCCAACGCCAGCTATTACGCGAGCCTGCTCTCCCAGCAAGCGCAATCGCTGCACGGCCGTATCGGCGAGGTCGGGCCGGCGCGGCCCGCGGAAAAATCATTGGGCGATACGCCGTAAATACGATGAAATGAGCATGAGAACTATTTGTGTCCTCGGCGGAACAGGATGTGTGGGCCGCGCTGTGTGCGCGGCGCTGGCCGCGCGCGGTTACCGCGTGCGCGTGCCCACGCGCGATCGTGAGCGCGCCAAGTTTCTTACGACGCTGCCCACGGTGGAGCCGCTGGCTGCTGATGTGCATGATGCGGCCGCGCTGGCGGAGGTCATCAAAGGATGCGATGCCGTAATCAATCTGATCGGCGTGTTGCACGGCGGGCGCGGCAACGCAAGTTTTGCGGCCGCACACGTTGCGCTTGCGCGCAAGCTGGTGACGGCCTGTGGTGAAACCGGCGTGCGCCGTTTGTTGCATATGAGCGCTTTGAATGCCGCCATTGACGCACCCAGCGAATATTTGCGCAGCAAGGGGGAAGCCGAGGCTCTTGTGCGCGCGTCGGGACTGGATTTCACCCTTTTCAGGCCATCGATTTTGTTTGGCCGCGAAGATGGATTCCTCAACCTGTTCGCAACCCTGCTCAAGCGCTTTCCGCTGATGATCGTGCCTGCGGCGCGCGCGCGTTTTCAACCGGTGTATGTGGGCGACGTGGCTCTCGCGTTCGCGAATGCGCTGGAACAGCAGGACAGCATCGGCAAAAGCTTCGACTTGTGCGGTCCGAAGGTCTATACGATGCAGGAACTCGCCGAGTTTGTTGCGCGTGCCACCGGCCACTGCCGCATGATCTTCGGTGCGGACACGACGCTAACCCACTTCATGGCATTCGCAATGGAATGCCTGCCGGGCAAAATGATGAGTCTCGACAACGTGCGTTCGATGACAGTGGATAGTGTGTGCAACGGTTGTGCGTTTCCGTTTGGCATCGTGCCGGAATCCGTCGAAGCAATGGCGCCGGCATGGCTTGCCTATCGCACCCCGCGCGGACGCTACGCCGCTTTCCGCGACCGCACGCGAGCATGACGTAACTATTTGTTTTAAATGAAAATTTATGCTGTCGGTGGTGCGGTTCGCGATGAGCTGCTGGGCCTGCCGGTGGCGGATCGAGATTATGTCGTGGTGGGCGCATTGCCGGAACAGATGGTCGCGCTGGGCTACAAACCCGTCGGCAAGGATTTTCCGGTTTTTCTGCATCCGCATTCGCATGAGGAATACGCGCTGGCGCGCACCGAGCGCAAAACCGCGCGCGGCTATCACGGCTTTGCGTTTCATACCGCAAACGACGTCACGCTGGAACAAGACCTCGCGCGGCGCGATCTCACCATCAATGCCATCGCCAAGGACGAACACGGCGCGCTAATCGATCCCTACAACGGCGCGGCTGACCTCAAGGCGCGCGTGTTGCGCCACGTCAGCCCGGCGTTCGCCGAAGACCCGGTGCGCATTTTGCGGCTGGCGCGCTTCGCGGCGCGGTTTGGATTCGCTATCGCCGATGAAACCATGACATTGATGCGCCGGATGGTTAGCGATGGTGAAGCCGATGCGCTCGTCGCCGAGCGCGTGTGGCAGGAGTTATCGCGCGGGCTGATGGAGGCAAAGCCGTCGCGCATGTTCGAGGCGCTGCGCGCGTGCGGCGCGCTGGCGCGTGTGCTGCCGGAGGTTGATGCGCTCTATGGCGTGCCGCAAACCGCCGCGCATCATCCCGAAGTCGATACCGGCGTGCATGTGATGATGGTGGTCGATTACGCGGCGAGCCGCGACTACGCGCTGGATGTGCGCTTCGCGGCACTTACGCATGATCTGGGCAAGGGCACGACACCGCATGACGACTGGCCGCGCCATGTTGGACATGAGGCGCGAAGTGTCGATCTGGCGGCCACGCTGTGCGAGAGGCTGCGCGTGCCGGCCGAGTGTCGTGATCTTGCGCTGGTCATGGCAAAACAGCATGGCAATATTCATCGCGCGGCGGAGTTGCGGCCCGGCACGATAGTGCAATTGTTGCAGAGCGCCGATGCGTTTCGTAAACCGCAGCGATTTGCGCGGCTGCTGCAGGCGTGCGAAAGCGATGCGCGCGGGCGGCTGGGGTTTAACGACAGGCCGTATCCGCAGGCTGCACGCATGGCGGCGGCGTTCAAAGCCGCCGCTGCGGTTGATGCCGGGGCTATTGCAAAACTGCATGAAGCACCCATGCGCATCAAGGATGCGATCCATCAAGCCCGCGTGGCGGCGGTGCGCGCCGCATTGAATGAAACAGAAGACTGAATGACAAACAAGGAGCCTTAGTGATCGATCTCTACACCTGGACCACGCCGAACGGCCGCAAAGTTTCCATCATGCTCGAAGAGTGCGAACTGCCGTACCAGGCGCACGCCATCAACATCGGCAAGGACGAACAATTTACGCCGCAATTCATCGCGCTTAACCCGAACAGCAAAATTCCGGCGATCACGGATTCCGAAGGCGCGGACGGTAAACCGCTGAACGTATTCGAATCCGGTGCGATTTTGATTTACCTCGCCGAGAAAACCGGCAAGTTTCTCGCGCCAAGCGGGCGCGCCCGCAGCGAAGCGTTGCAATGGCTGATGTTCCAGATGGGCGGTGTGGGGCCGATATTCGGGCAAGTGCATCACTTCCTGCGTGCGGCAAAGGAAGCGGTGCCCTACGCCGTCGAGCGCTACGGCAAGGAGAAAGACCGGCTTTACCAAGTACTGGACAATCACCTGAAAGAGCATCAATATTTAGCCGGCGACTACTCAATAGCCGATATCGCGACCTACCCGTGGGTGGCGCGTTACGAATGGCACAAGACGGATTTGGCGAGCGTGCCGCATGTCAAACGCTGGTTCGATGCGATAGCGGCGCGGCCTGCGGTGGAACGTGGAATGAAAGTACCCGGTTAATGGCCAGGGTTTGAGCAACCGATGAATAGAAACACCTGAGATAGCAGAATATAAAAAGGGGTTAAACATGAAACACAAAAAGTTTTCATTGCGGCGCAGACAAGTAATGGCGATGGGTGCTGGCTCGCTGGCTGCACCGGTCGTGGTGATGGCGGCGCATGAACCGGTAGTGCATCAAGCCCGAGAAAAAATCGTGGTGTCCGGCCGCGTACTCGGCGCGCCGGACGGTCAGCCGCTTGCGGGCGCGAAAATTGAAATCTGGCAAGCAGATACGCGCGGCGTGCGTGCCGAATCCACGCGCGAAGTAACCACTACCGACGGCGACGGACGTTATTTTGCCGCGATCAGCGGCATGAACGCGCAGCGCTTGCACTATCGCGTAAGCCATCACGACTACACCGCGCGAGTAACGCAATTGCATGCGGCCGGCGCACGGCAGCGCTCGGTAACCTTGACGCGCGACGACACAGGTGCAACGCGCGCTACGTTTGAACTGACGCTCGCGCCGCGCAACGCGTTGGCCTCGGCCGTGCCCGATTACGTTGCGTTGTAGAACGCAGGGCGGACGAAGACCTGCCCGCCGTCTCGTGCGCGAACGCGAATCAATTTCCCCGCGCCGCCGGCAACTGCTGTTCGCCGGCTTCGCGGGTTTACTCACCGCCGTTCCCGCCGCCGCCCAACAGTGCCGCAGTACACCGCGTGATCAATTGGGCCCGTTCTATTCGCGCGGCGCACCGGAGCAGATGGAATTATGCGCGAGTGGTTCCGGCGGGAAAGATCGATTGCTTGTTTCGGGACGTGTACTGGGAACCGGCTGCAAGCCGCTCGCCGGCGCGCTCGTTGAAATCTGGCACGCCGACGCCAACGGCGACTACAGCGGATTCACACGCGGCAAACAGGACGATGCCGCCTGCCTGCTGCGTGCGAGCATCAAAACTGATGCTGACGGACGTTACAGTTTTTCGACAGTAGTGCCGGCGGAATATCCGGGACGCCCGCGCCACATCCACTATCGCATCGGCCACGCCGCGCACGCCACGCTGGTGACGCAACTTTACTTCGCGCGCGAACGCGGAGTGTCCGATGAACTGGTGACAACGGTGCAGCGCGACGGCAAGGGCGTTGCGCGCGCCACGTTTGACATTACGCTGTCACAGGCGGCATAGCGCACCCGTTCACTCCGCTTTCAGATTGAGATCGCGCACGATTTTCCCCCAGGCGTCGATTTCCGAGCGGAAATAAGCGCCGAATTCTTCCGGCGTATTGCCGATCAGCACGAATCCCAGGTCGTTCAAGCGTTTGCCGATGGCCGGATTATTCAACGATGCTATCGATGCCTTGTGCGCGCGATCAACAGCAGCGAAGGATGCACCACCAGTATCGCAGGCCCGGTGGCAAGCATCGAAACCGCTGCGAAATCACGTATCGGGTCATAAGCAAGCTTGCGAAAACGCGAGGTGCGCCCAGTCCCGGGACGCATGGCATCCCGAGCGCATACCCAAGGCATGACACAGTTTAAACCCCGGAAGACCTTTATTATTGCGATTTTTGGAACGTGTAAACGTATTCGAAATTGAGTTGCATGCCCCGGTAACCGTTGAAGCCTGTCACGTATATGTGTATTACCTTTTGGTTTTGCTGGCGCCCCGACAGCGTTGTGCTCATGGTGAGGCCGCGCAAGGCGCCTGAATGGAAACCAGGCGACACTCTCGAGGGATCAAAGTAAAAGCGTTCACCATCACGATTACGTGCGTGTTCATCATTTGTCAGCATTAACATGAACGGATTCTGGTCCAGACACTTTTGCTGATCACCCACGAGGGTGAAATTTGCCCGCACTGTTTGTCCAAGCCGCAGGGTACTCACATTCTCGCTGAATTGCCACGTGTAGCGAAAGCGCTGAAATGTGCCGGGGCCGGGCGTGCCCTTTAACGGCGCACAGCCGCCATCGTCCAGCGCGGTAACATGGACAACACCGCAGCGCGCGTTAGGGCCTTGTGCGCCGGGTTTAACGTAGGTCCATGCGCGGCAACGCCCGTCCTGCGCGCATTGCGCGGCGCAAAGCTCCAGATTGGCCGCCTGCAGGTCAAAGTTACGATAGATAATTGAGAGAGTCAGTGTCACGAACGCTGAATTTTTTTGACGCAAGTTGATACTCAAGCGTGTGGCTGTCGCCGTCATCAAAAGTCTCAAGTTATTTCGCTTGCACGATAGACCGGATAAGCAGAGTAGAAAATGCCTTTTTGGAATCAGCGTCAGCGGGCAAAATATCGCGCGCCCTGCCCTATCAGCACGAAGGCAACGACGAACAGGATGCGCCGCAACAGTTTTTGATACGTTTGAACGCTCAGATAATGCTGGATGCGCTGGCCCACTGCCATGCCCGCCAGCGCCACCAGCGTCAGCGGTATGTTGGCCGCTGCCGCGCGCAGGCTTAGCTCACCGGCTGCAGCAAGCGTGGCCGCCTGCACTGCCTTGCCACCGAGGAAACACAGATTGAGCATCTGCGTCATGACGGTGGTTTCCACGCCCAGCAGCATGAAATAAATCAACAGCGGCGGCAGCGAGTTGTTGACCGAGCCGGAGAAGAATCCACCGCTCACCCCGAAGGCAGCCTGTGCTACGCGCGGACGGCGCATCAGCGCGTCCCAGTTGAGCAGCGCGATTTGCTTCTGATAGAGGTAGACCAAAATGATCGCGGCCAGCAGCAGACGCAGCGGTTCCTGCGGGGCGACGATGAGCACGCTGGCGCCGATGAACGAGCCAAGCAACGCGTAAGCCGCCACCGGCCAATGCACACCCAGACTCGCGCGCCAGTTGCCGCCCTGAATCACGCTGATGATATTGACCGTCATATTCGGCAGCAGGTTGAGCAGTACCGCGGTCTTGATGTCGGTCATCAGCGCCAGCACCGGCGTCGAGATCGCCGGAAAGCCGAAGCCCATTGCGCCCTGCGACAGGCCCGCGACAAAGATCGTCAGCGCGATGATGGCCCACACCATCGTGGATAGGTCGAGTTCCATAGTTAGAAACCCAAAATAACAGCACCGCAAAGGCGCAAAGCGCGCACAGAACTGCGGCAAAGAAATCGTTTATCAAATCGCTGTTCTTTGCGTTTCCTTTGCGTCTTTGCAGCGAGGATTTTCACGTTCACAGCGTATGCGATTTGTTGCCGCGCGCGAAACCGAGCAGCGGCGCATCGACATACTTGCCGAGTGCGATAACTTTGAAGAGTTCGCCCATCTCCGCAGGCGACAACAGCTTTTGCGCCTGCGCGGCGAGCGGCGCGTAGGCGCGCGTATTGCCGGCAGGTATCGCCGACAGCAGCTCGGTGATGCCGCAGTTGATCAAAAATTGCGCCTGCGTTGCATAGCCAAGCAGGTGCGCACCACCGTCATGCGCGGCGGCGGCAGCGGCGCTGAAATCAACGTGGGTGGTGATGTCTTGCAGGCCAACGAACGCGAACGGGTCGTCGTGCGCGTGGTGGCGATAATGGCACATCAACGTGCCACTGCTGCGCTGCGGGTGATAAAACTCGCGCGCCGGAAAACCGTAGTCGATGAACAGCATCACGCCGCGCGTGAGCAGGCGCGCGAGGCTCGTGACCAGCGCGCGCGCGGTGAGGTTGATTTCGGTTTCGTAGCCGGTCGGAAGATCGAGCCGAGTTGCGGCGGCGAGCAACTCGCCCAAGGCAACGCGTGGCGACTCGGTAACGGGAATATGTACTGCGGGCGGATGTGGATTTCTTCCCGCCTTCGGCCCCCTCGCTTCGCTCTCCCCGGCCCTTCTGCTCCGCTTCAAGTGTTCCCTTGTCCCGGAAGGAGAAGGGAGCGTCATGTCCCCGCCCGAGCCGGGAGGTTCATGGGTAGGGATCGAGGGTGAGGGAAGATCGTTTGCAAAAGCAACGCCGATTTCTTCGATGCCGCTTGCGGATGAACGCACCCGATGCGCCGGTGTTGCGTCAAGTAATTCGTTTGCGAGAATCACGCCCTCAAACGCGCTGGGCAATACACTCAACCATTGCACAAGGTGCAGCAACGCCGGCACGCGCTGTGCGAGGGTTTCCCTTTGACGTTCGCGCAAATCCGCACTGAGTTCCAGTATCAAATAGCCATCCGGCAAGCAGCCACGCGCTTCCATTTCCAGCAGCAATTCCGCAGCCAGCGCGCCGCTGCCCGCACCGATTTCGAGAACGGTGCGCAGGCCGTCGCCATGCAACTGCGCAAGTTGCCGCGCGATACAGCGTGCGAACAGCGGCGACATTTCTGGCGCAGTGACAAAATCGCCGCCTTCGCCTAATTTGCGGCTGCCGGCGCTGTAGTAGCCCAAGCCCGGCGCGTAGAGCGCGAGTTCCATGTAGCGCGCAAAACTGATCCAGCCGCCCGCCGTTTTTATTTCCTGCGCGATCAACGCCGCCAATTGGTCGCTCAATGCCTGTGCTGCTAGCGATGGTGCGGGCAAATGGGAGAGCTGCGGGGGAATAATCACGCCTCGGATGATCCGCGAATACGCTAAAATAAACAACACGTTATGAAACTTCCTCTGCAAAACAAAACGGTGCTGGTGACCGGTGGCGCGCGGCGCGTGGGTGCTGCGATCTGCCGCCGGCTGCACGCGGCAGGCGCGAATGTAGTGATTCACTATCGCGCGTCGGCGGCCGATGCACGTGCGCTGGCAAAGTTGCTGAACGCAACGCGCAAAGGTAGCGCCGCATGCGTGAAAGCCGATCTGCTGGACGAGCCAACGCCGCGCGCGCTGGTGGCGGCGTGCATTGCAGAGTTTGGCCGACTCGATGCGCTGGTGAACAACGCGTCGAGTTTTTATGCCACGCCGGTGGGCCGCATCAATCAACGCGCGTGGCACGATCTCATGGGCACTAACCTCAAGGCGCCGCTGTTTATTGCGCAAGCCGCAGCGCAGGAACTGAAGAAGCGCCGCGGTTGCATCGTCAACATCGTCGATATCCACGCCGAATTGCCGCTCAAGGATTATGTGATTTACACCATTGCCAAGGGCGGGCTCGCCGCGCTTACGCGTTCGCTGGCTCGCGAGCTCGGGCCGCAGGTACGCGTGAACGGCGTGTCGCCCGGCCCTATCCTGTGGCCCGATGCAGGCATCTGGAAAAGCCCGAAAACGCGTAAAAACATTCTTGATCGCACGCTGCTTAAACGCTTGGGCGAACCTGACGATATCGCACGCACCGTCGAGTTCCTGATCACCTCGGCGCCCTACGTCACCGGCCAGATTATCGCGGTGGACGGCGGGCGTAGCATTGCCCTATAAAAGCGTAAACGAGTTACCGGGTAAAACCCTCAACCGTACTTTGGAATTGAATATTTCGGCAATGGACACACAAGTCATACACATCACCCCGCGCAGCAGCCAGGAGCGCAAACAGGGCTACGAATCGAACAAACTCGCCAAGCGTCTGCGCCGGCTGACTGGGCAGGCTATTGCCGATTTCGGCATGATTAGCGAGGGCGACAAGGTGATGGTGTGCCTGTCGGGCGGCAAGGACAGCTACGCGCTGCTCGATATTCTGCTGCATCTGAAAGCGCACGCACCGATCTCGTTCGACATCGTTGCCGTCAACCTCGATCAGAAGCAGCCGCATTTCCCCGAACACGTGCTGCCGCAATACCTGACGCAACTCGGCGTGCCGTTTCACATCGAAGCGCAGGACACCTACAGCACCGTCAAGCGCGTGATTCCGGAAGGCAAGACCATGTGTTCGCTGTGTTCGCGGCTGCGGCGCGGCGTGCTGTATCGCGTGGCGGGCGAATTGGGCGCAACCAAAATCGCGCTCGGCCATCATCGCGACGACATACTCGAAACGTTTTTGCTGAATATGTTTTACGGTGGCAAGCTGAAAACCATGCCGCCCAAGCTGGTGTCCGACGACGGCAAGCACATCGTGATTCGTCCGCTGGCTTACTGCGAGGAAAAAGACCTCGCGGAATGGGCCGAGGTGAAACAATTTCCGATTATTCCCTGCACGCTGTGCGGCTCGCAGGAGAATTTGAAACGCAAGGAAGCCAAGGCCCTGTTGCGCGACTGGGAAAAACGTTTTCCGGGGCGCGTGGAGACCGTGTTTACCGCCTTGCAGAACGTCACGCCCTCGCACATGCCGGATCGGCAACTATTTGATTTTAAATCGGTTTCTGCGACCGGGCGCGCTGCTCCGGATGGCGACAAAGCGTTTGACGAGGCATAGCGCGCGGCCGACCGGGCCGGCGTAATGTCGTAAGGAGAAGAGTCTTGATTTTATTTAACTTCACGAGGCCATGATGACAATAGCAATGCTTCGAAAATCCAGCGGCTCTATGGTGAGGTTCCCGATCAAAAACCGAAGGCTCGTGGCTCCCTCTCAAGTCAAGGCGTGGCAGGCAGTGGCGGTCGCAGTCGCGGTTACCTGGCCGGCGCTGGCGGCCGCGCAGGCCGCAAACTATCCCACCCGGCCGGTCCGCATGATCGTTCCGCTGCCGGCGGCCGGCTCGACGGATATCGTCGCGCGCATCGTGGCGCAAAAACTTACCGAAACGTTGGGACAGACGGTGATTGTCGACAACCGGCCCGGCGCCGGCACCACCATAGGCAGCGCGTTGGTGGCGCGCGCCGCGCCCGACGGTTACACGCTGCTGTTCGCCAGCGCTTCGCTGGGCACCACCGTGTCGCTATACCGCAAGCTGCCCTATGATCCGGTCAAGGAACTCGCTCCGGTCGGACCGGTGGGACAATCGTTCTACGTGCTGGTGGTGCATCCTTTGCTGCCCGTTACCTCGGTGCAGGAGTTCATTGCCCTGGCGAAGGCAAAGCCCAAACAAATCCTTTACGCATCGGCGGGCACGGGAACGATTACGCATCTGGCGGTGGAACTGTTCATGGCAAACGCCAAAATCGACATGGTGAGCGTGCCATTCAAAGGCGGCGCGCCGGCTCTGGTGGCTTTCCTCAGTGGCGAGGTGCCCGTAATTTTCAGCCCGATCGCGGAAATACTGCCGCACTTGCGCAGCAGCGGTAAAGTGCGCACGCTCGCCGTGACGAGCCCGAAGCGGGTACCCGAGCTGCCTGACACGCCAACCCTCGCCGAGTCGGGTCTGCCGGGAGCCAGCGTCGTTACCTGGACGGGAATTTACGCGCCGGCGGGCACGCCGAGCGCCATCGTCAACCGGCTTAACGCCGAGATCAATCGCATGGTGCAGCAACCCGAGGTGCGCGAACGTTTTGCGAGCAACGGCCTGGTGCCGATCGGCGGCACACCAGAGGCGCTTGGTGCTTATCTGAAGTCAGAAATAGCGCGCTGGTCGAAAGTGGTCAAAGAGGCAGGCATCAAGGTCGAATAAAACGCGCGCCCCTATGCGGCATTACGTCGAATGCGACGAGAACGCCACCGTACCGGCGCGCGCGTTTTCGTCGGTCTTGACGTTGACGAGAGCCACCATGCCTTGATCCACTTTCTTCTGCGCACGTTGCAGCGCGGGTCCGATCTCTTCCGGTTTCTCCACGTACTCGCCGTAGCAGCCCAGTGCCTCGGCCATCTTGTCGAAGCGCGTATAACCGAGATTGCGCCCCGTTTTCTCTTTCTTCGGATCGGCCGTCCAGCCGCCGTTGAGGCTGATCACCACCAGTATCGGGATTTTGTGCCGCACTGCCGTGTCCAGCTCCATCGCGTTCAACCCGAACGAACCATCGCCGTGGACAACGATCACTTGCTTGTCCGGACACGCGACCTTGGCGCCGACCCCGAAAGGCATGCCCACACCCATCATTCCGAACGGACCGGAATTCAACCGATGGGCGGGTGAAAATGTTGGCATGGATTGGCGACCGTAATTGAGGATCTCCTGCCCGTCCACCACCAGGATGGCGTCGCGCTTCATGAAATTTTTGACTTCTTCGCACAGCCGCAACGGGTGTATCGGCGTCGCGTTCATCGCCATGCCACCGCCGGATTCCTTGCGCTTCGCCGCCTCGCCAGCAGCGAGCTTCTGCCGCCAAGGCGCAAAACTGGCTGCGTCCACGCGGCCCGGCATTGCCGCCAGGAGCTGCTGCAGCACCGCCTTGCAATCGCCGACGATGCCGATATCCACCTTGCGCGGCGACGAAGCAATTTCGTCCGCATCGATATCGATTCGCGCAATCGTGGCATTGGCGGCAAAGCGCGGGGGCGCGGCGTGGCCGATGATGTAATTCATGCGCGTGCCGACGATCAGAATAAGGTCGGCATCGCGGAACGCCGAGGAGCGCATGGTGAGGAACGACAGCGGATGATCGTCGGGCAGTACGCCGCGGCCCTGTGGCGTAGTGTAAAACGGTATGCCCGCCTTTTCCACGAAGGCCTGCAGATCGGTCCACGCCTGCGACCAGATTACACCACTGCCGGTGAGTATGATCGGGTTCTTCGCTTTGGACAGTGCAGCGATGAGCTTATCGACTTGCGCAAGCTCGCCCATCGGGCGCGGGCGTAACAGTGAGCGGCCGCTCAAGCCCCACTCGACCTGCTCTTCAGGAATTTTATCGTAGAGGATATCAGCCGGACAATCGAGATACACCGGCCCAGGCTTGCCGCCCATCGCTTTTTGGAAAGCCGTATTCACCATTTCAGGAATGCGCTTGATATTGATGACGCGGTCGGCCCATTTGGTACAGCCGCGCATGATCGCGAGCTGGTCGATTTCCTGAAACGTCTGTCTGCCGAACTGGTTAATGGCGCTTGACCCGCCAACAGCCACCACCGGCGCGCAGTCGATCAGCGCGTTGGCAACGCCGGTCGCCAGGTTGATGACGCCGGGGCCGCTCGCCGCCATACACACGGCAGGTTTCTGCAGCAGGCGGCTATAAGCCTGCGCCGACAACGCGGCGGCCTGCTCGTGGCGCACGTCGATCATGCGTATCCCCTCCTTAGCGCACGAGGTTTCGGCGAGCTGCATCGGCCCGCCCATGATGAAGAACAAGTCTTTCGTGCCCTCGTTCTTCAGGGATTTCGCCAGAATTTCAGAGCCTGTCAGTTCAGCCATCGTCGTTCCTCCTCAGACATGTGTGTAATGAATCGCCGGTGCTGCTCCGCTGAATGCGGCGGCCAAGGCGCGTTAGTAACTATGCCGAGAGCACCTTGTCCGTATGCAGTGCGCTTACCTGTTCCGCATTCATGCCCAGCCAGTCCTTGAGCACTTCATCGCTGTGCTGGCCGAGGAGCGGCGCCGGTTTTAGCGGCACCACCTTTTGGTTGAAGCGCACGGGCCAGGTCGCCATCTTGAACGCGCCGTTGGTCGGGTGCTGTATGGTCTGGATGATTCCCCGTTCCTCGAAATTGGGATCGTTCATTAATTCCTCGGTATCCCTTACTGCACCCGCGGGTACCGCGGCGCCAATGATGCGCATGCACTCGTACTTGTCGCGCTTGCTGGTAAATTCGGTGATGACGGCGTCGATCTCCGCCTCATGTTTGACGCGCTCGTCCCGCGTGTCGAAACGTGCATCGCCGATCAGGTCCTTGCGTCCGATCGCTTCCAGCAGTCGCGGCCAATGCTGCGGGTTGCCGCGGCTGGTATAGACGTAAACGTAGTCGTTCGGCCCTCCCGGCGCGCAGGGATAGATATTGCAAGGGGGATTGCCACCGCTGTTGGATTGCGCTCCGGTACGCGGCGCGGCCTTTCCGGTCTTCGCGGTAATACCAAAAGAATTGCGGATGTAGTGCAGCATCGCATCCTGCATCGCTACTTGCAAATGCACACCCTTGCCGGTTTCCTTGCGCTTATAAAGCGCAGACAGAATGCTGATCAGCATCAGCATCCCGGTGCCGGTATCGCCTAGCGTCGGCCCCGGCTTGGCAGGCGGACCATCGGACTGACCGGTAATGCTCATGGTGCCGCCGCAGGCCTGCGCGATCATGTCGAAGGCCAGGTTATTCGCGTACGGACTACCCTCGCCAAAACCTTTTACCTGCCCGTAGATGATGCCCGGATTGAGCTTGCTCAGCACATCGTAGCCCAGCCCCAGGCGTTCGATGGCGCCGGGCGCAAAATTTTCCATGAAGACATCGGCCTTGCACGCCATGTCCTTGACGATTTGCAGACCGCGCGGCGATTTCAGGTTGACGGTAATCGAGCGCTTGTTGGAGTTGTAATTCAGGAAATAGGGATCATCCTTGTGCGGTATGGTGCTACCCGTGCGGCGCCCTGGATCACCGCCACCCGGATTCTCAACCTTCGCCACATCGGCGCCCAGCCATGCCATCACCTGGGTGCAGGAAGTGCCTGCCTCAAACTGCGTCAAATCCAGCACACGGACGCCGGTCAGGTAACCCGGGGCTACGGCCTTCATATTGGTCATCGGTTCCTCCAATGGTAGTAAATGGCGCGTTGTTATAACAATGCGGCGCGTCAGTAATCTTAACGTACCGTGGCGATTGCATCGATTTTGCTATGGGCTGCATTCCGCATAGTGTATACGATTCCGAATGCCGCCTTATCCATCCGGATGGCCGGATTGTATGTGGATCGCGACTTCAGAACCGAATTTGTCGCATACGTGAGAATATCGGTAATAGCGATATCTGCAATAAGGCTTGGCGCACGCCTCGCGTGTCATCGATACGGCTCGAAAGCGTTACTGTCGCGCGTAAGCAGATTCATCAGTTTCGGGTGTATGAAAAGCTTCTCCTTACCAAAGGTTTGTTCACGCAACACGCCAACCGAAACGAGTGCCTTTAGATAGCGGGAAGCTGCCTGGCGGCCGGCAATCTTGGCCTCGACGAGGTTCGCAATCCGGCAGTACGGCTGCTCGAAGATGACATCGACCAGTTCGCGGCTATAAATTTTTGGAAGTTTGTGCCGGACATAATCGGTGGTATTGATCGCGAGTTTGCGGATTGCACCGATCTTGGTCGTTGTCCACGTCGCGGTATCTTCTACAGCACGCAACAGGTAGAGCAGCCACGGCTCCCAAGCGCCGTCGCGCGTTACCGCGAGCAGCAGGCGGTAGTAATCGGCTTTGTGCTCGATGATGTAGCGGCTGAGGTAAAGAATCGGTAGAGGCAGCAAACCTTTCTCGACAAGGAACAGACTGTTCAACACGCGCCCGGTTCGCCCATTGCCGTCGGTGAACGGATGAATCGCTTCGAATTGGTAGTGCGCAGCGGCCATCCGGACGAGCGGCTCTATCGTTTCTTCTTCGTGTAAAAAACGCTCCCAGTTCGCCAGAAGATCACGAATGAGCGTTTCACCCTCGGGTGGCGTGTAAATCACTTCACCCGTGGCATCGTTCGCGAGAGCAGTGCCAGGCACCCTACGCACGCTCATCTCGACGCCTTTGATTTGCGTGCAGATCGACTCTGCCGTACGTGTCGTCAAAGGCCGGGTCTTCAGCGCCTTGACGCCTTCGAGAAGGGCGCGTCGGTACCGTAACGCCTCTCTAGTTGCGGTGTCGGCGCCAGCATCGGCTTGCAGGTGCCGGAATAGCTGGTCGGCGGTGGTGACTATGTTTTCGATCTCCGAACTCGCCCGGGCTTCCAGAAGCGGGAGGGTGTTGATGAGCATTGCGGGGTTGGGGATAAGCTCCGCAGACTGCTTCAGCTCAGCGAGCGCCGCACGTGCAGTAATACATTGTTTTAAAACGAGTTTTGTTTCGAGCTCGATAGCAGGAGGGAGACGAGGTAGGTCGTTATAAGGGTGGTTTGGTCGCCAGCCTACAGCAGCATTCATGTCGCCAGAATTCTATTTTTGCACCATATTCTCAGCTTATGTCGCTTACGGCGACATGTCAAGAGAACATGTTGCAAATTGTTCGTTTTGGTGACATGAATCGTTGTCGATTGTCCGCTGGCGTACGGCGATCTTCTCGGCATCGTGCGCTCTGATATTAAAGATGGTGCGCTATTTTTTTCAACGCAAGACGGGGAAGAAACTGCGCGTCACTGTCGAGATCCTACGCGTCGCGCAGCATATGCCGCGCAATCACCAGTTGCTGTATCTGGCTGGTGCCCTCGAATATACGGAACAAGCGCACGTCGCGATACAGCCGCTCGACCGCATACTCCTGCATGTAACCCGCACCACCGTGTATTTGCACCGCGCGGTCGGCGACGCGCCCCACCATTTCAGACGCGAACAATTTACAACACGACGCTTCGAGCGTGATGTTGACACCGGTATCGCGTTTGCGCGCGGCTTCCAGCACCATGCTGCGTGCGGCGTAGATTTCGGTTTTCGAATCGGCGAGCATCGCCTGCACCAGTTGAAACTCGGCGATGGGTTTGCCGAACTGCTTGCGTTCGCGCGCGTAGTTCAAGCCCTCGTCGAGCAACCGTTGCGCGATGCCGGTACACACCGACGCGATATTAAGCCGCGCACGATCCAGCACTTTCATCGCCGTCTTGAAGCCCATGCCTTCCTTGCCGCCGATGACATTTTCCACGGGCACACGAACGTTGTCGAAAATCACATCGGCGGTATGCGAACCGCGCTGGCCCATTTTGCGATCCGGCTTGATGACACTTAAACCCTTGGAGTCGC
>JANMXV010000463.1:0-5090 GCA_031381325.1 Betaproteobacteria bacterium | reverse complement strand
CTTGCCGGTAACGCCGTCGAGGGTAATTTCAATATGACGTGCGAGCATGGCTTGACCGATACGCCAGGCGTCGATGCCCAATGCGTAGAGCCGATCAAGGTCAGGGTCGCCGGAGGCAGCCCGCCGCGGGTAAATCATCACAGCGGGGTGATCGCGTTGCAACAGCCACGGCATGTCGAACAGGCGTATGCCGGCTAGATCAACCACCGCGCCGGGACTCAGGTCGCCGCTGTACGCCTGCGACGACGCGTAAAGCGCGAGCGGATCGAGTGTGGCGCGTACGCCGCGCGCCTGCCGCGCGTCCAGCGACAGAAACGCCATGTCCGCTGCGCGTGATTCAACCGCCTGCCGTAGACGCGCGAGTTCCGCCGGGCTGGTGTTGTAGAAAAACTCGTCCGCATGTTTGCCGCCGAGTTTCACGAATTCTTCGATAAACGCCCGATTCACGCGCCGCAGAAGCTGGCTTTCGCCCACCACGGTATACGCGCTGCGCCGGCCGTCACGATAGGCCAACTGCGCGGCCTGATGTGCTTCGGTTTCGATTTGCAGACTGATCACGTATAGGTTCGGCCGACTGGGCAGTGCGCCTTCCGGTGCGTTTAGCAACAGTGTGGGCACGCTGATGTCGCCCTTCGCCACCGCCGTCGCGGCGCCGCGAATCAGCGGACCGATCACCAGTCTGGCGCCGGTACTGACGGCCTGTTTGTAGCTGGCGACGCCTTGCTTCGCGTCTTCGCCCACCGGGTATACGCGAATCAGCAAGGTCGGCGGATCGGGAATTTTGGAGGCGGCGAGAAAGCCATCGCGCAGCGCTTCGGCGTGGCGGCGAAAGGTGCTGGAATCCGCCGGTAGCAGCAGCGCGATGTGGGGTATGTCCACGCCAAAAGGCGTCGGCGTGGCGGGCGGCACGGGCGCGGGGGCAGTCTCGGGTGATTGCGCCAGCGCGCTGGTCACGACGCACAGCGCGCCGTATAGTAGCGCGGCCCGCATCAAAATTGTTACCCGGAAATGAATGCCTCTGTAGCCCATGATGTTTCGCAAGTCCGTGCCGACGTAACCAAGGCGACATTATATGTAGTGGCCACGCCCATTGGAAATCTATCCGATATCAGCGCGCGCGCCATCGAAATTCTCTCGGCTGCGGGCGCGAATGGCGTCATAGCCGCCGAAGATACCCGGGTTACCCGGCGGCTGCTTGATCATTACGGCATCACCGCGCGCCTTATTTCGGTGCATGAACACAACGAGCAGCGCGCGGCGAGCGAGGTATTGGAGCTTCTGGCCGGTGGGTCAAGCGTAGCGTTGGTCAGCGACGCGGGCACGCCCGGCATATCCGATCCCGGTGCGCGGCTGGTGGCGCTGGCGCACGCCGCGGGCTATCGCGTGTGCCCGGTGCCGGGCGCGAATGCCGCCGCTGCCGCGGTTTGCGTGAGTGGATTTCTGTCGCCGCATTTTCTGTTTTATGGTTTTTTGCCGGCACGCGCCGGCGCGCGGCGCGCGGCGCTGAAAAGGCTGGCAGCCCTGCCTTATTCACTGGTTTTTTACGAAGCGCCACACCGTGTAGCCGAGTGCGTAGATGATCTGGCGGCTGCGATGGGTGCGGATCGGCGCATTTTGTTCGCGCGCGAACTGACCAAGTTATTTGAGGAAACGCAGGTGTGCGCACTGGGCGACGCGCCGGCATGGCTCGCGGCGAACGCGCATCGTAGCAAAGGAGAATTTGTGTTGGTAGTAGAAGGCGCTGCTGCCAGCGCGCCCGATGACGCCGCGTTAGAAAAAACACTTACAGCGCTACTGGAAGAATTGCCGCTGAAGCAGGCGGTTGCGCTGGCGGTGAAAATTACCGGCGCGGGACGTAATGATTTGTATCAGCGGGCGTTGGTTTTGAAGGGTGAAGGAGTGAAGGCGTGAAGGGGGACCCCATTTACGTCTTCACGTCTTCACGCCTTCACAGCAGTCCCGCTTCACGTTTCACCGCACACCGTTTACTATCCAGTCCAAGATGAAAACGCTCACAATCACCCGTCCCGACGATTGGCATTTGCATTTGCGCGACGGCGATTACTTGCGCGCGGTGCTGCCCGACACGGCACAACGTTTCGCGCGCGCCATCGTGATGCCCAACCTCAAGCCGCCAGTGACGACTGTGGCGCTGGCGTTGGCGTACCGGCAGCGTATCCTCGATGCACTCCCGGCCGGCATGAACTTTGAGCCGCTGATGACTTTGTACCTCACGGACAACATGCGCCCTGAAGAAATTATTCAATCAAATCATATAAATAGCATTAAAGCAGTCAAATACTATCCGGCGGGTGCGACCACTAACTCCGATGCCGGCGTGACCAATCTCGCGCGCTGCGCGGCGGTGCTCGAAGCGATGCAGGAAATCGGTTTGCCGCTATTGGTGCATGGCGAAGTGACCGATCCGGCGGTGGATATTTTCGATCGCGAACGTGTGTTTCTGGAGCGGGAATTGGCGCCGCTGATCGCGCGTTATCCGCGTCTGAAAATCGTGGTCGAACACATCACCACGCGCGAGGCCGCAAGGTTTGTAATGGATGCGCCGCCCGCCATCGCGGCGACGATTACCGCGCATCACCTGTTGCTCAATCGCAATGCGCTGTTCGACGGCGGCATGCGTCCGCACCATTATTGTCTGCCGGTGCTAAAGCGCGAAGTGCATCGCGAAACGTTGGTTGCCGCGGCGATCAGTGGTAACCCGAAATTTTTTCTCGGCACCGACAGCGCGCCGCACGCGCGACACACCAAAGAAGCCGATTGCGGTTGCGCCGGTTGCTATACCGCGCATGCGGGTATCGAGCTTTATGCCGAGGCGTTTGAGGCGGGGGGTGCGCTCGATAAGCTCGAGGGTTTCGCCAGCCACTTCGGCGCGGATTTTTACGGCCTGCCGCGCAATCGCGACAAGATTACGCTCACACGTGAAGCGTGGCGCGTGCCTATGGACCTGAGCTACGGTGATGACCGGCTGACGCCGTTTCGCGCGGGGAGCGAGGTTCGCTGGAGGTTGCTGTCCTGACACTGTTAAACGGTCACTCCGCGGAGACCCAAAAGCATAATGGGGCCGCCAGGAAAAACAATGATTTTGTCGCTCCTCAAGGCGAGCTTTGGGTGTTCGGCTACGGTTCGTTGATGTGGGATCCGGGCTTCACGCACGATCATTTCTGCCCGGCGTTGCTGCGCGGTTACCATCGCGCGTTTTGCATCTACTCGGTGCGTTATCGCGGCACTTATGCGAAGCCGGGCCTGGTGCTGGGGCTGGATCGCGGCGGGGCGTGCCGCGGCATCGCGTTTCGTGTGCCGGCGGCGCAGGTCGCGGGCGCGGTGGATGCGCTATGGGCGCGCGAGATGCCGCGCGCGGTTTATCTACCGCGCACCGTGCGTCTTAGGCTGGCCGATAAAACGGTCGATGCACTGGCGTTTGTCGCCAATACGCGGCACGACCACTACGTCGGCGACCTCGCGTTGGACGATACGGCGCGCGTCATTGCCTGTTGCAGCGGCATGCGCGGCCACAACACCGAGTACCTGTGCAACACGCTGCGCCATCTGGATCAACTCGGCGTGCGCGACACCACGCTACGCAAACTCTATCGCCGCGTGCTCGAGTTGCAAGCGGCGCAAACCTAAACGTAAGGCCGCACGTGCTACCATCGCCCGTGAAGTTGGCCAGACAGCCGCTGGGCGCGGATGAAACCCGGCGCCGCAAGGCGCCGGTGCCGCGCATAGAGGAAAGTCCGGGCTCCACAGAGCAGGGTGGCGGGTAACACCCGTCCGTTATAAGCCGTGGGCGCAAGTTCACGGTGAAGGCGAGGAATAGGGCCACAGAGACGAGTCCGTTTGTTTCCGTTCGCAAGGGCGGGGCAGGCGGGGTGAAACGCGGCAACCTCCACCCGGAGCAACACCAAATAGGCAAGCATTGAGGCGGCTCGCTGAGCTTGCGGGTAGGTGGCTAGAGCCATGGAGTAATTCACGGCCCAGAGGAATGGCTGTCAGGGCGCAAGCCCCATACAGAACCCGGCTTACCGGCCGACTTCAAACCACAAATACTTTCCGCACGAGCGGAAAGCTAAAATCTCCCCTCGCCCTCCGGGAGGGGCGGCCGGGGGTGAGGGGAACTAATTTTTCTCCCGGAGCGGGGCTTTATGGTCTTTCGCTATCGTACAATAAATAACGCCTCCCATTTTTCGCGCATAGCGAGTTGCCCGCGTTGCGCCTACGCAGCCTCTGCCCATTCTTGCTTATTTTGCTCGAATTCCAGTTTTTCGTGTGCAATCCTGACCTGCGCGTTTATCTGTTCGATAAGCTCTCTGATTTTCACATTTTTGCCGGTGTCGTGTTCGGCATAGAGAAGCCGGATTAGACGATCGCTCGTTTTGGGCATGCGCCCGTGTCGCTCCCATAGCGATACATTTTGCTCTGATGTGCCAATGAGCAGCGCCAGAGCGGACTGCGACATGTCCATTTCTTTACGCAGGAAGCGCAATTCCGTGCCCGTGAGTTTGGGCTTTCTTGCGATTGCAAGCCCAATGGCTTTATGCAGGCCAGGAACATCGTGAACCGCTGCGCCCTTTCCATAGGGCGTTTCGCGAATCACGTAGCCGTTCTTAAGCCATATATTTCGCAGTCCGGATTCGGTGTAGTGATACATGGTTTTTCCCTCAATTCATGACGGTGATAATGATTGCGATGACTGAATTTCCGTTCGGAGCCTCGTCCAACGCGACAGGTATTTTTATACGATCACCCGCAACAATCGCTTGCAATGTGCATTGCCAATTTCCATGAATGTTTCAGTGTGCGTGTTCAACCAATTCTAAGAGTGGCCGGCGGGCCAGGAAACAAAAATCCTCGCTCAGCCCGCCCTCGAATCCAATCTCCAAAATCAATTGAACATGGATGAGCAGGACAAACAGGATTAACCCGGCTTTTATCCTGTGCATCCTGCCAATCCATGCTTATTTGGGCCGTTTTTGCGCCCCCGCACGTTCCTCGTCCGCCAAATTATGTTGCAGTACCGCAACGTACCGCTATTCCCTGTGTTTTCGTACACTCAGCTTACATACTTAATA
>JANMXV010000454.1:0-7061 GCA_031381325.1 Betaproteobacteria bacterium | reverse complement strand
CGTTCTGGGCGAGCACCGCGTTCCTGCTGGCGTTGTTCGGCTTTGGCGCCAAGGCCGGATTGCTGCCTTTGCATGTGTGGCTGCCCGAAGCGCATCCGGCAGCGCCCTCGCCGGTGTCGGCGCTGATGAGCGGTGTGATGTTGAAGACCGCGATCTATGGCTTGTTGCGCGTGACGTTCGATCTGCTGTCCACACAACTGTGGTGGTGGGGCGTGGTGGCGCTAGTGCTGGGTTTGTTGACGGCGCTGTTTGGCGTGGTGTTCGCCGCCGTGCAGAGCGACATGAAGCGGCTGCTTGCCTATTCGTCCATAGAAAACATCGGCATTATTGTCGCGGGCGTGGGGCTGACGCTTATTTTTCATGTTTACAGCAATCCGCATCTCGCGGCGCTGGCGCTGGTGGCAACGCTGTACCATTGCCTGAACCATGCGTTTTTCAAGAGCCTGCTGTTTTTGGGCACCGGCTCGGTGTTGCATGCCACACAGGAGCGTAGTCTGGGCAAGCTCGGCGGGTTGATTCGCAACATGCCATGGGTCGCCGGGTTTTCGCTCGTCGGCGCTCTGGCTATCGCCGGGCTGCCGCCGCTGAACGGATTCGTATCGGAATGGCTGTTGTTGCAGGCATTTTTGTTTTCGCCCGGCTTGCCCAACCCTTACCTCAATATGCTGGTGCCGCTGGGCTCCGCCGCCCTGGTACTGGCCTCCGCCTTGTCGGGCTATGTGATGGTCAAATTCTATGGCGTGATATTTCTCGGTCAGTATCGCGAAGCAAGGATGAGTGAAGCGGGCGATGCGGGTCTGTGGGAGCGCGTGGGCCTGGCATGGTTCGCACTGGGGTGTATTGCGCTCGGTCTGTTTCCGATGGCGATCATTTTGCTGCTGGATCATGTGACATTGCCGCTGGTGAACTTCACCTTGAGCGCGGTGATTTCCGGCAACAGTTGGCTGCTGTTTGCGCCGGTTGCGGCCGAGCGCGCCAGTTATGGACCGCTGTTATTCCTGTTCGGCATAGTTGGCACGCTGCTGGTTACGTTTTTCGCGGTGCGCGGGTTTTATCACGGCCGGGTGCGGCGCGGCGCGGCGTGGGATTGCGGCTTTCCAGAGCAGACCTCACGCATGCAGGATACCGCCGAAGGTTTCGGTCAGCCGATCACCCAAATCTTCGAGCCTTTTTTCCGCATACGCCGTCAGATGCCGGATCCGTTCAGCCGTGAGCCGGTCTACGCCAAAACCAATGAAGACCGCTTGTGGTACTGGCTCTATCTGCCGCTTGCGCGCGCGAATGAGCGCATCGCATCCTGGATCGGCCTGTTGCAGCATGGGCGCATTCATCTCTATCTGCTCTACAGTTTTGTGACGCTATTGGCGTTGCTGCTTTTCGTACGCTGATTGCGCTAAACCTGATGACTCTGCTGGATATTTTCGTTTCATTCCTGTCGCAGCTTACACAGACCCTGCTGGTGGTGTTGATCGCGCCCTTGTTGCTGGGCTGGGTCGGCCAATGCCGGGCGTGGCTGCAGAACCGCAGCGGGCCGGGCATGCTGCAGCCGTATCGCGTGCTGTTCAAGCTGCTGGAGAAAGACGCCTTGCTGGCGCACAACGCATCGGTGTTGTTCCGCAGCGCGCCGTATATTCAGTTTGCCTGCATGGTGCTCGCGGCGAGCGTGGTTCCGATTACCGAGACCAATTTGCTGTTTGCGCCCGCCGCCGATGTGATTGCGCTGGTCGGAGTGTTTGCGCTGGCGCGGGTATTTTCGGCGCTGGCGGCGATGGATGTCGGTACCGCCTTCGGCAGTCTGGGGGCGCGGCGTGAAATGCTGGTGGCGAGTCTGTCGGAGCCGGCGCTGCTGATGGTGTTTTTTACGCCGCTGCTGATTGTGCAATCGAGTTCGCTGAATGTGATCGTGGATACGCTGGCGCATCGGGAATTCGCGCTGTATCCCAGCCTGGCGTTTGCCGCGGTGGCGTTCATCATGGTATTGCTGGCGGAGAACGCACGCATCCCCATTGACAATCCCGCCACGCACCTTGAACTCACCATGATTCACGAGGCGCTGATACTGGAATACTCGGGCCGGCATCTGGCGCTGATCGAGTGGGCCCACGCGATCAAGTTCACCACCTATTGTGCGATAGGCATCGCGTTGTTCGCGCCATGGGGTATCGCGCAGGCAGGCGCATGGCAGATGCTGCCAATGGCTGTGTTGGCGCTGATCATCAAGCTCGGCATCATCGGCGTGGGTCTCGCGCTGCTCGAAACGGTGTCCGCGAAATTGCGCATATTCCGCGCGCCGGAGTTTCTCGGCATGGCCTTCATGCTGGCCGCGCTGGGTATGTTGACGCGGCTGCTGCTGGGGGCCTGAGTCCATGTCCGCTACATCCATGTCCGCGATGCCCATGTCCGCGCAATTGATCAATCTGATGGCCGCGTTGATGCTGCTGATCGCGTTCGCCATGCTCGCGCAGCGGCGGATACTGTCGCTGATTTACCTGTTCGCGTGGCAGGGCGCGGTGCTGGCGGTCAACAGCCTGATCGTTGCCTGGTATACCGGACATGGCGAACTCTACGTGTCGGCATTTTTCACGGTACTATTGAAGGTGATTGCTCTGCCGATGGTGCTGCACTATTTGATCCGCCGGCTCGATATCAAATGGGACGTCGAAACGCTGATCAACATACCCACCACCATGCTGGCAGGTATCGTTTTGGTGGTGTTTGCGTTTAATCTCGCGCTGCCGATCTCGCAGCTTGCGGGAACCATTACGCGTGGCACCTTGGGCATCGCCATCGCCGTGGTGCTGCTGGCGTTCCTGATGATGATCACGCGCCGCAAAGCGGTGCCGCAGGTGATCGGTTTTCTGGCGATGGAAAACGGACTGTTTTTTGCAGCGACCAGCGCGACGTACGGCATGCCGATGGTGGTGGAGCTGGGCATACTGCTGGACGTCTTGGTGGGTGTACTGATTCTCGGCATTTTCTTTTTTCAGGTGCGCGAAGCGTTCGACAGTCTCGATTTGAAACATATGGAAAAGCTCAAGGAATCCGAACTGTGAACGGCAGCGAGATCGCGTTCACACTGGGTTCGCCGGTGGTCGGGGCTATTCTGCTGGCGTTCTACGGCGACCGCGCCCAGGCTTCGCGCCTCAACGTATTGGTAAGCCTGGTCACGTTTATCGCATCGGCACTGCTCGCGATGCGCGTGGGCAGAGAAGGTGCGCTGCTCGCTTACAACGAGGCATTTTTTGTGGACTCGTTTAACGTGTTTCTGGTGGTGCTGACCGCGTTTGTCGCCTTTACCACGTCGATATTCAGCCGTCCGTACATGCTGAATGAACAGGAGCACGGCCGCATCACCGCAGGGCGGCTCAGACTTTATCACTGCATGTATCAGGTGTTCGTGTTTACCATGCTGCTGGTTTTGCTGACTAATAACATGGGCATCCTGTGGGTGGCGCTGGAGGCGGCGACGCTTGCTACCGTGCTGCTGGTGAGCCTGTACCGCACCCCGGCCAGTATCGAGGCGGCATGGAAATATTTTATTCTGTGCAGTGTGGGCATCGCGCAAGCGCTGTTCGGTACGATACTGCTGTATCTCGCCGCCGAAAAAGTGCTGGGCGGCGGCGGCAACGCGCTGCTATGGACGCATTTGAATCAGGTGAAGGGTGATCTGGAGCCGACGGTGCTGTCGCTGGCGTTTGTGTTTCTGATTGTGGGGTACGGCACCAAGGCCGGCCTGGCGCCATTGCACAACTGGTTGCCGGACGCGCATGCCGAAGGTCCAACGCCGATTTCCGCCGTGCTATCAGGGTTGTTATTAAACATCGGGCTCTACGCTATTGTGCGCTGCAAAGTGCTGGTTGATGGTGCGCTTGGTACGCCGTTCGCGGGCAACCTGATGATGGGCTTCGGGATTTTGTCGGTAGTGGTTGCGGCGTTTTTTCTGTCGCGGCAAAAAGACGTCAAGCGCATGTTTGCTTATTCGTCGATCGAACATATGGGATTGACCACATTTGCGTTTGGCATGGGCGGGCCGGTGGCGACCTTTGCGGCGCTGCTGCATATGACGGTGCATAGCCTTACCAAGTCGGCGATATTTTTCACGGTCGGCCATGCGACGCAGAAAACCGGCACACAGACGATGGATCAGATACGCGGCCTGATCGTGACCAATCCCACTATTGGCTGGGGCATGATGCTGGGCACGCTGGCGATACTGGGCATGCCGCCGTTTGGCGTATTCGCCAGCGAATTCCTGATTTTGACTACGGCCATGCGTGAACAGCCGTGGGCGGCGCCGATATTGCTGGTGTCACTGGCCGTGGCGTTTGCAGCGATGTTCATGCGCGTGCAGGCCATGGTGTTTGGCGATACCACGGCCAAGCGCCTGCCGCATCCGCCGGCGCTGATACCCGTATTCGTACACCTGGCTATCGTGCTGATGCTGGGCTTGTGGATTCCGCCGTATCTTGCCGAGTGGTACCGGCTTGCGGCGAAGTTGATTGGTTGACGGCGGTGAAAGGGTGAAGGAGTGAAGGGGTGAATGGGAAAATGCGTGAACGAGTGACTCCGATTTTCTCCCTCGCCCCGTTTACGGGGAGAGACGCCACGACGCGCGCGTCGCGAATTGGGGCCGTGAACATGGCGTCTCTTCCCTCATCCCCAGCCCTTCTCCCGGAGGGAGAAGGGAGCGTCGAGTCCCCGCCCGAGCGGGGTTCATGGGTAGGGTGGGGTGAGGGGAAATTCCAAACTCTCAACTGAAACAACAATGCCAGATGATCTGAATATCGAATTTGTGTCACTGCCCGGCGCGATTGCTGCGCGGCGCGCTCGTGTGGATGCGCGGCAGTGGCGTGTTTGTTGCGAAGGCGTCGCTGCGCGTAGCGGGCGTCTGGTTGCTTTGTGGGGTTCGGATGTTGGTGGTACGTATGAGATACACGCCGCGCTGGCTGATGGCGCCGATCTTATGGTGTTGACCTTGCCGCTGGCGGGCACGGCTTATCCGGATATCAGTGATATTTTTCCAGCGGCGATTCGCATGCAGCGCGCTACGCATGATCTGCTCGGCCTGGTTGCCGATGGCGCGGTCGATACGCGCAAGTGGCTGCGCCATACGGCGTGGCGCGCTGATGAGTTTCCGCTGCGCAAATCTTCATGGGTGAATGATGCGCAAGTTATTGATAATAAAAAGAAAAATTTAATTGTATCTGGAGAGCTGGACGCCTACCCGTTCATTCAGGTTGCCGGCGACGGCGTACACGAAATCCCCGTCGGACCGGTACACGCGGGCGCCATAGAGCCGGGCCACTTCCGCTTTTCGGTGGTCGGCGAGCGTGTGTTGCGGCTGGAGCAACGGCTGGGCTACAAACACAAAGGCATCGAAAAACGCTTCGAGCAAATGGATCTGATGCAGGGCGCGAAGCTCGCGGCGCGGGTATCAGGTGATTCGGCCGCAGCGTTCGGCTGGGCGTATGCGATGGCGGTGGAGTCGGCCGCTGATGTGACGCCGCCACCGCATGCCTTGTGGTTGCGCGCGCTGTTGCTTGAGCGCGAACGCATTGCGAATCACCTCGGCGATCTGGGATTTCTCGGCAACGACGCGGGACTGGCATTCGGCTTGTCGCAGTTTTTGATACTCAAGGAAGACGTGTTGCGGCTGAATCAGGCGCTGTTCGGTCATCGTTACCTGATGGACGTGATTGTGCCGGGCGGTGTCGCGCACGATTTTCCGGATGCGGGGGTTACCCGCGTGCGCGACGAATGTACCCGCATTGAAGAAACAGTACAGCGCTTGCAGCACATCTACGACGAGCATCCGGGCTTGCAGGATCGTTTCGTCGATTGCGGGCGCGTGTCATCCGAACTGGCGGCGCGGCTGGGTTTGATGGGGCAGGCGGGGCGCGCGAGCGGGCAGGCATGGGATGTGCGCGTGACGAACGCCGGCATTCCCTATCACGAACTCGAAGTGCGCATGGCCAGGCACAATCAAGGTGACGTTGCCGCGCGCGTGGCAGTGCGTTTTGCGGAAATTTATGAATCGATCCGGCTGCTGCGGCTGATTGTGGATCGTTTGCCGTTAGGGGAAATTTCCACGCCAGTGCCGATGCCGCCAAAAGGCAAGCTGGGCATAGGCTGGGTCGAAGGCTGGCGCGGCGATGTGTTTGTGGCGCTGGAAACCGGCAGCGAAGGGCGCATCGCGAGGCTGCATCCGCGCGACCCGTCGTGGCACAACTGGCCGGTGCTGGAACACGCCATCCTCGGCAATATCGTGCCGGATTTTCCGCTGATCAACAAATCGTTCAATCTCAGCTACGCGGGACAGGACCTTTAGCATGTTTTATCTTCTCAAACAGGTGGTTAAAACCGGCATCAAGACGGAAGCGTATCCGCAGCCGGACGACACGCTGCGCGTGACGCTTGACCGCTTGCAGGCGGCGGTGCTCGAACGCTTTCATGGATCGCTGGCGATACGTCATGTGGATGCAGGATCGTGCAACGGCTGCGAGCTGGAGATCAACCAGTTGAACTGTCCGTACTACAACCTCGAAGGTTTGGGCATCAAGTTCGTCGCCAGTCCGCGTCATGCCGATATGCTGCTGGTCACGGGTCCGGTGTCGCGCAATATGGAAGTGGCGTTAAAGCGCACGTATGAGGCAACGCCCGATCCCAAACTGGTGGTGGCGGTCGGCGACTGTGGATGCAGCGGCGGTATTTTTGGCGAGAACTACGCCAGCCGCGGGCGGGTATCGAATGTGATTCCGGTGGATGTCGCGGTGCCGGGATGTCCGCCGACGCCGGTGGCGCTGATGCAGGGGATATTGACGGCTATCAGAGGCGGGAAAGTGTGAAAAGCTTCTAATTCAAAAGCATTTGCCACAGAGGACACAGAGGAACACAGAGTAAGAACAGGTTTTCTCTGTGTATCTCTGTGTCCTCTGTGGCAAAAATGTTTTTGACTTTCAGTTAACGCGGTACTTACTGACCATCTTCTCATCGAGCTCAATGCCGAAGCCCGGTGCGTTCAACACTTTGATCATGCCGTTTTTCGCCTGCGGGCGGTTGAT
>JANMXV010000404.1:0-2651 GCA_031381325.1 Betaproteobacteria bacterium | reverse complement strand
CTGCAAGCTTGCAACCCTGCCGGGCAGCTCGCGCGCCCCGAGCGCCTGCTCCGCAAGCGCCAGTCTCAACACCAGCCCATCGATGCGACTATCCGCACTGAGGAGGATTACTACTTCCGCGGGCCGGCCTGCGTCGAGAAGAAAATCGGCATACGCACCCTTTAAATAGGGATCGGGCGCACCGTTTTGAAGCGCGCGCTTGAAGTGAGCTTCTGCAACGTCACGCCGGCCCAGTCTCACGGCGATTTCGGCGAGTCCTGTTTCCATCCAGGCCTTCTGCGCGACGGCAGGCGCCGCAATTTTTTCCAGCAGCCCCGCAAGCAGCTCGTAGCTTCGCGCGGCGTGACCCGTCAACGCAGCGACTTCCGACGAACAGCTCACTGCATAAGTTGGAGCCAATTGCGACAGGCGCTCACAGCTTTGCGCGGCTTCGGCGTAATGGCCCTGCACTTGAAGAATCGTTGCGCGGGTGAGCCAGGCTTGCGCATTGCCCGGAGCAGCCTCCAGCACTCGGGAAAGATCTACCAACGCCGCATCAAAATCATGATTGCTCTGACGTATGGTGGCGCGCAGGAGCAGCACGGCGTTCGGCGGCTGCGGCTGTGACCACCACGGGCTCAGCGCTGCCTGCGCATAGCCCAAATAGCGCGGGTCGCCCTGAGCGCGACTTTCTTCAATATAGCGGCGCGCGACGCTGGTGGCGATCGCCAGATTATTGGGGTCGCGGGCGAGCGTCGCTCGCAGTGAGCGCAACTCCCGCGCCGCGGAATCGAGTGGGCGCTCGCGCAGTCGCTCCAGCACTTCGTTGGGACCTTGCGGCACGAACGGGGCAGCCGGGGACGTCGGTGCAAGGCTGGCGACGCCCGCAACGACGAGCATGGGAATCACCCTATGGCGCATGAACTTGTTCCCTGTAGCGGTTGGTACGTAGTAAAACCGGGTAGCTTGCGCTACCCGGCCTGCCAACTTTTCAATGCATTATGCAACGCGTAACTATTAAATTGCTATGGGTTCCGCAGTGTCGGACGAGGCCTCCGCGATAGCGTCGACGCTGACCGGTTCGGTGGTATCCGAGGTACCCGCGGCAATTGCGGCCACCGCACTAAAGAAAGCAACGCTCGGATCCGCCGCTGCGCCCGGGGCAACGAAGCCACCCCCACCGCCACCTTCGCAGGCGGTTAAAATGACAGCGGCGGCTATCGCTAACGCCCATGACATAAATCTCTTATTAAATCTCATGCTCATCTCCTGAAAGTTTACGTTGAACGAACCATCGCGCCATCAATCAAGGCGTGTTTTGCGGCTGTGGTGATCCGCGCAACGGTGTCGTCAGATAGGGGAACGTGGCATCGAATCTGGCATCACTGGTGATGGCCCCATCGGTGAAGTTTATCGCGCCCGAAGGTGCATCAGCCGGTACGCAGCCATAGACCAAGGGCTGGTTCAGCGTACACAGAACACCCATCAAAACGCGTAACTCGATATCGACGACGTCGTCTCCGGGGCGGCGCCCGTTCGGGAAGCCCGCAAGATCCCCGCCGATGACACCCAAGCGATTCTGCGCGCCCTTAGCGACTGGAGCGATAGCGGTATTCAGACGCAACATTTCCGATGGCGCGCCGCTTGCGGGCTTGTTCAGACCCGTTATGCCGGTGAGAAATACCGCGACCAGGTCATTACGCGGGAACTTCGTCGGCGCTTTTACGCCTTGCGCGGTAAATAGCGACTCGATGAATGCAGGCATAAACGGATTGGTTACATAATCCAGAAGCGCGGCGTCGCCTTCCGGCTTTGCGGCATTGAAGAGGTCCTTATCCTTCAAACCGATCACCACCTCGTTCACTAGCGGCATGCCCAGGCGCGAAACCTGAGAAAAGGCGCCGCCCTGCTTGGACGCGTTGCCAAAAGTCCCCGTGAACGGATTGATTATCCGTGCCTGACGTACGCTCGCCGTGGTCCACGCGCCGATCACCGGTTCGGCGCCCTGGGTAAGGCACACGGTCGGAACTTCAAGCGCAATGGTACTGATATTCTTGCCTTCCAGGTCGTTGGCTCGCGCGCTTTCCTGGCCGGTAATGACTGCCGGCGGAATGTTAAGCAAGTCGAAAGTCTCGCCCACATTGATGACGAACGATTCCTTGCGCTGGCCCACGAACATTCTGCCTGGCACTGCGCAGCCGGGTATATTGATGTTGTAGACATGCGCGGCTGCATACGCCGCGTAATCAGCAATCGTCTTGTTGCCGATATTGGCGATCGGCTTATCGAAGACGGTTGCGCCGTTGGCGGCGTTAGTAATGTCCGCACGAGTGCCGGAACGCCGGCTTCCGCTCTCCGTCCCTTTTGCGCGCACCACCTGCACCGTATACGTCTCACGCACGTTGATGGTGGCGGGATTAACGCCCGCAATGGCGCCGGAATTGATCAGCGGTATGGATATCATCTTGCCGCCGATGGGAAGCTTGGTGTCCTTATTGGTATTGGTAAACTTGAACTGGAACGTAATGTCCTCTTTGGCGTCGCCGTTGTTGTCGACGTGGATCTCATACAGCGCATTGGGATCGAACTTGTAAAAGTTAGGGCCGCCCTGCGGATCCTGAAACGGGTTGTAGTTTGCATTGAACGTTACGAAAGCCGATCTGCCAGGTTCA
>JANMXV010000334.1:0-1215 GCA_031381325.1 Betaproteobacteria bacterium | reverse complement strand
CCTGATTCGTGTATCGTCGGTATGTCGGGCGCTGCCGGTGAGCGTTTAAGACTCGACACCGCCAATGCGCGGATACGTCCGCTGCGCACATGCTGCATGGCGGTGATCATGTTGGTGAGGTTGATTTGCGTTTGTCCCGCGAGAAAATCGATCATCGCAGGGCCGCCGCCCTTGTAGACAATCTGCTGAATTTTGATGCCGCTGCGCTGCGCGAACCATTCCATCGCCATATGCGGGCCGGTGCCCGCGCCGGCCGAGGCATGATTGAGTTCGCCGGGACGCGCCTTTGCCAGCGCGATCAATTCCTTCACGGTTTTCACCGGCAGCGACGGATGCACGTTGAGGGCATAGGGCGTGGTCGCGAGCAGTGACACCGGCGTCATGTCGCGCTCATTGTCGTACGGCAGCTTGTGGAATATTGCGGGGTTCAACGAAATGGTGTTGGACACCAGCACGATGGTGTATCCATCCGGTGGCGATTTGAGTCCGATCTCGGTGCCGATGATGCCGCTCGCGCCGGGGCGATTATCGACGACTACGTTTTGCCCGATGGCCTCGCTCAGTTTGGGTGCAACGATGCGCGCCGTGGTGTCGCTGGGGCCGCCTGCCGCCAGTGGCACGATCATGCGGATGGGCTTGGCGGGATAGGGTGCCTGCGCGTGTGCGTGGAGGCTCAAGCCCATGACCCAAAGTGCCGCGCATACTGTTGCCGTGTGTCGAAACAAGGTCATAGGCTCCTCTTAGGTAAAATACAAAAAACTGTTTAAAAACAAATAGTTAATATACTTCTTCGTACGCACTACCCCGCTATGCCCGTTTACCTATCAAGCGCAGCGCGGTCTTGCTGAAAATCTGTTCGCGATCCTTCGCGCTAAGCCCTTTCACCTTGTTGATCATTTCAATAGGGTGTTCTTCGCCCATGTCGAACGGCGCATCGGTGCCGATTACCACGCGGTCCGCGCCGACCAGATCAATCAGATAGCGCAATGCACGCGTGTCATGCGTGAGTGCGTCGTAGTAAAAGCGGCGCAGCAGCGCGTTGGGCTTGGTCTTGGTTAGCGCCTGCGTTTCTTTGCGCACTTTGTGGCCGTGATTGAAGCGTCCGATCTGGTAGGGTAGATAGCCGCCGCCGTGCGCCAGACAAATTTTCAGTTTTTTCAATTCATCGAGTACGCCGCTGAACATCAGGTGCGACACCATGATGGTCGATTGCAA
>JANMXV010000325.1:0-3812 GCA_031381325.1 Betaproteobacteria bacterium | reverse complement strand
GTTGCCTGGGATCGCTTTCGACCATTGCGTGACGCGAAACGCCAGCGTGCGCGCCGCTTCGTAATAAGCCGACATTTTCAAAGCCATTTGCGCGGTGGCGAGGTCTGCGCCCGATTTCCCATCAGCCGCGGCTTTTTTGAGTGCGGCTTCGGCTTGCTCGCGTGACAGCGTGCGCGCCGAGCCCATGAACACAATGGTGTCATCGACATTTTCACGTTCGAAGCGGCTCTTCGGCTCGAGGTATTCGGCGAGGATGCGCAGCGCGCGGCCATCGCGGCTGTTGAGAAAGGCTTCGTTGCGGTAGGCCTTGGGTGTGGATTCGGTCATGTTGATATGCAATAAGTGTTTCAGGGGACAACCACCGGCGACACATTGGCCAATATCCACCGCGCCAGCGCCGTGATGCGCGCATCTTCGTGCTGCTGGCCCATTAACTGCACGCCGACCGGCATGCCATCCACGCCCAGCAGGGGCAGGGTGACGCATGGCGCGTGCAGCATCGAACTCGGTGTATTGAATACCGAGTCGCCGGTGGGGCGCGGCGCCAGCGGTTGGCCGGGTACATCGCCGGGCCACAGCGTTGCGGGGCCGGGACACGACAGCATGATGATCGCGTCGGCGAGCGGCGCCAGGGTTTGGTGGCACAGTTGCGCGGCTGCGCGTTGCAGCAGCAAGGCGCGATAGTCTTCGGGCGTCATTGCTTCGGCTTTTTTCACAGTGGCCTTGAGCCGCGCACTCACGCCTTGCGGATAGCGCTCAACCAGCGCGGCTTGATACCAGCGGTTTTCCCAGGCGGTGATGGTGTTGGCGATGTCGGCGGCTTTGACTATGGATTGCTCCAGCGCTTCGATCCACGCGTGGTCTTTGCGGCGGAGTAACGCAACCCCCGCTCGAGCGAGGTTTTCCAGCAGCGTTTCGAAAGCGCTGCGGCTGGCGGCATCGAGTTTGGCCCAGCCTGCGGATTCAATCACGATCAGCCGCTGCGGTTTGGTGGCTTCAGGTGGTGTTGCCGGGCCGAACAAGCCGGGCTTGCCGGGATCGCCGCCCGCACGGCGCGCGATTTCGATGGCGACCTGCCACATGTCTTCGATGCAGCCCGCGTGTACCCCGGTGGTGCTCATGCTGGTGGTTTGACGCTCGCCACGATTGATGCCACCCTGCGTCGGCTTCAACGCCACATTGCCGCAGTAAGCCGCCGGGCGAATGATGGAGCCGCCGACTTGCGTGCCCAGCGCTGCGGGCGCCATGCGCGAGGCGATGGCGGCCGCCGAGCCGGACGATGATCCGCCGGGTGTGCAGGCCGGGTCGAACGGGTTGGTGGTGGGGCCGGGATGCGTGCCGCCGAGTTCGGCGGTGACGGTTTTGCCGAGGATTACCGCGCCCGCCTCGCGCAGCGCCCACACCGCGGCGTTGTCGCGGTGGGTGAAATTGCCGCGATAAGCTTCGCAGCCCATTTCGGTGGGCATGTCTTTGGTTTCAAGCAAATCCTTGATGGCGATGGGCATGCCGTCGATGGCCGATAGCGGCAGGCCGGCTTTCCAGCGTGTGCTGCTGGCATCGGCGGTCGCACGCGCGTTGGCCTCGTTCAACACCACAAAAGCTTTCACCACGGGTTCGCGTGCCGCGAGAGTCTCGAGGCAGCGCTCCAGGTAGGCGCGCGGCGTGTCACTGCCGCTGCGAAAGTGCGCCGTGGCGTCGTGGAAAGTCAGGGCTTTGAATGTGCGCGGGTCATAGTTGCGCGGAGCGGCCATGGCAGATCACCTTGAATGAATATTCGATATTGTTTAAAAACAATAGGCTACAACTTATTGCCGGCGGGAGTGAAGCGTAGATCAATGCTAAGGTTAGCACCAACTAATCAAAGAAAAACCGTCCCACCTTCACGCCGGTGAGCCAGGGCTTGTCGCTGCCCTCCACTTCGATTCGGAATTCGACTTCCACGCGCAGCGATCCGTCGGGGCGCTCTTCAACGCCCAGCAGTTTGGAGCGCGCGCGGATGCGTGAATCCGTGCGCAACGGCTGCAAAAAGCGGATGCGATCCCAACCCTGATTCAAGGAATACTTTGACATCATGATGGGTGTGCTTCGGTGTTTCGCGAGTACCGGCTTCGTTGCAGCGCCGGTGGCTGCGATACATCTTTCCCTCATCCCAACCCTTCTGCTCCGCTTCAAGTGTTCCCTTGTCCCGAGGGGAGAAGGGCTTTTCGTCCCTCGCCCTCCGGGAGAGACGCCACGACGCGTACGTCGCGAATTGCGGCCGTGAACATGGCGTCTCTTCCCTCATCCCCAGCCCTTCTCCCGGAGGGAGAAGGGAGCGTCGAGTCCCCGCCCGAGCGGGGAGGTTCATGGGTAGGGACCGAGGGTGAGGGAGATTTTGAGTCTACACCGGTGTAAACATCGGCACCGAGGAACCATTCTCGGTTTTTTTGAACACCACTTTCACTTTCTGTCCGACTTTGATGCTGTCCAGATCGCAATCGACGATGTTGGTCATCATCTTGGGGCCTTCGTCGAGCGTGACGTAGGCGATGCAATACGGCACGGGGCCGCCGCGGCGCGTGACGCTGTAGGTGTAGATCACACCGGCGCCTTTGGTTTGCAGCCAATCCACTTTGCCACTGAAACAAAATGGGCACAGCGCGCGCGGGTAATGGTGAACCTCGCCGCAATCGCCGCACTTTTTAATCAGCAGCTTGCCTTCGGCGCAGGCGTCGAAGTAGGGCTGGTCGCCGGGGTTCAGTGACGGGTCGCGCAGTTTTCTGTCTTGTGCTGGGGTAGCCATTTGTTACTCCCTTTCCATGATAAGTGTGGCGCTGCCGTGACGATGCCCGAGGGCGCCGCCGGTGCCGTGTGCGAGTGCGATGTTGCAGTTCTTTACCTGTACGGCGGGATGCGCTTCGCCACGCAATTGGCGTACCGCTTCGAGGATTTTGGTCATGCCGCCGCGGTTGGCCGGGTGGTTGTTGCAGAGGCCGCCGCCGTCGGTATTGAACGGCAGTTTGCCGCTGCCGGAAATCAGATTTCCGTCAGAGACGAACTTGCCGCCTTCGCCTTTTTTGCAGAAACCGAGGTCTTCGATCTGCATTACCACGGTGATGGTGAAGCTGTCGTAGATCGATGCGTATTTGATGTCGCCGGGTTTGCAACCCGCCATCTCGAACGCGCGCGGGCCGGTCCATGCTGCGCCGGAGTAGGTGAGATCGACGTTGCCGCCCATCTGGCCTTTGGTGGTTTCCCCTGCGCCGGTAATTTTCACCAGCGGGCGCTTGAGGCTTTTTGCGATTTCAGGGCTGGCTACAATCACTGCGCCGCCGCCGTCGCTGACCACGCAGCAATCCAGACGATGCAGCGGATCGGAAATCATCGGTGAGTTGACGACTTCTTCAACGGTAACCAGATTCCGCAGCATGGCGTTGGGGTTGTGCTGCGCGTGATGCGAAGCTGCAACCTTGACCCATGCGAGTTGCTCGCTGGTGGTGCCGTATTCATACATGTGACGCATGGCGCACATGGCGTACAGATTCACCGTCACTGGGCTGTAGGGCATTTCAAACGGCGAATCGGGCATGTTCACGCCGCGGTCGCGCACTTGCGTGCCGGAGCTGCCTTCCGAGTTGGGCCGGCCGGCGAGTGTGACGAGTGCGACCTTGCATTTGCCCATGGCAATCGCTTCTGCAGCGTGCGCGACGTGTACCAGATACGAGCAACCGCCCATGTCGGTCGAGTCCACGTGCTTCAACTGCTTCAGGTTCATGTAGTTGGCCATGCTCCAGACGTTGGCGCCCGGCGCATCACCGGCGCAGAAGTAGCCG
>JANMXV010000320.1:0-6173 GCA_031381325.1 Betaproteobacteria bacterium | reverse complement strand
GATTGAGACGCAATGACATTTACGAACCCCTCCGAATTTTTCGTAAGTTTGTATGAAGCCCTGAAATCAAAGGGATTGAGACCTGCTCCACGGCAAGCTTGCCGCTCTGGAGTCGGCATCGAAGCGGCGCTATATTCGCTACATGAGCGACGCCGCGCGAAACCTGTTCCTGGTGTGCTACGACATCTGCAGTCCGAAGCGGCTTTACCGCGTGCATAAATATCTGCTGGGCTACCGGGTCGGCGGGCAGAAGTCATTCTTCGAGTGTTGGCTGACACCCACTGAATTGCGCGAAGTGCGGCAGACACTCGATGCCTTGCTCGAACCGTCGGAAGACCGGGCGCATATTTTCCAGCTCGACCCACGGATGAAAAGCGAGGGGCTGGGGTTGGCGACCGCGCCGGTAACCGACGTTTTCATGATCGTTTGACGAACCGGTGACAAAATGACCAGTCTGTACGTGGATCGCCGCGGCGTTACGCTGAAAGTCGACGGCGAGGCTCTCGTTTTTTATGAGAATAGCGAACGTGTCGGCACGGTGCCGCTTGCGCCGCTGTCGCGCGTGTTCCTGCGGGGCGATGTCACGCTATCGTCATCACTGCTCGGCAAGTTAGGCGCACGCGGCATTGGGGTGGTCGTGCTCTCGGGCCGCAAGGCGGAGCCCACCCTGCTGCTCGCCCGCCCCCACAACGACGCGGCGCGGCGGGTGGCGCAATACCGGCTTTCGCAGGATGCCGCTTTCTGTCTGCGCTTCGCACAAGGTATCGTCGCGGCCAAGCTGCGCTCGCAGGCAGCCTTTTTGGCGGAGCGGCGCGATGAGGAACCGCGTTCGCGTTATCTGCTCACGCACTCGCTGCGCCGCCTGGAAAATGCCATCGCAGGTGTGAATCAACAAACGTCAGTCGGGTCGCTGCGTGGCCTGGAAGGCGCCGGCGCTGCGGCCTACTTCGAGGGTTTTGCCGATCTGCTCCCCGAGCGCCTCAATTTTTCCGCCCGCAACCGGCGCCCGCCTAAGGATCCGGTGAATGCCGCGCTGTCATTGGGTTACACGCTGCTGCATGCGGAGACGGTGCTGGCCCTTTACGGCGCCGGCTTCGACCCGTTCATCGGTTTTTATCACGCGCTGGATTTCGGGCGTGAGTCCCTGGCATGCGACGTAGTGGAGCCGCTGCGGGTGGAAGTCGATCGGCATATGCTGCAACTTTTTCGCAGCGAGAAACTACGCGCCGATGATTTCTCGACGGTAGATGGCGGCTGCTGGCTGGGCAAGGCGGGCCGCGCCCGCTTCTACGCCGAGTGGGAATCCCTGGCCGAGCGCCTGCGCAAACGACTGGCGGAGGCGAGCACCGAACTGGCGGCTGCCCTCGCGCAGGCCGGCGTAGCCGAATCCCATGCGCCGGATCGGGCCGACGACATCGATGGCAATGTCACCGCCGATGCCGACACCGCAGCCGAGGCATTCTGAAAGTGAGTGAACGCGCTTACGTCATCGGCTACGATATCGCCAACCCGCGCCGCCTGCAGCGCGTGCATCGCGAGATGTGCAAACACGCAACGCCGCTGGAATACAGCGTTTTTCTGCTGGTCGGCGACGCACGACTCAAGGATCTGTGCCTTGCAAAGATGGCCGCACTGATCGACGACAACGAAGACGACGTGCGCTGCTACCCGCTGCCGGTACGCGGCTTTCAGGGCCGCGTCGGTCGCGCCAGCCTGCCGCTGGGTATCCAGTGGACGGGATTGCCTGCGGCAATTGCGTGAAGGCCGGCAAGCTTGCGGTGCTGGCCTCAACGGCTGTCCGCCGCTACCATGTCGGCATGAATCCACACTTCCCGGGCAAACGACGCGGCACTGCCTGGTTCGTTTCCCGCCACCCCGGCGCAATCGAGTGGGCAAAACGCCAGTGTCTTGCCATCGACCGTTGGGTCGAACATCTCGATCCCGCAGAGGTCAACGCCGACGATATCGTCATCGGCACGCTGCCGGTGAATCTTGCCGCCGAGGTATGCAAACGCGGCGCGCGTTATCTCCACTTGTCACTTAAAGTTCCGCCAGAGTGGCGCGGGCGGGAACTTTCATCAGACGACCTCCAACAGATCGACGCGCAGATTGTGTCCTATTGCGTCGCCCCTTTAACACATGACTTCCCTGCGGAGCTTGCATGATCTACGACACGCACGTGTGCCTGGTTTCCGCACAGGCCACACCAAACCTGATCGCGGCAATCGACGAGCAGTGGCGCCCGCGCCGCGTGGTCCTCGCGACCAGCAGCGAGATGAATTCCGCCGCGGATGGCCTGGAGCGCGTATTGAAGCGGCGCGGTATCGCAATCGAACGTTTGATGATCGGAGATGCTTACGATTACCCGAGGATCTACGAAACGTTCTTCAACTTCCTCGATCGGCAGACTAACACGGTTGCTCTGAACGTCACTGGCGGCACCAAGATCATGGCGATGGCGGCTCAGGTAGCATTTCATGATGCAAAAGCGCCGGTGTTCTACGTCAATGTGAAGACCGACGAGATTCTCGTGCTCGGCGCGCGCAAGCCCAACGCATCCTTGTCCGGGAAGGTAGGGCTCGCGGACTTTCTGGAGGCGCATGGTTACACGCTTGCAGACGGGCAACGTCCCGCCAAGCCAAGCATCACACGCGAGCAATCCGACCTCACGCTGCGGATCGTGGAAGGCGTAGAGCGTTTCGGACCCGCGCTCGGCCAATTGAACGCCCTCGCAGCGCAAGCCCAAGGTACCCTCATCGGCAAGCTGGATGAGCGCCACCGCGACTCGATCATCTTTAACGATATCGTCGATCTGTTCGTCGAGGGCGGCCATATTCATCGCCAGAACCCTGATCTGCGCTTTGCCTCGGAGGACGCGCGCGTTTTCGTCGGCGGCGGCTGGCTGGAGCAGCATGTGTTCAAGGCGCTGGCCGACCTTGCAGGCACCCAGCACTTCGCCGACTACGGGATGAACATGAAGATAGTGGCGCCGAACGGCGCCACCTTGAACGAAATCGATGGGGCATTCCTGCATCAAAACACCCTGCATCTGATCGAATGCAAGGCCGCGAATCTGGCAGCCACGGGAAACTCCGGCGATGACAAGGGAACCGAGGCCATCTACAAACTCGAAACCTTGCTGAAAATGGGCGGCCTGCGCACCCGTGGCATGCTGATCGACTACCGCGGTCGACTCTCGACCGGCGGCAAAGAACACGTTAAGGCGAATTTTGCCAGAGCCAAGGCCGGCAATATCCGCATCGTGTCCGGTGCTGCCATCAAGACGCTGAAAGACGAAATCAAGCAATGGATAGCGTGACTGTTACTGCACCACATTTCCCCCGCCGCGTTCTGCTGGCCGTCACCGGACTGACGCCACAGATCGTGACCGAGACGCTGTACGCGCTGGCGGTGGCGCAGGCTACGCCCTGGATTCCAACCGAAATTCGCCTGATCACAACGGCTGTGGGCGCGCAGCGGGCTCGACTGTCGCTGCTTGACCCGAAGGAAGGCCAGTTCCACGCGCTTTGCCGCGATTACGGATTGACCGGAAAAATTGCGTTTTCACCCGAGAACATCATGGTGATCCAGGATGCAAGCGGCGCACCGCTCGCCGATATTCGCACGCCGCAGGACAACACGCTCGCAGCCGACGCACTGCTCGCCGAGGTACGCACGCTGTGCGCTGACGATAACTGCGCCCTGCACGTGTCGATCGCGGGCGGTCGCAAGACGATGGGGTTCTTTCTCGGCTACGCGCTTTCGCTTTTTGGTCGATCTCAGGATCGGCTGTCGCATGTGCTGGTCAACGAACCTTTCGAATCTCTGCGCGAGTTTTACTATCCTCCCGCCGAACCGTGTGCGCTGCACACGGGCGCGGGCGGACCGATTCACACGGCGGAAGCGCAAGTGTTGCTGGCCGAGATCCCTTTTGTACGCCTGCGCGACGGATTGCCCAGGGAAGCGCTGGCCCACGGCGCCCCATTCGCGTCGATAGTTTCCGCCGCTCAGCTCGCGGTCGATCCGCCAGCACTGCGATTCGATCTGAAGAACAAGCAGGTCTGGTGCAGCCAGCAGGCAGTGGCACTGCCACCCACGTTACTCGCGTGGTACGCGTGGCTTGCAGAATGCCGGGTAAGCCGTCTTGGCGAAGATGGTTTCGTACGTTCCGATGAATCCCCCGAACGTTACCTGTCGATCTATGAAACGGTGGTCGGCCGAAACCATCCCAGTCTGGAAAAAGCGCGCCTTGCCACCCGAGACGGTCTGGACCGAGCACATTTCGAGGAGAAGCGCTCGAAGATCAATCGTAAACTCGCTGCTGCGCTGTCGCTGGCAGCCGCTCCCTACAAGATATGCAGCCGCGGGCAGCGTCCATTCACACGCTACGGCATTGCGTTGCCGCCTGGTCGAATCGTAATCGAGTGACGGGTTGAAAGTGTGGCACTCGATCGGGCCATTCACTCTCTCTGTGTACCGCTGTGCGCTTGGAGGCAGATAGGTTTCACAATACTCAGCGCTTACCGAGGTAACGCTTGCTGATATAACCGCCAGCCGCCAAAAAGCCGGCGTTAGTCAGAAACACCGCGGCGTATCCCGCCGCGGAACCTACCGCGCCGAAAAACAGCGGAATCACAAAGTGCGCCACTTGATTCACCGTGATGCGCATGCCGGCCGCCTCGCCTTCGCGCCCCTTGGGTGAGGCATTGAACACCAGCGTCATTGACAGCGGCTGCCCAACGCCGGCGCCGACACCCAGCAAAAACGACACCGCCGCCAGCGGCCAGGCGCTGCTAAACAGCGGAAACAAACAAAACGCCGCGCACGACACAAACATGGCGTAGGTGAGCGTCTGCGTCTCACCCAGGCGCCGCACGAAAAACGGCAGCACCGCGCGCACCACGATGATCGCAATGGCAAACGCGCTCAGCACCGAACCAATCGCGGTGGCCGACATGCCCAGCGAACGTCCGTAAATCGGCATAAAAAATTGATACACGTCCCACGCGGATGACACAATGCCACTGGCGATCAGTGTGTTGCGCAAGCCTTTGATACGCAGCAAATCGAACAAGCCGCTCTTCACTGCTGCTGACTTGGTATGCACATTCGGGATCCAGCGCGAACTCGTCGCCGCCAGCACAATGGCGGGAATCAACGGCAGCGCAAGTGCGGCAAAGGTGCGCGCGTAGCCTGCGTTATCGATCAGCACGCCGGCAATCAACGGGCCGCTGAGATTCGCCGACGCGTAACCCAAACTCAGCAAGCTGAAGTTACGCGCACGCGCTTCCGGCCCCGCGATCGCGCCCACCAGCGTTTGTATCGACAACTGAAAAGTCATGAACGACATGCCGATCAGTGACGCTACGAAATACAGCGTGGTCATCGACGGCCACAACCACGGCAATATCAGCGATACAAAAATGCCGCTGGCGCCGAACAGCAACGGCAACTTGTAGCCGATGCGATCCGCCATGCGGCCCATCGGCAATGCCAGTACAGCAGGTAGCGCCGCGTACAACGCAACAATGGTGCCCACCACGAACGGCCCCGCGCCCTGATCGACGGCAAACAACGGCACCGCCAGCCGGCTGCCGGCAAAACCGATGTGCGTGAAAATCGCCATTAAGATGAGCAGGTAAAGCGTCACGAGTGCGTCGAACTCCGCGAATTGCACTACTGACCAGCGCAAAAAAATTTCGCGCTCGCATGCAGCCGTCGAACGTGGAATTTGCCATAATGCCGCTAAATAGACATTGACCTTGGTCGCTAATCCACATTGCGATCACACGTCCAGTCTCCGTTTCACAACCCAACCAGGAGCACTTAATATGGCATCGCTAAGCCGCCAACTCGCGCAATGGGCTGTAAATCTCCGCTACGAAGACTTGCCGCCCGCCGTGGTGGATCGCGCCAAGGGCGTCACCCTGCAAAGCATCGCCTCGGTGCTTCTCGGCTCAAAATCGGCATCAGGCAAGCAAGCGCTGAAAATGATTGCCAACGAAGAAACCGGCGTCAAAAAAGGCGCTACGTTAATGGTGGACGGCACGCTGGTGACCAAAGGGGGGGCCGCCTATGCTAATTCCGAAATGGCGTTGAGCGGCGGCAAGTACGACACGTTCCGCATGCTGACGCATCCCGGCACCGCGATCCCAGCCTGCGCCAGAGCCCAG
>JANMXV010000308.1:0-1712 GCA_031381325.1 Betaproteobacteria bacterium | reverse complement strand
GATCAAATCCGCCCGGCAACAAATCAACCAGCGCCGCGTTGTCGATGGCCTTGCGATTGAGCGCGCGGAATTTGAGGCGCACTTCGATTTCGTCGCCCACTTTCACCGACTTCACCGGGTTGCCCTTGGCGTCCACGTACTCGCGCAGCATCTCCAGGCCATTCTTGATTTCAGTCTCCGGCAAATTGCGGTCAAAGCCGGTCTGCTCGACCACGTAATACGCGCGCAGATCGTTCTTGTTCGAGAACTGCAACTTCGCCGCATCGACCGAGAAACTGGCACGCGGTATCAGACCCGGCGGCAGCGCCAAAGGACGCGCCGTGTTGTTGCGCAGCACCTCACTGGCGGCGAGCGTGCCCGGCGGCAATTTCTCGGCCACGGTCGCATAAGCGTCGAAGGCGAGTATCGTGCGTCCCGACGAATGCGTGTTGTATGAGCCGTTGGCAATTTCTTTCACCATGCCGTCCAGCGTTTCCGGTTTGAGCTTGGGCAGCCGCTCGGGGAAATGCCGCGCTGTGAGGTGCAGCAATTGTGCGTCGCGCGACAACGCGTCGAAGTACGCATCGGGCGCAGTTATCGGTGCGCCAAACGTGACACCGCCAATCAATTGATCCGCTAGCACCTGCTGCTTCATCAACTGATAGCTCGCTGCTAGATAGGCCGACGCGATGTCCTGCACGTAAATCTTCGCGTGATTCGCTTCCAGGCGCTTTTGCACCGCCGCCGCAAAGTTGGTGGTGACGATTCCCTGGCGCGTCAGCAAATAGATGGCGTAGGCACGCGTGCGCTCCTCCGCCAGGCCATTGCCATCGCCCTTCGCAAGAGAGCGTAAGTAATTGTTTCCATTGGTAATTATGTCCGCCGGCACAGTGCGGCCCCGATCGCGCGCCTCGATCAGGAAGTGCATTGCATACACCGACACCGGATCAACCACGTGCGCATTGGCAGCCCACAGACCGAATGCACCTTCACCGTTCTGCCGTCCGCGCAACACCTGAATCAAATCCTCCAGTGACTTGTAATCCTTCGATTTCACATAGCCGAATTCAGGACGATTGCCGAGGATCAATGCGGGCATGCCCATGCTCACCAGTTGCTCGGTGCATGAATATTGAAACCCTTGCAGATACGCGGTCAGCCCGTGCGCCAGCGCCAGCGGCACATGCGAAATGCTCGCCTCCAGCTTGCGATAATGCGGATACAGATTGCGCGTGACCGCTGCATCGGCATCGCCGTTGCGCACCGAGCCCGCGATCAGTTGCGTGATGTAAGGCTGCGCCGGACGCACGCTGATACTCGTGCCCAGCTTCGCACTCTTGCTCATGCCGCTGGCGCTGAAGCTCAGCGTGCCGGCGCCGAGTTCATCCTTGACGCGCACCTTGAAACTGGTGACGCCTTCGCGCAGCTCACCGATCTTCAGCGTATTACTCGCAGCGCCAACGATCTCGAGATGCGGCGAGGTTGCCATCGTTACCGCGATCTGCGCATCGGCACCTGAGCCGACAACGTTATTCGCCACGCCGACGCTGACATCGAATTCGTCACCCGGTGTCACCGTCAGTGGTGCGTTAGGCGACAGCACGAAATCGCCGCGCGACAATATTTTCTTTTCGAACACGCCGATGGAATCTTCATTCACCGCCACCGCCATCACCCGCAGCGTGCCGTTGAACGTCTCCGGCACCTGCCACGTGAGTTCGCGCTCCTGCGGC
>JANMXV010000296.1:0-7176 GCA_031381325.1 Betaproteobacteria bacterium | reverse complement strand
GTCCACACTACGGAGCGCTCCCTTTCCAAACGGGTGGGTCGCGGGTATAAAACGAAAAGTGCAATGAAATCCCTCCGGCCCATCATGAAAGCGCCAACCAAAGCACCGACCGGCATTACCGGTTTCGATGAAATCACCGGCGGCGGTTTGCCGTGCGGCCGCACCACGTTGCTGGTGGGCGGACCCGGCTCGGGCAAGACCATACTCTCGCTGCAATTTCTGGTGCATGGTGCGCAGGATTGCAAGGAGCCGGGCATATTCGTGGCATTCGAGGAAACCTCGAAGCGCATGGTGGCCAATGCGGAAAGCTTCGGCTGGAACCTGGCGGAACTGCGGCGCAAAAAACTGTTCTTTCTGGACGCCCAGCCAGCACCCGATCTGGTGCAGTCGGGAAATTTCGATCTCGGCGGGATGTTGGCCGCCCTGGGCGCCCAGACGGCGAATATGCGAGCGCGTCGCATCGTATTCGATGCGCTCGATATCGTGTTGGCACTGCTGCCTGACGCTGCGGCGAAAAGGCGGGAGGTCTATCGGCTGCATGAGTGGCTGTTGGCACGCGAACTGACGGGTCTTATTACATTGAAGGCCGGGGGAGATGAGACGAACGCTATCAGCCAGCAGCAGTTCGGTTTCATGCAATTCATGGTGGATTGCGCGGTAATCCTCAATCACAGCGTGGTGCTGGGCGTTTCACAACGCAATCTGCGCGTGCAGAAATATCGCGGCTCCGCTTTCGATGAAAATGAATCGCCGTTTCTCATCGGCAGAGGCGGAATCGAGGTGGCGCGCCCGCCGGGCCGTGTGGACGCCAGTGTGAACACCGAGCGCGTTTCCAGTGGCGTAGCGCGGCTCGATACTATGCTGGGGGGCGGTTATTATCGCGGCGCCAGTGTACTGATAACCGGCTTCTCCGGCACAGCCAAAACAACCTTAAGCGGTACGTTTGCGGAGGCAGCTTGCCGGCGCGGTGAGCGCACCCTGTTTGTCAGTTTTGATTCCGATTCGAACGAGGTGATCCGCAACTTGGCCTCTGTGGGCATCCGGCTGGATCGTTACGCGAAAAACGGCTCCCTGTGCATAATCTCTGCACGTACTATCGCCGGCAGTGCAGAGACCTATCTGGTGCGCATCAAGACGCTGGCGAAAGAGCATAGGGCTCGCTGCCTGGTGATCGATCCCGTGTCCGCATGGTCCAAATCCGGCCATGACTTGACCGCGCAGAGCGTAGCGGACCGCCTGATCGACTGGTCGAAGGCCGCTGGAATTACCGTGGTCTGCACCAGCCTGGTTGACGATATATCGAGCCGGACGGAGGGCGGCTCGCCGCTGCAGATATCGGCGCTGGTAGACACCTGGATCCACCTTAACTACCTGGTGCAGGCCGGCGAGCGCAACCGGGGCTTGTCCATCGTCAAGTCCCGCGGCACGGCGCACTCGAACCAGGTGCGAGAACTGATCTTGAGCGATGCCGGTGTAACCCTGAGCGACACCTACACCGCGGGCGGCGAGGTATTGATGGGCACGCTACGCTGGGAAAAGGAAAGGGCCGATCGCGTCGCCAATGAGGTAAAGGAAGTTGCGGGGAAGCTCAAGCGCGTCAAACTCGATGCCGAAGAGGCGGAGATCGAAGTGCGCTTGAAGGCGCTGCAGGTGGAACTCGTTGCGAAGCAGGCCGAAAAGGCATTGTTGACCCGTACCACGAAAAGCCGCGAAGGGGAGTTGTCGCGAGGCCGCACGCGCATGCGCGAGTTGCGTGGAGCCGATGCGGCAATTCCGGGGCGCAAGTGAGACCGTCATGAGCCGGCGGGTCATGTTCAAGTTCCGGCTCTATGTCGCGGGCGACGCATTGAACTCCGCGCAGGCGCTTGCCAACCTTAACGCGTTTTGTCAGGTACAACTGCCGGATCGGCACGAGATCGAAATCGTGGATGTGTTTCGCGAACCGAAGCGAGCGCTGGCGGATGGCGTTTTCATGACGCCGACTCTGGTCAAGCTCGCACCGTTCCCTACCCGAAAAATCGTCGGCACGCTCAGCCACATGAAACCCGTGCTACGGGCTTTAGGGCTGGCGGGCGTCGCTGTATGAACGCGGACAAGCCTCCCCTTTCGGGGGACGCGAACGAGGAAGTTGCCGCGTTAATCGAGACGCTGCACGAGAGCGGCGAACGCCTGGAGGAACTGACGGCGGGCGAGGTGGATACGGTGGCGGACGGCGAGGGCCGGCCGTTCTTATTGCTGCACGCCCAGGACCACATGCGTCACAACGAGGCCGCCAAGCAGGCGGCCATTCTCAACGCGCTGCCCGCCTATATCGCTGTGCTCGATATCCAGGGCCTGATCGTCTCAGTGAACGAGGCATGGCAGCGCTTTGACGGTGCGAATGTGAACCACGGCCCGGGACATGTGATCGGCGTCAATTACCTCGAGATCTGCAACAGTGGGAGCGCAGATGACGCATCCGAGGCTCGCCAAGCCGCCACAGGCATTCAGTCGGTGCTGGATGGCGGGGTAAAGCGCTTTTCGCTCGTCTATCCCTGTCATTCGCCAACGCAACAGCGCTGGTTCCTGATGACGGTGACACCTCTGTCCGACGACCACCCGCAGGGCGCCGTCGTCATGCACCTGGACGTGACGGCAGAGCGGCAGACTGAAGAAAGCCTGCGCGCCAGCGAGTCGCGGTTCCGCCAGATGGCGGAAAACATCCGCGACGTATTCTTCCTCATCGATGCGGATAGCAATCGCGTGTTGTACATCAGCCCGGCCTACGAAGAGATATGGGGCCGCACCCCCGACAGCGTTTACGCCGACACGGATGCCTGGAGCGAGTCGATCCACCCGGATGACCGGGCATCGACCTACGAGAAATTCAACAAAGGCATAGTGGCGGGGACGCTCGAATACGAGTACCGTATTGTGCGCCCGGACGGCTCGATTCGCTGGATAGAGACCCGAGGCTTTCCAGTGCGCGACGACGGCGGCCGGATTGTGCGCGTCGCAGGCGTCGCCAAGGATGTCACCAAACGTAAGGAAGCGCAAGACAGGATCGCCTACCTCAACCGCGTATATGCCATGCTCAGCGGCATCAACATGCTGGTAGTGCATGGACGTGACCGCGACGAGCTTTTCAGGGAGGCGTGCCGCATTGCGGTCGAAGCAGGCGGTTTCCGCATGGCCTGGATAGCCATGGTTGACCGGAAATTCATGAAGGTCGTACCGGTCGCTTCGACAGGCGTGGATGAAGAACTGCTGCTTGCCCTCAGAGAACGCTATGCATCGAGCGAGGCTGGGTCGCTGGGAAATACCAGAGCCGCGCGGGCGATCAGCGAAAAAAAAGTGATCGTCACCAACGACTTGAAAAACAACACAACGGTGGCTTTCGGCCAGAAATACGCCGAACGTGGAATCGGCTCAATGACCATGTTGCCGTTGATTGTGTCGAATGAGGCGGTAGGCGCGCTTGCGCTGTACGCGCGCGAGAGCGCATTCTTTCACGAAGAAGAATTAAAGCTGCTCACCGATCTGGCCGGGAACATCTCTTTTGCCCTCGAAAATATCAGCCGCCAGCAAAAGCTCGACAAGCTGTCGCGAATTCGCGCGGTGTCGAGCGAGATAAACGCAGCCATCATCCGCATTCGGGAACGGCAGACGCTGTTGGGGGAAATCTGCCAAATCGCCGTCAAGCACGGGGAGTTTGCACTGGTATGGATCGGATTGCTTGACCAGGAGAAACAGCGCATCCAGCCAGTGGCATGGGCAGGGTTCTCCCCGGAGATTGCACACAGTGTGGCCTGGGCGATCCTCGGCACGCCGGGGATAACGCTGGCCGAGGTCATCCGCACTAGAAAGGTGGCCGTGCGCAATGACATGAGTGATACGCGCGCAGGCAGTCTGCGTCACGAGGCACTCAGGCAAGGCTATCGTTCCACGGTATGCGTGCCGTTTATGCTTGATGACAGCGTAGTGGCCGCCATGATCCTCTTCGCGACGGGGCAGGGATTCTTCGACGAGGAAGAACTTGCACTTCTCAACGAAGTGGCGGCGAATGTTTCGTTCGCGCTGCAGGCCCTCGGCAAACAGGAGAAGCTGGCGGACAGCGAGAAAAAACTCGACAGCATCCTCAGTACATTGCATGAAGTGGTGTGGTCGATGGATCCGCACAACGGACGTATTGTCTACATCAATGCCGCGGTCGAACACCTCACCCGGCGAGGAGCCGGTGAATTTCTCGCCCAACGCCGGCTGTGGCGGAGTATGGTGCATCGCGACGACCGCGCATCCATGCGCAACAGCATACGCAGGCTGCTGCAGGAGGGCACGCTGGCCCACGAGTTCAGAATCGTGCTCGTCGGTGGCGAAGTGCGTACGGTGGAGTCCAGCGCGCACGTGCGGCGCGACGACGCGGGCAAAGCGGTGTGCATCGATGGTACCATCAGCGATATTACCGAGCGCAAACATGCCGAAGAAAGCGTAAAAAAGGAGCGCGCCTTGTTGCGCGCCGTTGTGGATGCCATTCCCGAGCGCATTTATGTCAAGGACCGTGAAGGACGTTATCTCCTGCAGAACGCGACTAATCTCAAGGTTCGCGGTATCACCAACCATGATGATGTCTTGAACAAGACAGTATTCGATCTCTTCCCGCGCGAACTCGCAGAACGGCTCCATATGGAAGATCAAGCCGCGATGGAATCAGGAACGGCGTTGCTCAATCGCGAGGGGGCGACAGTTTTTGGTTCACCCTCCGCAATTGACGACCAGACCCATTGGCATCTCACCTCCAAGATTCCGCTCAAGGATGAAGCAGGAAATGTTTATGGCTTGGTCGGGGTAAACCGCGACATCACCGAACGCAAACAGGCGGAGACCGCGCTGCTGCGGCTCAACGAAGAACTGGAAGATAAAGTCATAGCGCGCACCGTCGATCTGAATCGCGCGCGGGACGAGGCCGAAGAGGCTAACCAGGCCAAATCGTCTTTCCTTGCCGCCATGAGCCACGAGATCCGCACGCCGATGAACGGCGTGATCGGCATGATCGACGTGCTGCATCAGAGCAGCCTTAAGGGTGATCAGGTGGAGATGGTCGAACTCATCCGCGAATCGGCGTTTTCCCTGCTCGGCATCATCGAAGACATCCTTGATTTCTCCAAGATCGAGGCCGGTAAGCTGGAGCTCGAGCAAGAGGCCTTCGCGGTGGCGGATGTGGTGGAAGGCGTGTGCAGTCTGTTGAACGGCATGGCCGAGAAAAAAGACGTAGCACTTACCCTCTACACCGATCCGGCGATACCTGTGGAAGTCATGGGCGATGCGCTGCGTCTGCGGCAGGTGCTGATCAACCTGGCCAATAATGCGATCAAGTTCTCCAGCGAGCAGCCGCGTGCGGGACGGGTGTCGTTACGTGCGCTGCTGATTGAGCAAAGTCCGCGGCAGGTGACGGTGGAGTTTCGCGTAACCGACAACGGCATCGGCATGGATGAGGAGACGCAGGCGCGGCTGTTTACCGCATTCACCCAGGCCGACGTTACCACTACGCGGCGCTTCGGCGGCACCGGGCTGGGGTTGACTATCGCCAATCATCTGGTGGAACTGATGGGCGGGGAGATCACGGCGCAGAGCGCGCCGGGCGCGGGGTCCACCTTCAAGGTGCGCCTGCCGTTTGTTGTGGTATCGGCCAAGCCCGGTGCGGTAGAAATATCTGAAGTTGCCGGACTGTCCTGCGTCGTCGTCGGCGCCGCGGGGGGGCTGGCCGAGGATCTTGCTGCCTACCTCGAGCACGCGAACGCTGTTGTCGAGCGCGCAGCGGATTTAGCGAGCGCCAGAATGCAGACCGCTGGTCGCAGCGGCTTGTCGGTGTGGGTGGTTGACGCCTGCGATGAGCCGGAGCGTTTGGAGCAAATGCGCGTCGTCGCCCATGCCCAAGCCGGTCAGGATGTTCATCTTGTCATTGTCCTGATTGAACGCGGCAAGCGGCGCCGTCCGCGAACGGTGGCGCCCGATCTGATCACCATAGATGGCAATGCGCTGAGTCGCCGGCATTTTCTCCAAGCGGTGGCTGTTGCTGCCGGACGGGCGTCGCTGGAATTGGAAACAGAAAATCTCACGTCCAGCAAGCTCGCAGCCATCGCGCCATCGCGCGAAGAGGCGCTGCGGCGGGGCGGACTGATTCTGATTGCCGAAGACAATGAGACCAATCAAAAAGTCATCGTGCGCCAACTCGCGCTGCTGGGATACGCCGCGGATGTCGCCGCCGACGGCCGCGAAGCGCTGGAGCGTTGGCACAGCGGCGAGTATGCAATGCTGCTCACTGATCTGCATATGCCGAAGATGGACGGCTATGAGCTGACCCAAGCCATACGCGCCGCCGAAAAAGACGGGAAACGCATACCGATCATTGCGCTGACCGCCAACGCCCTCAAGGGTGAAGCCGAGCGCTGCCGCGCTGCGGGCATGGACGATTACCGCAGCAAGCCGTCACCGCTGGCGGAGCTGAAATCCGTGCTGGATAGGTGGATAGCGGTCACCCAATCCGAAGCGGATGCATCTTCTTCATCGACCCTGTCAACTGCGGCGACTCAGCAGACCGCAACGGCTACGCCGGTGGACGTGAGCGTCCTCGAAGGGTTGGTGGGAGACGACCCGGAACTTATCCGCGAGTTCCTGCAGGACTTTCGGGTCAGCGCCTCCCAGATATCGGTGGAATTGCGCGCCGCATGCGCTGCGGGCCAAACCAAGGCTGCGGTAGCTGCCGCTCACAAACTGAAGTCTTCGGCCCGCGCCGTGGGTGCGTTTGCCCTGGGCGAGCTGTGCGCGGCGATGGAGGAAGAGGGCCAGGCCGGCAACAGCGATGCTTTGGCCGTGCTGCTGCCTCGCTTCGAAGCGGAAATGGCTGTTGTAGAACGCTATCTGGAGGGGCGGATTGTAAACGCGCCTTCTAGCGTTATCTGAAAGAGTACAACGCGAAAGCAATCATGATAGATAAATCGGCATTAAAAATCCTGGCGGTGGATGACGAACCGTTCATGCTCAAACTGCATACGCGTTTGTTAGCCAACCTGGGATACACCTCGGTCACCGCCTGCGAAGGCGCTTTGCGTGCGCTGGAGACCATGGACCTGGCGGACAAACCAGCGGACTTGATACTGCTGGACCTGAACATGCCGGATATGGACGGGATCGAGTTCT
>JANMXV010000270.1:0-8204 GCA_031381325.1 Betaproteobacteria bacterium | reverse complement strand
ATCAGGGTGCCAACGCGCTTTTCGAACGGCACGCCAGCCGCGCGGAACTCGGCGCGGATGTTGGGAACGTCGCTGGCGATGCCGATGCCGAGGATGACCCGGCCCGCGCTCACCTGATCAAGCGTAGCGACCTGATGGGCCAGCAGTACGGGATTGCGCAGTGCCGGCAGCAGCACGGCAGTGCCGAGCTTCACGCGCCTGGTCCTTCCCGCGACGCCGGCCAGCAGCGTGATGGGCTCGTGGCGCGGGCGCGCGAGCAGTGAATCGCCAACCCAGACCGAATCGTAGCCGAGCTTTTCCGCACGCGCGGCAAGGCCCAGCAGCGGTTCTGCCTCGGGACGGCCTTCCATGATCGACTCGCGGGTTGGCAGCAGGTATCCGATGCGCAAAGTCATGGCCCTCTCCTCGTTTCGTTTTCAGGAAAATCAGCGACCTCATCAATGCCTTCTGCATCGCCTTCTCGGTGTCTGTCATGTCGACACCCGACGCCGGGTCGATGCTTGCGATGCTACACTGCCTCGCTTCAAACCAGAAGAGAATGTACCGATGACAACCCGCCCACTGCCACTCAACGGCTTCAAGGTGCTCGACCTGACCGCGCACCGCGCTGGACCAACAGCGGTGCGCCAGCTCGCCGACTGGGGTGCAGACGTAATCAAGATCGAGGCGCCAGGCGCAGGACTCGACGCTACCGGCGGCCGTCGCGAAGGACCGGACTTCCAGAACCTGCACCGCAATAAGCGCAGCCTGACCCTCAACCTGAAGACGCCGGAAGGGCTCAGGATTTTTTTCGAGCTGGCGAAGACCGCCGACGTCGTAGCCGAGAACTACAAATCCACCGTCAAGCACCGCCTCGGCGTCGATTACGAGGCGGTAAAGAAGGTCAACCCGCGCATAGTCTACGGCAGCATCTCCGGCTTCGGTCAGGACGGTCCCTACGAGGGCCGGCCCGGCGTCGACCAGATCGCCCAGGGCATGGGCGGCCTGATGTCGATCACCGGCCACCCCGGCGGCGGGCCGATCCGCGTCGGCATCGCGATCAACGACACCTCGGCCGGCATTCTGCTGGCCAACGCGATTGTCCTCGCCCTGCTCGACCGCGAGCGCACCGGCGAGGGCCAGTGGGTCTCGACCTCATTGATCGAGGCGCAGATTTTCATGCTCGACTTCCAGGCGGCGCGCTATCTGATGCGCGGCGAGATCGCCGGGCAGACGGGCAACAACCATCCGACAGGGACAGGCACCGGTATGTTTCAGACCGCCGACGGCCACATCAACATTGCCGCTTCGGGCGACAGCCTATGGCAGCGTTTCTGCGAGGCCGCAGGCGCGAACGATCTACTCACCGACCCCGATTTCACCACCGTGGCGTTGCGTTCGAAGAACCGGCCGGCGCTCAACACGCGTTTGATGGAGATCATGCTCCGCCACACTAACGACCACTGGGTCACGGTGTTGAACAAAGCTGGCGTGCCGTGCGGCCCGATCAACACCATCGACAAGGTGTTCGCCGACCCGCAGGTGCAGCATCTCGGCATCGCCAAGCCGGTCGACCACCCTAAATACGGGCCGCAAAAGGTTGTCGGCCAGCCGATCCACATGAGCCGCTACCCGCAGCCGGATACGCTCCAGCATACGCCCGAGTCCGGCGAGCACACCGAGGAGGTGCTCACCGGCCTCGGCTACGACAAAGCGGCAATCGCCGTTCTGCGCGCCAAGGGCGCGGTGTAGTTCAACAGCAATGGGATCATTATCGTACGAGAATGAATGACCCCTTTTGCCTTTTGCATAGCGCCCCAATTCATGTCAATGCCCGCCGGCGTCCGCTAATGCACAACCCAGCTTGCGCGCGACCGCGAGCAGCCGCTTATCGCGCGTCCAGAGTTTTGTTCCGCCAAGGGCCGCGGAGGCCAGCAGGTGAACGTCGACGTAACCGATACCCTTGCCATGAAGACGGTGGCGCTCGATGTAGCCTAGAATCTCATCGGATTCCGCAACTGCCGCCTTCGGCAGGTGCTGGAGCAAGTCCAGGGTCAGTGCGCGATCCGCCAAACTGCCGCAGGCAATCTCACCCACGACGAATGGATGTGTGAGCACAGCATTCGCTTCAAGCAGATCGACGAGCTGCACGTCGCCCACACGAAGGTGGTCGACCCATACCGATGTGTCGACCAGGATCAAGTTTCGATCTCCTGGCGCCGGCGCGGCGCGACTTTCAGTTTTGACTGGCTGCCCCCCAGCTTCGCCAGGCGTCTGGCACTCTCACGTTCGATGAGTGCTTTCAGGCCCTCGTGCAACAATGCCGAACGGTCAAGCGGACCGGTTAGCTTGGCGGCCTTGGCCAACAGGCCTTCATCGATATTTACGGTGGTTCGCATCGGATGTCTCCGGCAGTTAGCACCAATATTAGCATCACTTGATGCGTATGTCGATGCGAGAAATGTTTCTGCGAGAGGCACTAATCGGCAATCTCTAAACGTACGGTCAACGTCGGGATGCGCGAGGCCCTCCGCCACCGGCATCTGCCCGGCGAAGTCAGCGTCCATCGCGCCGTGCGCCATTGTCGGCTAAACTCTGGCGCATAAGATTGCGCGGTGAACCTCGAATTCACGTGGGTTAAGTCAGCCCGGCTGATGTCCGTTACGGCATTGAGAACAGGCAAGCAAAGGAGCGTCACATGGTAGACATCAAGGCATTTCCCTATCTGTGCTTCGTCCGCTTCGACCTGGTGAACAGGGAGTTCGACCGCCAGTTCAACATTCACTTCGACGATCATATCCAGGAGCTGGCGGACAAGCCCGGCTACTCCACGGCCTGGCGCACGCGAGAGTTGCGCGGCGGCCCGTATAACGATAGCGTAGGCGTGATGGAACAGGAATACCAGCAGATTTACGCCATCAGCGATCCGGGGCTGTTCAAGTCCTTCCCGCAAAACCCGCCGCCGCCCGTCCTGGAAAAGGAACCCTGGCGCCGCGATATCGGAAATTGGGGCCGCGTGTTTTACCGCGTGCTGTCTGTGCTCGAAAAAGATGCCCGCGCCGGTCGCTGCTGGGCGCGCTGCGAAAGCAATTTCCGCGGCACGGCAGCGCAAGATTCCCAATTCCAGTCCGAGAACGCGCAGCACGTCAAGCGCGTGCTGGAACTGCCCGGCATCCACCGCGTCTGGCAACTGCAGCATGCGCCTCATCCCGCGCAGATCGGCGCCGACCCGGCGGGTACATACATGACTATGTACGAAGCCGATGCTCCCGAGAATCTGTTCGACCCCAGTCTGGGCGAGGAGCGGCTGAAGCTTGTGGCCGGACAGGAATTCGCCGGCCGGCACTTTGCGCGGCTGTTGCTGAAAGCGGAGCCGCGGCGCTAAGCGCGCTGTTACTGCTTGAGTCCCAAGCGCTCGACGGTGCGCCGCTCGATCTCGTAGTTTTCACGCGCCCATCTGAAGTAGTCGTCACCGCTCATGTAGAGGGGATCGTGGCCGAGGCGGTCCAGCGTTTTCAGGAACGCCGGGTCGTCAAGCGCGCCCTTGAATGCGTCGTGCAATATTTTTACGACGGCCGGGGCCATACCCTTCGGCCCGGTCACGCCGTAGGGTGAATTGGTGACGATGCCGTAGCCGAGTTCCTTTAGCGTCGGCGCGTTCGGATGGCGCGCGGGGCGACGCTCGCCCCAGGTCACCAGCGTGCGAAATATCCCGGCTTCGGTCTGCTCGGTTGGCACGCTACCGGTCAGCGCCATGACGTGCCCGCCGCGCAACGCCACAACGGAGTCCGCAGTACCCTTGAACGGCACTTGCGTCCATTTGATGCCATCGCGTTCGCCGATCTGTTCCATCGTGATATGCAGCGTGGTGCCAAATCCAGGCGAGGCATAAGTGACTTTGCCGGGATTAGCCTTGGCATAGGCGGTGAACTCCTGCCAGGTCTTCCAGGGAGAATCCGCGCGCACAACCACGCCGAACTGGTAACCGGCGAGATTGATGATCCAGGTGAGATCGGTGATCGGGTTGAACGTGACATTGCTGATATGCGGCAGCCGCAACACCGTGATCGGCGTAATCGCCAGTGTGTATCCGTCGGGCCTGGCGTTTTGCGCCATGTTCGACGCGGCCAGCGCACCGCCGGCGCCGGGCCGGTTATCCACCGTAATGCGCTTGCCGAGTACGCGTGAAACTGATTCCGCCGCCACGCGCGAAGCGATATCGGTAGGGCCGCCCGCGGTGTACGGAATCAGCAGCGTGATGGGCCGCTCCGGGTAGCCTTGCGCCTGCGCATGCGATGATGTCGCTGCCAGCGCCAGTCCAATGGCCGCGGTGCGGATCAGGTTCGTTATCATTGTCGCCATGTTCCCTTTCTCCTCTTTTAATACTAGAAGGAATGCTTCACCAGCTCGCAATCTATTCCTCGACGGACGAACCGTCAACGGCGTGAATTTTGGTTTCCAGTACTATCGTCCATGTTGCCCGGCGTTCAAGCCTCTGTTAGGCTTTCGGCATATGTCCCGGGGGCCAGGATGATAAGCGAGAAACGTATGCAGACTAAATTGCTACCGCGTAAAACGGAGGCGCGCAAATCGCCTCACTCCCACACCAAGACCGCGTTGGAACAGCATAAACGCCAGGCGCAATGGCGGTCGCTGCAGCGGGAGGAGATTCTCGAACCGGACCTGCCGATCATCGATCCGCATCATCATCTGTGGCAGCGCCCGGGCAACCGTTATCTCCTCGACGAGTACCTGGCCGACGTGCATACCGGTCACAATATCAGAGCCTCGGTGTTCGTGGATTGTGGCGCTTTCTACCGCAAGAGCGGCCCCGTCGTGATGGCGCCGGTGGGCGAGGTTGAATTCGCCAATGGCGTTGCCGCGATGGCGGCTAGCGGCGCCTACGGCGGCACGTTGGTCTGTGCCGGCATCGTAAGCAGTGCGGACATTAGTACAGGCGCCGAGGTGGCGCAGGTGCTCGATGCCCAGATCGCAGCCGGTGGCGGACGCTTTCGCGGCATCCGCGTCACCACCAAGTGGGACGCCGACGAGGATCTGAACACCGGCCGCTACATTGTGCCGCGCGGACTGATGCAGGATCGCGATTTCCGCGCGGGCTTCGCGACGCTGGCGCCGCGCAAGTTGAGCTTCGATGCGATGATTTATCACCCGCAGATCCTGGAACTGGCCGAACTCGCCCGCGCCTTTCCGGATACCACTATCGTGCTCAACCATATCGGCGGCCTGCTCGCCTGGACGCGCAATTATCTGCCTCACAAAGAGGAAGCAATCGCGCAGTGGCGGTTGTCGATGACGGAACTGGCAAAATGCCCAAATGTTTTCGTCAAGCTCGGGGGGCTGGGCATGGCCTATCTCGGCCTCGGCTTTGACAAGCTTCAAGCGCCCGCATCCTCGGCGCAGCTGGCCGAAAGCTGGGGCCCGCTCTACGCGCATTGCATCGACAAGTTTGGTCCCGGGCGCTGCATGTTCGAGAGCAATTTCCCGCCGGACCGGGATTCCGTCGACTATCCGATAATCTGGAACACCTTTAAGCGCATCGCCGCGAGGTATTCCGCTGACGAAAAGCAGGCGCTTTTCTACGGCGCGGCGGCGCAAGCGTACCGGTTAAATCTGGACTGAAAGTTCAATCGACCTTCAACCCGACCAGCTTGACGACCTTCGCCCACTTGTCGATCTCGGTACGGATATAGGCGCCGAGTTCCTCCGGGTTCATGACGGTCGGTTCCGACCCCTGCTGCAGGATGAAGTTCTTCATGTCCGGATGGTTGACCGCACGCGCAATTTCCTCGTACAGCCGCTGCACGATCGGGCGCGGTGTCTTCGCCGGCGCAACGATTGCCATCCACGAACTCGCGTCAAACCCGGTGAGGCCCTGCTCGTCCAGGGTCGGCAGATCGGGCAGCAAGGGTGAGCGCTTGAGTGTCGTCAGCCCAAGCGCACGCAGTTTGCCCTGCTTCACGAACTGCAATGCACCAGTCACGCCCGGGCAAAACATCTGCGTCTGCCCGGCCACCGTGTCGATGATCGCGGGCGCGCCCCCCTTGTACGGAACGTGAACGAGGTCGATGCCCGCCATGGTCTTGAGCAGTTCGCCGCACAGATGCGGCGTGCCGCCGCTGCCCGACGATGCAAAATGGAGTCTGCCGGGCTGGGCCTTTGCCAGCGCAATAAACTCCTTGATGTTGACGGCCGGCACCATCGGATTGATCACGATGATATACGGCACCAGCGCCACCATCGCCACCGGCGCGAAGTCGCGCAGGGTGTCGTAGCCTAGCTTCGGATACACGCTCGGACTGATCGCCAAGGGGCCGTTAATGCCGAGCAATAGTGTGTAACCGTCCGGCTGCGCCTTGGCGACCATTTCGGTGCCGAGCGTGCCGCTGGCGCCGGCGCGGTTGTCAAACACGATCTGCTGCCCCATCTGCGCGGACAGGCGCAGCGCCAGCGCCCGCCCCATGATGTCGTTGCTGCTGCTGCCGGCGGGATACGGCATGATGAGTCGCACCGGCCGATTCGGATAGGCCTGTCCTGAGCCTGTCGAAGCGGGCTGCGCCGCCGCATATGTCACGACGCTGGCTGCCAGCACTACCGCCATACACGCTTCAACCTTCCTCGCCATCATGCGCCTCCTCAAGAGTAGATCGCCATACTCAGCTTTCCTATGGACGCACTGTGCATAGGAAATTCACAACGCTTTTATGACGATCTGGCAATCTATCCCCCCAACGGGTGAACAGTCAAGCGCGGGAATTTTCAGTTAATGGCGATTCAAAGGTGGATATTACTTGCGTTTTTTGACGCCGCAGAAAATGACCGCTCCGCTCTGGCTTACGCCTGCTTGGCAAGGGTCGGAAATGCCCGAGGATGGGCACTCAGAGCATTAAAAATTGCCGTTCGCACCCACCATCATCAGCAATGCTCGACAGATGCCGTTACCTTCCCTATCCTTGGCGGAACCTGCTAGCTTGCATGCAGGCTGGATCATCGGTGAAGCGTCTTTGACAGGAGCGAAAATGGCCAAGCAAACAATCTCAGGAATGCGATGATGGTGATGGACAGCAATTCAAGGCTGCTGATCAAGGCGTTCACCGCCTGGGCTGTTGCGATGCCAGGGTGGAGCGCGGATGCGTTCGCGCAACGCGACTTTCCGACGCGTGCCGTGCGCAGATCAAATCCTTCGCACACAAAGGACTGGAGAAATTTTTCCTTGCCGGAAACACTGCTGGAATCCAGGCGATTCACGCTAAAAAGCTCCGCTTGATTCTCGCACAACTTGACAAAGCAAAGACCATTGACGACATGAATATCCCATCGCTGCATCTGCACGGGCTTAAGGGGCCAAGAAAAGGCATTTGGTCTGTGACAGTTCAAGCGAACTGGCGCGTCACTTTCCGCTTAGCGGACGGTGATACGGAGGTTGTCAACTACGAGGACTACCATTGAGAGGCTTTCATGCAAATGCACAACCCACCCCACCCCGGTGAAATTCTCCAGGGCCTATGGCTGGACCCGATTGGGATCAGCATTACCGAGGCCGCCCAAGCTTTAGGGGTAAGCAGGAAGACGTTGTCGAAGATCATAAATGGTCGCGGTGCACTCACCCCCGAAATGGCAGTGCGCCTGGCGCGGGCCTTTAGCACCTCGCCAGAGAGCTGGCTTGCACATCAAGCCGCGTATGACTTGTGGCAACTGCGGCAAATGAAGATTCGGGTACAGAAGCTGGCTGCTTGACGAATTTGCGCAGCCTAACTTTAGTACGAGCGGACGCACAAAAAGCCGCGCGCCGCTCAACAGGACGTTGGGTGTCAAGACCCTCATCAGCGTAAAATAGCGGCAAATGTGGAGGGGCCTATGAATTTCACTATCGAACACGAATGCGAAGACGACGGCCGCTGGCTTGCTGAAGTTCCTGAAATTCCGGGTGCGCTCGCTTATGGCGCCACGGCCAACGAGGCAATGGCCAAAGCGGAAGCTCTAGCCCTGCGCGTACTTGCGGAGCGCCTCGAACACGACGAATCCGGGCCTGTATCCATATCGATCGCCGTCCCAGCCGTATGAGTTCGTGGCCTTCGACCAAGGCCCGCCGTGTTCTCGCCGCACTCTTCCGCATTGGCTGGACGCTCAAGCGCCAGTCGGGATCTCATAAGACTCTTTCCCGTGCTGGTTGGCCCGATGTCGTGTTCGCGTTTCACGACGGCGAA
>JANMXV010000405.1:0-3910 GCA_031381325.1 Betaproteobacteria bacterium | reverse complement strand
GCGGTATGGCAGCAACACGCACCGCCGGGATGGACGGTTGTGGTGGCGGTGACGGGCGCGGTGATCTTGCTGCTGCCGCGCGGGTTTCCCCTGCGCTGGGCGGGCTTGGCGGGGTTTCTGCCGCTGTTTCTCGCCGCGCCGCCGCCACTGGCGGAAGGCGAATTGCAGCTCACGGTACTCGACGTGGGCCACGGCCTTGCCGTCGCCGCGCGGACTAGCAACCACGCGTTACTGTTCGATACCGGTACCGCATTCGGCCCTCAAGCCGACGCCGGCAATCGCATGATCGTGCCGTATCTGCGCGCGGCGGGCGTCGAGGCGCTGGATGTGATGATCGTGAGCCACGACGACGTTGATCACTACGGCGGCGCCTCATCGGTGTTACAGGCGATGCCGGTGGCGCAACTGCTGACGTCGCTGCCCGATCTCGATCCGTTGCGCTTTGAGGCCGAAAAAACCGCGCGCTGTTTCGCGGGGCAAAGTTGGCAATGGGACGGCGTGCGCTTCGACATGCTGCACCCGACGCGCGAAAGCTATGACGATCCGTCGATCAAGGACAACAATCGCGGCTGCGTGCTGCGCATCGCCACACGCACCGGTGTGGCGCTGATACCGGCGGATATCGAAGCGCGCGCCGAACAGCAGTTACTCGCGTCCTCGCGCGATGCATTGCGCGCGCAAGTGTTGATCGCACCACATCATGGCAGTCTCACCTCGTCGACACCGGCGTTCGTGGCCGCAGTGGATCCGCGCATCGTTATTTACCCGGTGGGCTATCGCAATCGCTTCAACCACCCGCACGTAGACGTGGAAGAACGCTATCTGCGGCAGGGCAGCCATGTGTATCGCACCGACCGCGATGGCGCTGTGACTTTGCACTTCGGCGCGGGTGACGCCATCAAAGTGACGCCGCATCGCGCGACGTACCGGCGTTACTGGCAGACGCCGATGGCGGGGGATGCAGTGCCTGATCCGGAAGAGCTTTAAAATTTCAATGTAATATCACGCGATGATGCGTGGACACACACCTTCATCGCTGTATTCGATGCGGGCCGCGTAGTTCTTGTAAGTCATCGTGTTCATGGTTTCACTCCAGCTATCATTTTGTGATATCAATCACAACACAATCACGTACGCGTATGGCGATGCCGACGCCGGAGCGCGCAAGCGGGACGTTGCTGCCGGGCGCAAGCCTGCCTTGCTTCGCGAGCGCATCGATCAAGGACGGCGTAAGGATCGCGAGCTCGCCTTTCCGGATGCGATCGGCGACGATGGTGGAAGTCTCGTAGGCTATAGAACCGGGGCGCAGGTCGGGGTAGACCCGGCCGCCGCTGCTGATCGATGGACAACCGGCTATCGGAAGCAGCAAGCGCATTTGACCAACGCGTGCTTCAAAACCGATAAGCGATGCCCGCGGTCGCGTAATAATTCGACCTGCGCTCCACCAGCGGACTGCCCGCAACATCGCCCTGCAGGCGCCGTGCTTCCAGGTTACCGACTGCAATCCATTGCTTGCTCACGTCGAACGACCACAGCAAACCACCGCTGACATAGGCCCATCCGCTGCCCGGATCAAACGCCGGCAGGCGCGTGGGGCCGGAAAGCGCCGGTGTGATGCCATAAAAGGAGTTTGCCGACTTTGCGTTCGCCCACATCGCCTGCGTGAATACCCCGGCACCGAAACGGCCCTGCTGAAACACGCCTGCGCTAAGACGGAAGTCGATCTGAGCGCCGCGATCGGTGTCGGTATGCTGCCGCGCGCGCGCGAGCAGCGTGACCGGCATGCGACCGAACTTGTGATCCCATTCGAGATGCACGCCGACCGATGCCCCCAGATCGACATCCGGGACGGCATGATTCTTGAGGAAAGCGGACTCGCGGCCTTTGCGTCCCGGCTCATAGGCAATTTGCGCGCCGGCATTGAGCTCCGGCGCAAGCGCCATGCGCAGACCGCCCTCGAGCACGCCTTGGGTCGAGCGCACGAACCATGGGTGGCCGTAGTAGCGAATAACCGGCACCAACTCGCCGCGCTGAGAAGCCGAACCGTCGTATGCAGGACGCGTGCGCAAGCCCGGACCGATCATCGAATCCTCGGACAGCTCCGCTAAAGCGGCTGGCGGCGCGATCATTCCGCAGACGGCAGTTATCCGGATCGCGGCCGCGAGCGCTTTAAATTTGAATAATGGGGATAGCGCAGGCTTCAAGGGCATCGCGGTCAAGCGGCGGAGCGCAACTGCGCGGTGCGGCTTTGTTTGAGCCAAGCCCATGCGGCGTCCTCGCGCGCGAAGTCGAAGTGCTGCACCTGCGCGTGGACGAAATGGTTTGCAAGGCTCGGCATGATAGTTGCGAAAGCGCCGTCCGCGACGACCGCCACTTTTTCGATGCTCTGATGATGCGACTTGACGAATTTCAGGTGAGCCAGCAACGCGCCAAAGTCTTTCCAGCCGGGAAACGATTTTGCGCGTATCAATACGCCGCGCAGCGTCCCCCGTTGCTCCAGATAAGCATCGACGTGGCCCGCCAGCGTCGTGAAGTCTGCCGCTGTTAGCGGCCCTTCGGGATGCAGCACCAGGATTCTGCCGTCATGTCGCAGGTCGTGGTTGAGCATGGGATATCCTTCATTGGCAAGGACGCGAAATTTCCAGCGTGGCAAATACAACCACGTGCGCTTCCAACCGTGCGCGTACTTGTTTGATTTTCGATCCGGTCGAGGAATCGACTATATGAAGACTGCCCTCTCCGGAAGGGCAGGTCTGTGCGTTACCGCACACATTTGACCGTCAGCAATCGGGATGCTGGCGTTACGCATGCCGGGGACGCCAATCATCATGATTTTCTGCCTTGTTTACGCGGTCCGAATTACGATTGCGTTTTCGCAAATTTCAGTGCCACGTCCAGCGTATCCATGAACTCGTTGATCTTGATAGGTTTGGTGAGGTAACGGAAGAACCCTGCCGCCAGGCCCTTCTCGATATCGTGAGGCATGGCATTGGCACTGAGTGCAATCACCGGGATGTGCGCCGTTGCCGGGTCTTCGAGCAGGAGTTTCAGCGCCTGGATACCGCTGATGCCAGGCAGATTGATGTCCATCAGGACCACATCCGGTTGGGCTGCGCGCGCTATCTCGATGCCGCGAACGGCGTCCCGCGCGCTTAGCAATCGTATATCGGGCCGGCGCTCGATGATATCCTCGACCAGCATCAGATTAACGGGGTTGTCCTCGACATAGAGCAGGGTGCGCAACGGCGTATCGGCCTGCACTTGCGCCTAGGCTTGTGCCTTGGTATAGGTGTCTTTGACAGTTTTGTAGCATCCGCAGGCAGCCGCGACGAGGCCTCTATGGTCGAGGATGGTGATAGTGCCGCGGCGGTAGCCGATGAGCTTGCGTTCCTGCAGACTGCGCGCTGCCACGTTAATACCGACCCGCCGCACACCCAGCATAAGCGCAAGAAACTCCTGTGTAATGCGAAACTCGTTGGAGTTGACGCGGTCGCGGGTCATCAACAGCCAGCGGGCCATGCGCTGTGTCACCACATGGAAGCGGTTGCATGCCGCGGTCTGCGCGATCTGAATCATCAGCAAGTGGGTAAACAGGGACAACTCTCGCCGCAACGCAGTGCTCTCGCTGAAATTGCGGCGAAATTCCGCTATCTTCATCCTCATGGCTGTGCCGCCGCCTTGTACTACGGCACGAAAAGGCGAGGCCGCGATACCCAGCGCCACGGGAAGCCCGATTATGCCTTCACAACCGATGAGTCCGACTTCCGCAGCCCGGCCACCATCCACGGTAGTCAGCATTGAGACGAAGCAGTCGTTGGGAAAGTACACGTGTCGAATTGGCGCATGGGCTTCATAGAGAATCTCCTCATAGGCCAGCTTGACCGGGTCGAGGACGCGCAGCAGTTTCTGG
>JANMXV010000240.1:0-4154 GCA_031381325.1 Betaproteobacteria bacterium | reverse complement strand
GGCAGCACCAGCAACTCCGAGTTCGCAATTTTTTCCTGCCACGCGCGCACCATATCCACCGGATACAGCGGATTGTCCTGCGTGGTAATCACTTGCGCCGGGCAACGAATGTCCAGCAGGTCTTGCATGATATCGACCTTGGGCACGGCGTTTATAAAGCCCAATTGCGTGGACGCCGCCGTGCGTCCCATGAGTTTGATCCACCACTCGATCCCCGCAGCGGGAAACTGGCTGCCCAGACGCTTCGCCATGGTGTCGCGCGCCCAGCCTTCGACACCGGTTTTCTCGATGACATCCACCCATGCGCGATAACGCTCGCCCGCATATTCGCCGCGCGTGGGCGAGGACAGCACACTTACGGTCTTGACGCGCGACGGATGGCGCGCGGCGAGATGCAGCGCCATGGTGCCGCCGACTTTGGCGCCCACCAGATAAAAGTGCTCGATGCGCAAGCCATCCATCAACTCGATAAAATCATCAACAATGCGATCGAGCGACCACGCATAGTCGCGCGCCATCGGCGTCGAACGCCCGAAGCCGCGCATATCGGGCCGCACCACGCGGTAATCGCGCGCCAGTTCCGGCAGCCAGCCGTACCATGCCGCGCTGCTCTCGGCGTTGCCGTGCAACAGCAAAATGGTTTCGTGTTCGCGCCACGGCTCGGCGAAATCGGTCACTTCATAATACAGGTGCAGATCGGGCGTTAACTGAAGGGAAGGCATAGGGATACTCTTCTCGGTTTATGGACAAAGCAGCACATCAGTGCCGGCGCCGCGCCCGTCACGCTGACGCGTTGGAAAATTACCACAGCCGTTACAGCCGCTCGAATATTAAATAGTAGTTGGTCTTCAAATCCAGCGACGTGATTTCCTCACGCAAGCGAAAGCCCGCCGCCATCACTTCTTCAATCACGGTTTCCTTGCCTGCACGCACATGATCCAGCGTGTTCTGCGACGAAACGCCGGGGATGCGCTGAAAATCAACCACAATGAAACGTCCGCCCGCTTTGAGCGCGCGTCTGATCGAAGCCAGCGTGGCCGCTACCTGCTCGAAGTGGTGATAAACATCGCTGGTGAACACAATGTCCACGCTGTCCGCGGGAAGGCCGGTCTCGGTTTGGGTGCCGACTACGGTGCTGAGATTCTGCACGCCTTCGTTTTTTGCGCGCAGCGCGATCGCCGCCGCGAAGGGCCTGGAGATTTCCGCCGCGATCACTTTACCCTCAGGCCCGACGTGCTTCGCGAACAGCATTGCCATGAATCCGCTGCCCGCACCCACGTCGGCCACGGTCATGCCTGCCTTCACACCCGTGGCGGCAACAATGTCGCTGCGGCGCGCGTAAATTTCACGGCTTTCGCCTTCGAAGCGTGGCATCCACTCACCCGGTTTGGGGTCGTAAAAGCGCTCGTTGATGCGCGGATCGGCGCCGGCCGGTGTGGGTTGCGCATTGCACGGTTGTAATGCGCCCGCCGCGAGAACTGCTGCCAGCGCCGCCAGTGCGGCAACGCGCAGGATCGTTGTGTTCATGTTAAAACTTTCGGCTCGAATTCAGAGCGTGGCATGTTAGGGGCGCGTCGCGCGCCGGTCAATCGCCTGTGGTGCGATTCAGTGGTGTGCTGATGGGTGGGCGTTGCGGCTGTCGGCGGGCGCCTCGCCGCGCGAGGTCATGCCGTAGTCGCGCATCACCGATGCCACGCGGATGCGGTAGTCGGCAAAAATGTCGCCGCGCCCCCTGGCCTGCGCCATGCGATGATCTTCCACATTGCGCCAGGCATGCACCGCGGCTTCATCGCGCCAGAATGAGATCGACAAAAACTTGCCGCGCGTGGTGACGCTTTCAAAGCGCTCGATGGAGATGAAGCCATCGATTTTTTCCAATGCGGGCCGCAGCGAGGCCGCAATATCAAAGTACTCGGCGGCTTTGCCGTCTTTGGGCCAGACTTCAAAGATGACGGTGATCATGGGTATGCATCAAAGCAAGGCATCTGTTGCGGCGGCACATACCACTGCGCGCGCGATCCCCAGAAAATGCTGTTTTCCGGACGCTGCGCCGGCGGCTGATCCAGCAGGCCGGCGGGAATCAGATAGTCGTCGCGTCCGCGTACGGAATGCGGTACGCGCGATCCGCACTGCGTGCAAAACCATACCGAAAAACGCTGCGCCGCGGGTACATCGTAATGCTTCACCAGCGCCTCACCTGCACGCCAGGCGAATTGCGCCGCTGGAACAAAGGCATTGGCCGCGTGCGCGCTGCCCGACGCTTTTTGGCAGCGTGAGCAATGACAATAGCGAAACGCCGAAAACGGCGGCGTTACTTCAAAGCGGATGCTGCCGCAAAGGCAGCTTCCCGCGAGGGGTTCGGATTTCATCACGCTCCTTTGGACATAAGATTTTCAGCAACAATAAAAATATCAATAAAAACAGATTGTACAGTTACGTGGTGCAATGCGATAAAACCGGCTCACGCAGCGTTCACTCGGACAAAGTTTATACCGAACCTTACCAAACCAGCCAGTGCGCTTCGCCATTTTCAGGAATAACCTGCGATGGATCGCGCAACTTGGCTTTGCGGCCTCGTTGCTGGGCGGCGCAAGCCTGCCTGCTGACGCGCAAACCGACGAAGAAACGGGGCGCAAGGCCGCTGAATATCTGATTTCAAGATTGTTTTGCTGCGTACCGTAGCAGGCTATGCCAACGTAACCTGCCAGAACCCTACGTCCACCCAGCGCTCAAACTTGCGCCCAGTCTCAGGGAAATGCGCCACCTTTATGAAGCCGCATTTTTCGTGAAGGGCAATACTCGCGTCGTTGGGCAACGCGATGCAACCTACCACCGCATGCACGTTGCGCACTTTTAATTCGCGCAGCAATTCCAGATACAGCGGCTTCGCGATGCCACGCCCGGTGTACGCCTTATCCACGTAAATCGTGCTCTCCAGCGTTTGATCATAGGCCGGGCGCGTGCGCCAGCGCGAGGCGTACGCATAGGCGACAACTTTTGCATCGACTTCGGCAACCAGCCACGGATAGAGTGCGGTGTAATCGCGTATGCGCTCCGCCATTTGCGATTCGGAAACCGGCGCTTGCTCGAAGGTGATGACCGTTTCGAGCACGTACGGGTTGTAGATGGCACAGAGCGCGGGGGCGTCGGATGTTGTGACGGGGCGAAGGGTCGGGTTCATGGAAGGGATTTTACGGCGGCTGCGTAAACTGAGTTTATGGCATTGCAAAGGCGTTACCGCTATCCGCGGCAACACCATGTTGCGCATGCCATTTATTGATTAAAAACAACCAGATGCCTATGCACTGGCGATTGGGCTACACTGCGCCGCTAGCCCAAGGACGACTCCGAGTTTCAAGACCCATGCCCCGCCACGCCCTAAAGAAATCTCCGCCGCCCGAACTCGCGGAAATCCGTCCCGGCCAATCCATCGAGCTGCTGAAGGAACTTCACATCCTCACGCGCGACGGCAGGATGAATCAGGACAGCCGGCGCAAACTGAAGCAGGTGTATCACCTGGTTCAGTTTATCGAGCCGTTGCTGCAGAAGATCGTGCAAGACAGCGGCAGCGCGCAAGTTGCGGACATGGGCGCGGGTAAATCGTATCTGGGATTCATCCTCTATGATTTATTTTTCAAGTCGCGCACCGACGCTTCGCATATTTATGGCATCGAAGCGCGCGGTGATTTGGTCAATAAATCCACCGCACTCGCGCAGAAGCTGCAATTCTTCGGTATGACGTTTCTGAATACGCCAGTGATCGATGCCATAACGTCGGCGCAGTTACCCGAAACATTTGACCTCGTGACCGCGCTGCATGCCTGTGACACCGCTACCGACGATGCGATACGTTTCGCACTGCAAAAGCACGCGCACTTCATTGTGCTGGCGCCCTGCTGTCAAGCCGAAGTTGCAGCGGTGCTGCGAAAAAACAAAGGCGCAGCGCTTGCCAACCCGCTGACTGAGGCATGGCGGCATCCGCTGCACACACGCGAATTCGGCAGTCACATCACCAATGTGCTGCGCTGCCTGCAACTGGAAGCGCACGGCTATCAAGTTAACGTCACTGAACTGGTGGGCTGGGAACACTCGCTCAAAAACGAACTGATCATCGCCAACTTCAAGACCCTGCCGCGCGCGCGCGCGAGGGGACG
>JANMXV010000236.1:0-12867 GCA_031381325.1 Betaproteobacteria bacterium | reverse complement strand
CAGCGAACCGCATCAATACGATCGGGTCGAACAGACGGGCGAAATCCCGTCAGTTCGACCCGATCGAAAACGTCAGTTGGAAAATCCGATTGACTTCATGAAGCTTTCCACGTGTGGTTTCCACGCGCGCGGATTGGCCGTAAAGCTGCCGTGACCGTCACGGCCACTCGACGGCAATTGTACAAATTGCGCATTGCCGCCCTGCTTGATGTAGCGTTCAAACCAATCACGCGGAAATTCCTTCCCCCAATATCTGTCGTTCTCGCTATACAACCATAACATCGGTGTCTTTGCGGATTTGCCGTAGTCCGCATAGGTTCGCGCCAACAAAGCCGGCGAGCACGGATTTTCCGGCCGCCTCGTGGGATTGCCGCCACTGCCGCCTGCAAAATTGATTGCACCCTTCACGCCTTCAAGGTTCTTCGCGGCAAGCGCAACCGTTGTAGCGCCACCGAAAGATTGACCCATCAACAGGCCCCGCGTCGCGTCGATATACGGCTGACGTTTCGCATACTCCAGAACTGCCAGCGTTTGCCCGGCTGCTGCCTCAAAACCCCTCGGATAATCCCGGTTATTGCAAAGTCCGGTATCTTCGACATCCGGGCCGCCGCTCACGCCATAGCCCACGCGCGTCGGTACGAATACCGCAAATCCAGCGGACGCAAAATATTCCGAATTCGCCGTATACCGCGCCCGTCCCAGTTGCAGCCGTTCTGCAGCAGTGCCTGCACGCCCATGGTTTAACACCAGGAATGGCGATTTTTCGCGTGCATCATCACGAAAGATTGTCACCGTAATTTGCTGTTGATGCGGGCTTCGATGCTCATCGGTCACTTCCACCGGTATCTGCACCACCGCTTCAATAAGCGCCGCCTGCGCGTCAAGCGTCAATAGCCACAAACACAAAATCAACACACGACTTTTCATCAAACTCTCCCCCTGCCTTGCGTCCGCTTGCAATTATGAACAATAGAATACCAATTCGTATGCAGCGAGCCATATTGTGAATTTTTGCGCGCTGTCGTGATTAACCCAACCGCGGGTCCGCCGTGGATTCCCCGCGCGGCTTCAGCGGCGGACGCTCGCGCAATGCATCTTCGTTCAAGGTAATGCCCAGCCCCGGCGATTGCGGCACGGCGTAACAACCGTTGACGAGTTTAGGATGACCGCCAGTGAATATTTCGTCGTAGACACTGCCTTCGCTCTGTCTTTCGAGAATTAAAAAATTCGGCGCCAGCGCACACACATGCAGGCTGCCCATATTGCACACCGGCCCGGTCGGGTTGTGCGGTGAGAAGCGCACGCCGCATTCGTGCGCGCGCTTGGCCACGGCCAGCATGCCGCTATAGCCGCCGGTGTACTTGATATCGGGCATCACCACGTCGAGCAGCTTCGCGCGCAGCAACGGCTCGAAGCCGAGCACGCCGATCTGCCGCTCGCCGCCGGCGATCAACACGCCCATGGCTTGCGCCGCGCGGCGCACCCGATCCAGCACGGGGTGATGCTCGGCGCGCTCCGAAGTGAGGCACTCCGCCCAGAACAGTTTCGCCGGGGCGAGATCACGCAATAATTGCAGCGCACTCGGCTCATCGAATCGCCAGTGACAATCAATCAGCACGCCGGCGTCAGGCCCGGCGGCGTCGCGCACGGCGAAAATGCAATCAAGCGCATGGCGGTATTTCTTTTTGACCTCGGCGTCACCCAGATCGGCCCAATACACGCCATCGAACGGCGCGAGTTTGAACGCGGTGTAACCCTGCGCCGCGCGGTCCCGCGCGAGTGCCGCGAAGCCCTGCGGAGAACGATCGCTGGCGGCGCGATTGATGTTGCCGTAAACGCGTATGCGATCGCGCGCCGGTGCGCCGAACAGGCGGTGTATCGGCACGCCCGCCGCGCGCGCCTTGATGTCCATCAGCGCCATTTCCGCCGCGCTCAGCACCGAGTTCCACACCAGTCCGCCGACAGCATGCGGATACACCGTCAGCAGCGGCAATGCTTCTGCTATGGTTTTGCCGGCGATCATTTCCGCCAGCCGCTTGCAGTTGAGCATCTGGTTTTCTTCCCAGCCGCCGGAGAGCGACGCCTCGCCCCAACCGGCAAGCCCGTCATCGGTTTCGATCTTCATAAAAAACCAGTTGGTCTTTTCGGATACATTCACGGCATAAGGTATAACTTGTTGTATTTTCATGGTTTTTTCTATTCCGGTTGGATACCGACTTGTTTGATGAATGCACTCCATTTTGCCGTTTCGCGCGCATTCAGTGCTGCCAATTCCGCCGGCGTGGAGACCTTGATCTCCGCGCCCTGCGCAGCCAGTTGGCGCCGCGTTTCCGCTGCCGGAAAACGCTTCACGATTTCTTCGTTAAGTTTACGAATCACGCTACGCATCATCAACAAAAGATTCCTTACACGCACTTACTGTAATCGTGATCTTGGTCTATATTACCCGCGTTCCGCCCCTATCCACATTTGGCGGCCAGGAGGAATTACACCATGCCCGATTACACGCTGCGCGTGAACGGCGCGTCACGCACTGTGCGCACCGATGCCGACACCCCCTTACTCTATGTTCTGCGCAATGACTTCGAGCTAAACGGAGCCAAGTTTGGCTGTGGACTGGCGCAGTGCGGGGCCTGCACCGTGCATATCGACGGCCGCGCGGCGCGTTCCTGCGTCACACCGGTGTCGTCACTGGCAGGCAAAGCCGTTACCACGCTTGAAGGCATAGGCACGCTCGACCAACTGCATCCGCTGCAAAAAGCCTTCCTCGATGAACAAGCCGCGCAGTGCGGCTATTGCACCAACGGCATGATCATGACGGCCAAGGCGCTGTTGGATGCAAAGCCGAATCCCAGTGAAGCAGAAATCAAACAGGCGCTGGCAGGCAACTTGTGCCGCTGCGGCACGCACAATCGCGTTGTGCGCGCGGTGCAGCGCGCCGCCAAAAACAGTGTGAGAGGAGCCTGATCATGACCACAACCACACTCTCACGCCGCAAATTTTTGAAACAAAGCGGCGTCATCGTCGCCACCTTCAGTCTCGCCGGCCCCGTGGCCATCGCGCAGCAAGCGCGTGCGCCATTGCCCGGCAGCCTCAACACCAACCGCATGCTCGACGGCTGGATACGTATCAACGCCAACGGCAAAGTCACTATCAACACCGGCAAATGCGAAATCGGTCAGGGCATATTGACCGCGCTGGCGCAAATCGCCGCTGATGAACTGGATGTCGCCTACGAGCGCATAGAAATGGTGTCCGCCGACACCGCGCGCACGCCCGATGAAGGCATGACCGCCGGCAGCCAGTCCGTGGAAAACAGCGGCACGGCGTTGCGCTTTGCCTGCGCCGAAGCACGCGGCATCCTGCTCGCCGCCGCCGCGCAAAAGCTGAATGTCGCGGTTGATAAACTCAGCGTGGCGGACGGCGCCATCAGTGCGAGCCCGGTGCGGCTCACCTACTGGGATCTCGCCAAAGACCTGAATCTCAAGCGCGAGGCCACCGCCATTGCCAAACCCAAATCACCCGCGCAACACAAAATCATCGGCAACAGCATGCCGCGCCGCGATTTTCCCGCCAAAGTCACCGGCGGCGCGGCGTATGTGCAGGACATGCGACTGCCCGGCATGGTCTTCGGCCGCGTGGTGCGTCCGCCGTCGTATCGCGCACAACTGGTGTCGGTGGACGAGGCCGCCGCCAAAGCCATGCCCGGTGTGGTGGCAGTAACACGCGACGGTAATTTCATCGCCGTGGCGGCAGAGCGCGAAGAGCAAGCGATCAAAGCCTCGCAAGCCCTGCGTGCCTCGGCAAAATGGACTGAAACACCCGATCTGCCACCCAACGGTGCGGCGCTATATGACCATTTGAAATCCGTGCGCTCGCAGGATTCGGTGATCAAAACGGTAACGCCCGCCACCAGTAGCGGTGGCAAGATTACCAGCATCGAAGCTGAATACACGCGCCCGTTTCAGGCACACGGCTCGATAGGCCCATCGTGCGCCGTAGCGCAATTGAAGGACGGCAAATACACCGTGTGGACGCACACGCAGGGCGTGTTTCCGCTGCGCAATGATCTCGCCAAGGCGCTGCGCACGCCGGTCGCGAACATTACCTGCACGCACGTCGAAGGCTCCGGCTGTTATGGTCACAACGGCGCGGACGATGTGGCCTGCGACGCGGCGCTGCTGGCACGCGCCACCGGTGGCCGTCCGGTGAAATTGCAATGGATGCGTGAGGATGAATTCGGCTGGGAACCCTACGGCTCGGCAATGGTGATGAAAATGCAGGCGCATCTTGATGAAGCTAACCACATCGTCAACTGGCAGCACGAAACCTGGAGCCATCCGCATTCCACGCGTCCGATGAGCCGTCCCGACGGCAGTTTTGTGCTCGGCGGCTGGCATCTCGCAAACCCTGTGCCCGCAACTACGCCCGGCAACGGCCCGCAGCCCGCGGGCGCCGCCGATCGCAACGCGGTGCCGCTGTATGACTTTCCGCGTCAGAATATCTTGCTGCACTTCCTCACCGACATGCCGCTACGCACCTCCGCGCTGCGCACGCTGGGCGCGTATGCGAATGTGTTTGCACTGGAATCGTTCATGGATGAAACCGCGCTCGCTGCCGGCGTCGATCCGGTGGAGTACCGCCTGCGTCACATGAAAAATCCGCGCGCGCGCGCCGTGATTGAACTCGCTGCGCAGAAAGCCAACTGGAAACCGAACACCAAGGGCAACGGCACAACAGGACGCGGCTTCGCCTTCGCGCAATACAAAAATCTCGCGGCCTATTGCGCGGTGGTGGCCGATGTCACGGTGGATCGCCGCAGCGGCGCCGTGCGCGTCACGCGCGCGGTGGCGGCAGTCGATGCGGGGCTGATCATCAACCCGGATGGCGTGATCAACCAGATTGAAGGCGGCATTATTCAGTCGGCCAGTTGGACCCTCAAAGAACAGGTGAACTTCGACCGCCAGCGCATCACCACGCGCTCGTGGACAGATTATCCGATCTTCACCTTCAACGATGTGCCGGCGGTGGAGGTTCATCTGCTCAATCAGCCGAACGAAAGGCCGCTCGGCGTGGGAGAAGGCTCGCAAGGCCCCACCGGCGCGGCCATAGCCAATGCCATCGCCAATGCCACCGGCAAACGGCTGCGCGATTTACCGTTTACACCGAACAAGGTGAAGACAGCGTTGGTCTGAGAGTACCCTCTCGCGTGCTACCGCGGTGAACCCGCGCGGCACTGTCGCGCTTGCCGCAGCCCGCGTGGCTGCGGCAGTAGCCGGCTACGGCTATTAGCATTCAGTCACACATGCCACGTTCGACGTCAATCTCGCCTACAACGCAGACACCGGCGCCCTCAACCGGTTGCGCAATGGTCAGGTGGCATTTCTCGATGACAGCGGTGCGGTACTGGCGCGCGCGACCATCGATACGCGCTATAGCGAGACGTTTGCGATTGATACCCGAAGTTGCCAATAAACGACATGCTGGAATACGCCGCCGTATGCAGCAACATCGTGTAGCCGTCGGGCGCGGCCTTGGCAACTATCGCCGCGCCCAGCACGCCGCCACCTCCGCCGCGATTGTCGAACACAAAGTTCTGACCCCACCCCGGCGTTACCTTGTCGGCGATGAGGCGCGCCACCACATCGGTCCCGCCGCCTGCCGCATAGGGAATCACCAGGCGTATCGATTTGGATGAGTAGCGGTTGCCTGGCTCCTGCATGACTTGTGCGGTCGTACTTCCGGCCCACAGTAGAACCACCACGTAAGCTGCGCCGCGCGTTTGGGAAATCGTTTTCATGGTGTAACTCCGATGTCGCCTCGAAAAAGTATCCTTCGCGTCGTTCCCGCGCAGGCGCGTTGAAAGGGGTAGAAGTGGCGGATGCTGACAGCAGGTGGCGTACGTTGTAAAGTGGCGCTGCTAACGTTCTACAGGGGTGTTTAACAGAAAAACGCAGCGCGGTAAGCCGCCAGCGAAATGAATATTTATCACCAAGGGATACGAAATGGAATTGAAAGCATGGTCTAAAGCCGGGGCATCGATTGCAGCGCTCGGTGTGTGTGTGGTGACGGCGGGCTGCTTGACTGCGCCGCGCACGGCGGAGCAATACAACGCGCGCAGCGCTGAGTCATTCAACATGGCGCTGCTGGGGCATGTCGATTTGCACGCGCGCAGCGCCTACCATCCGGAGATCAAACAACAGGGTAATCGCTGGATCGCGTATGTAGGACATCACGGCGGCCCGGCCAAGATAAACCCGCTCAGCGGGCGCATGGAATTTAACGGCACCTCCATTGTTGATGTCACCGATCCGAAAGCGCCGAAAACGCTGTCGCATATTCCGGGTCAGGAAGGCGGCACGGAATCCGGTGGTGCGCAAATGGTGCGCATTTGCGGCGGTCGCGATTTACCCAAGGCGGACAAGAGCAAGTACTACCTGCTGCGTTCGTTTGGCAACTCTGCGCATGAAATATGGGATGTCACTGCGCCCGAGAAACCGGTGATCGTCAGCACCGTGGTACGCGGATTGCGCGATACGCACAAGAATTTCTGGGAATGCGATACCGGGATCGCTTATCTGATATCGGGCGTGAAGGGCTGGCATACACGCCGTATGCTGCAGGTCTATGATCTCTCCGATCCCGCGAAGCCGGTGCATATCCGCGACTTTGGTTTGGTGGGGCAGGAGCCGGGATCGAAGAAGCCCTTGCCGGACAATCAGTACATGATGCATGGTGCGATATCGACCGGCGTGAAAGGCAATCGCATTTACATGGGGTCTGGCACGAACAGCAATGGCGTTCTGCAAATTCTTGACCGCGAGAAGCTGCTCAACGGCGCCAAGGAGCCGACGGTGGAGAACCTGCTGTATCCGCAAGTGTCGATCCTGTATACCTCGCCGTACATGGGCGCGCACACCACGCTGCCCATCATGGGCGTGGAAATCAAGGATTTCTCGACCAACAAAGTCTCCTCGCGCGATCTGGTGGCGTTGACCAACGAGGCCATCGTCCACGAATGCAACGAAGCGCGGCAGATGACGTATTTTGTCGATGTCACCAACGATAAAACACCCTTCAATCTATCGAACTATCAGGTGCCGGAATCCCCCGGTGGCTTTTGCAAGCGTGGCGGCCGCTTCGGCGCGCATGCCTCGCACGAGAACCAACCGCCGATGTATGCGAAGCGGGTGATGTTCTATGCGTGGTTCAACGCCGGCCTGCGTGCGGTGGATATGCGCGATCCGTTCAATCCGAAAGAGATCGCCTACTACATTCCGGCGATCACCGACAATACCGACAAGCGTTGCGTCACCACGCCGCAGGGCGCGCAGTGCAAAGTGGCGATCCAGACCAATAACGTCGATGTCGATGACCGGGGTTACATTTACATCGTGGATCGCGCGGATACCGGCATGCATATACTGGAGTTGACGGGCAGTGCGCGTGAGGTGGCGAATTTCAAATAGCGTGCGTTTGAATGCGTATGAAAGCGGGGCGCAAGCCCCGCTTTCTTTGGGAGTAGCGCAATGAGATTTAGCGAGTTGTGGATCGTGGTGTTGTCTGTAGCAGCCTGCATGGCGCACGCGCAGGAAGGACCCGGCAGTGGACACAAGGCCGACAGCCGCAGACGCTTGCTTTAATTTTTTAACTATTTATTTTTAAACAATTATTTATTAACATTGCAGGAAATTTTTATCTGACGTTAACGAGGGTTGAAATCAGGTAGAGCGCACGGGCAGGTTTCGCAGCAGCAATGCTTTGCGTTAATCACGCGCCGCGTTACTATACGCCCGTGATCAAGACGTTCAAGTGCGCCGACACGCAAGCGCTTGCGAAGGGCGATCGGGTCAAGCGGTTCGCGAATATCCTGGCCGTCGAGAGGCGCAAGCTGCGGCAGTTGGAGATCGCGAACCGATTGGATGATCTGCGGGTGCCACCTGGCAATCGGCTGGAAGCGCTTAAAGGTGATCGCGCCGGCCAGCATAGCATCCGGGTGAACGATCAGTTCCGGGTGTGCTTTCGTTGGACTGCTGCAGGCGCTGAAGATGTTGAAATCGTGGATTATCACTGACGGGGAATGATGATGCGTAAGCTCAAGCCGGTAACGCCTGGCGAACTGCTGCTGGAAGAGTTTCTGAAACCCATGGGGATCAGCCAGTATCGGTTGGCAAAAGAGATCAGAGTGCCCGCGCAACGCATAGGCGACATCGTGGCGGGTAAACGCGCCATTACCGCCGACACTGACTTGCGCCTATGTCGATTTTTCGGTCTTTCTAATGGGTACTGGCAGCGTGCCCAGGTCGTTCATGACACCGAAGTCGCGGAACGTGCTTTGAGTGCTGTCCTTGCGAAGATCAAAACATGGAAAGACGCGGCGGGTGATGGAGGGCGTGCTTTAACCCGCGCTTGAACGCGGGCGCACGGTGGATATCCGCAGCACGAATCATCCCAGTAATTGTAGCTCGGAAGGAGCGCAGCGTATTCCGGGAGCGATCGTTTCGTATCAAAAGTTTTCAGAGAGAACTGATGTTCAACCTGTAACTTGGTTGTAGTGATATTGAATCGTGCTTGGATGCAATCCCGGAATACGCTGCGCTTCTTCCGGGCTACGCTTGCTAACTTTGATGCTCAGAGGCGTGGCGATCCAGCTGCGTCCGCGTGGAGTGCCAGGCGAGTCACATCTTCGGATGCGGGAAGCATTTCAGCAATCAGGGTCTCGGGGGCAATGTCCTGCTCGTTTGGCCATGTCACTGCGCCGAACAGGATGCCAACCTGGTTGAAGTAATGCACCTCCCGAAGCTCACGAAAGACGCCCCGATCCAGATAGGGTTTCATGTCGAATATGACTTTACGCCCGTTCTCGATTTCCACGTAGATACGGTAGTCGGAAAGCGGTTTGACGGATTTAGTATCCCAGTACATGGCAGCCTCACAGAGGAGAAATCTACGCTCGTAGCCTATGCATGCGTGAGTTCCCACTGGCGGGCACGCTTTGTAAATTCATGAACATGGTCAGGCCAATCGTGCAGCGTCGCCGGATCGAAGTCAGCCCCGTTGGGCCATACCAACGTGTGAACCTCCAAGTCAAGTTGAACTCGATTGAATAACGACAGGTCGCGTAACGGCCCGTAAAGCTGACCCGCTAAAACCGGCTCGAAGTTGATGATCTGCTCGGTCCCTTCGTCGAACTGGACACGTAAGATGTATGGGGCGGTGATCTGAAAGCCATGCACACGATAGATCGGATGAATCATGCTATCAGTCATTGTCGTCTCCTAAAAGTTCTTCAGGCACGCGGCACACGTCCAAGAATAGGAAACTTAGGATCAGTGTAGCCGGGAGTAGACGTGTGGCCAGCAGCGACCATACTGTCGATCAGCGCTTCGTCCTCAGCATCAAACTTATGATCGAGGGCGCCAAGGTACTCGCGCCACTGTTCCTCGGTGCGCGGTCCGGCGAGTACCGCTGTAACCAGCCGGTTGTTGAGCACCCAGTTGAGTGCGAATTGCCCTGCCGTCATGCCGCGCTTTTCGGCATGGGCCTTGATGCGTTGCGCATGTGCCAGCGATTGCTCGCGAAACTCGGATTCCAGCATGCGCCGGTCGCTGCGTCCGGCGCGTGTATCGCTTGCCGGCTTGCCGCCGGGCTGGTACTTGCCCGTGAGCACGCCGCGCGCGAGCGGACTGTACGGCACGATGCCCATGCCGTAGTACGCGCACGCCGCAAACATCTCGACTTCGCCGCTGCGATTCATCGCGTTGTAGACCGGCTGCAACACGATGGGCTGCGGCACGCCCAGCCTGCGGCAGGTGTTGACGAACTCGGCGATGCGCCAGCCGTCGAAATTGCTGAGTCCCAGGTAGCGCACCTTGCCGGCACGGATGAAATCGCCAAGAGTACTGACTGTTTCCTCCAACGGCGTTTCAAGATCGTCGCGGTGCAAATAGTAGACGTCGATGTAGTCGGTGGCTAGCCGCTTGAGACTGGCATCCAGTTCGAAGGTCATCCACTTGCGGCCGCCGCCGCCCGAATTCGGGTCGGCAGGGATGGTCGTGTTCTGCACCTTGGTCGCGAGTACCCAGCGCTCGCGGTTCTTCGCGATGAGCTTGCCGACCATGCGCTCGGAGCCGCCTTTGGCATAGCTGTCGGCGGTGTCGATGAAATTGATGCCGGCGCCGAACGCCGAATCGACGATGCGCCCCGCGACCGCCTCATCCGTCTGATCGCCAAACATCATGGCACCGAGGCAAATGGGCGATACCTTTAATCCGCTGTTGCCTAGCCGCCGATATTCCATCGCCTTGCTCCTTCTGGTAGGGTGCAGGCTCATTTTGAACCACAGATAAACGCCGACAGATCAAGGGCGGAATTATCCGCCGATATTACAAGCACAAAACAGGGCCTACGCCGCTGCAGGCACGGCTAAATCGTCCTTCCGATAATAGCAAGTAAAAGCTGCCCTGTAGATCAGGCAAGGTCTGCGGGCGTTCAATCTGTGCGACCGTGGTGGCATTCAGTTGTGAATGCACATCGTTCAAAACAGGCAGCATCTGGCAGCGACGTTCTTAACGTGGAGCTAAGGGGCTGCGCGCTTTTGCGCAGTCCCGCTTGAGCGTAGGTTAGGCAATGAGTTTGTCGTACTCTGAATGCAATCCAACCCATACCCATAGAAACCCACCTTCAACTTCAATTGCTACAGCACGGTGATGAATACCGACTCGGGCAGACCACACTTTTCCTACCTTCTTGAAATGAAGTGATGGGTGTCATGGATTGCTTTTGAGTAGTTCATAATTCTTGTCGGCGAGTGTGCGGACATCTTCGGGAAGAGCGTCATAGCATTTCCAGAATCGGCTGGCAGTCGAATGCTTCACAGAGGTCTTGTTTTTCCAGCACGGTGTTCGGCAAGTGCTTCGTCAATCAGAAAATCGAGTTTGCCAGCTTCTGAGTCGGTCGCAATCTGGCGATCCCAACGCGCATGCTCATATTCGATAAACCAGTTGCGAAGCGTAGCGAATGACTGATTGTCGAGATGCCGAATCTGGTCTTCAATCAATTGAACATTTGTCATAGCTTAAACCTCCAGAACATTGGTTCATTCTAGCGTGTCTCGCCATCTTGTGTCTAACGTATGCCCAACGCTTGCGATGAGGGGTGCGCTTTAGCGCGTCCCTCCCGATTGGAAAGTTGCTGGATGCACGATTGCAAGACCTGACGGTTCGACGCGCGTTGCTGCGACGAGTTCGTTAGGCCGCTGTGAGCCTGGCTCTACCGACATTGCCGAGCTTCACACGCCGCTTTGCCTGCCAAAGATCATGGTTGCACTGCATGGCAAGCCAACTCTCGGGGGAGCGCCCCAGCGCTTTGGAAAGACGTAATGCCATCTCAGGGCTGACGTTGCTGGTTCCGGTAAGAACGCGGTTCAGCGTAGAAGCAGACACGCCAAGTGTGGCCGCGAGTTCGCGGCCGCTCAGATTGTTGGGCTCCAGGTAAACCGCAGTAATGAATTCACCGGGATGAGGGGGATTGTGCATAGCCATTTAGTGGTAGTCCTCATAGTCCAAAACAGTGGCGTGTCCGTCTTTAAACTCAAAGGTTAAACGCCAGTTTCCATTTACCCACACCGACCAGCGACCGCGCTCCGACCCTTTCAGGGGGTGCAGACGAAACCCCGCAACGTTCATGTCGTCAACGAATTGAGCCGTGTCCAAGGCAACCAATAGCATCCGAAGTCGCTTGGCGTGGTGAGTCTGGATTCCCGCCGCGCTTCCGGACTCAAAGAACTTCCTCAGACCTTTGTGCCGCAACGATTGGATCATATCCTAATTATAGCGCGTTGCGCATCACGCAACAAAGTGTGTAACAGGTCTTTCGTTATTGTACGATAACGAAAGACCTGACCCTATCGCTCGTGGTTGAACAACCGTGGATGGCTCGTCATATGAGCGGCCTAACGTTTGACATGAGCGGCTCGCGGAGGCCGCAGGCCGGAGAGAGTCCGATCGATGGAAGGGTTAGGGCTCACGCGGAGTAGCACTCAAGCGGCCTGCGGCGGACTGTCGGCAGCCAACGGCTTCTTGCAACGACGCCGCCCGACCAAGACCAAAGGGAGGCATGTTGACGTAGACGCTTTCATGCGACCCAGGTGAAGCAGCGTATGTTTCATGCCAGATTCCGACCGAGCCATCTGTGCCAATTGCCTTGTTGAACGCCTGCCAGGCCGGTAGGTGTTGACCGTCCTTATTCTTGGCGTACGCCAGCAGTTGCTCCATTGAGCGCCAGTACTGAACCAAGACGATAGTTCGAGAGAACCACGCCTCTGCGTGGAGGAAGCCCAACTCTGGCTGGCGATACAGCTCTTTGAGCATGCGCGGCATTGCTGCGGCAACTGGCCACCACTTATGGACCTTGAGAGGCTTGTTGATTCTCATGCCAATGAGAAAGACGACGAAGTCACCTTCAAGATGGGCGGTAAGTCGATTTCGGTGAATCATGGAATATGAGCCCTAACGTAGAAGTAACCGGCCTGCGCGGCTTTTCGCGCAGGTCCGGTTGACTGCCGGGTTAGGTGGCACTTGCGCCAAACCAAGTAAGCACCGCCACGAGCAATAGTGCGATCCACCCTGGGTGCTGCCCTTTGGTGCCGATAAGCACAAGCAAAGAACCAGCAAGGTTTGCGAAGACAACTGCGCTCACTATCAGCGCACTTGGGGAGTCGTAAGGAGCAATTGCAAGACGGAGCAGAATGCCTGCGAAAGCCCAGCTAAACACCGAAGCCAAGTGCCAGGTAGCCCAAATAATTCGGATGTTCCGCTCACGTAGCGGCGGTGCCGCTATTGTCGGAACAAGCCCACCACTGCGGAG
>JANMXV010000226.1:0-3350 GCA_031381325.1 Betaproteobacteria bacterium | reverse complement strand
TTGATGAGGGAAAAGCATCCTGCGGCGCGGGAAGCCGCATCATTTTCTCAGCCTGCGCCGTTCATCGTTGCATTTCTGGCCGGCGCACTCACCGTGCCGGGCTTCGCGCCGTTTCACGTGTCACCCCTGCCTTTCGTTACGCTGGCACTGCTGTTCTGGCAATGGTCGCAAGCGGCCACGCCCAAGCGGGCATTCAAAATCGGCTGGGCCTTCGGCCTCGGCTTTTTTCTCGCGGGCGTGTCGTGGATTTACGTCAGCCTGCACACTTTTGGCGCGATGCCGATGCCGCTGGCGGCACTGGCGACTTTGCTGTTTTGCGCTTTTTTGGCCTTGTTTCCGGCGTTGGCAGGATATGCCGTTGCGCGCAGCCGGCGCGCAACAACCATCAAGCTGATGCTGCTCGCGCCCGCGCTGTGGGTACTCGCCGAGTGGGTGCGCAGTTGGATATTCACCGGATTTCCGTGGAACACCATTGGCTATTCGCAGATACCCGGCAGCCCGCTGGCGGGTTACGCGCCGCTGCTGGGCATTTACGGCGTAAGTCTGGTGGTGGCGTTGATGGCGGGTTGCATGGCACTGCTCGCGATGCGCTGGCGCGAAACCAGAACCGCGCACCGGGCCGCCGCAATTATTTTCGCCGGTCTGGTGGTAGGCGGCTTTGTTTTAAAACAAATCGAGTGGACCATGCCTGCCGGTGCGCCCACCACTGTCAGCCTGCTGCAAGGCAATGTTGCGCAGGATATGAAATGGCGCGAAGACCAGATGCGCGCGACGCTGGATACTTACGCCCGCTTGATCGCGAACAGCGACGCGCAGCTCATCGTGCTGCCCGAAACCGCGCTGCCTTTATTTTTGCACCAGGTGCCGCCGGATTATCTTGCGGCCATCGCCGCGCACGCCAAAAAGAATAATAGCGACGTGCTGATCGGCGTGCCGGAACGCACGCCGGACGGTAGCTACTACAACACCACGATTTCGCTGGGCACGGCGCCGCAACAGTTTTACCGCAAGTCGCATCTGGTGCCGTTCGGTGAGTTCATACCGTTGCGACCGCTGCTGGCGTGGATTGTCAACGTACTCGCCATCCCGTTGCAGGATTTTTCGCGCGGCGCCATCGATCAGCAACCGCTCAATATCGCGGGCCAGCGCGTGGCGGTGAACATTTGCTATGAAGACGTATTCGGCGAAGAAATCATTCGCCAGTTGCCGCAAGCCACGCTGCTGGTTAACGTCAGCAACGTGGCGTGGTTTGGCCGCTCCATCGCGCCGGAACAGCATTTGCAAATCTCGCAGGCGCGCGCGCTCGAAACGGGCCGCACCATGCTGCGCGCCACCAACACCGGCATGACCGCGGTGATTAATCCGCGTGGCGAAATTGAAAAAGTCGCGCCGGCATTTGAAACCGTAGTGCTTACACATACCGTGCGCGGCTACGAGGGCGTCACACCGTATGTGCGCTGGGGCAACTATGCCGTGTTGCTACTGCTGGCGATTTTTTTGGGGGTGGCGTGGCGCATGCCTGCGCGTGGATAAAACCCAGGCCCACACTATCCCGGCTACGCCTAGAGAATTCCTGAAATCAAACCCACCCCTACAGCGAACAGCATCAGTGCCACCATCCACTGGATGCCGCCCATTGTGGCCTTGCGCAAGTAACGATTGCCGAGCACTGAACCAGCCAGGGCAGCGATGACGGCAGCGCTCAGCAGCGCATAGTCAAAGTCAGCACGATGTTCCAGTATCAAACGGGAATAAACGGCAAGCCGCGACACATCGATCAAAAAGGCGATGGCTGCGCCGGTGGCTACATAGGTTTCTTTGGTGAGGTTGGCTTTGATCAGGAATGCTGATCGTAATGCGCCCTGCATGCCGGCGAGGCCGCCAAAGAATCCACTGAGCAGGCCGCCAAGCGGCTGATAACGCGGCGGGAAGGAAATACCACGAAACCACGGCAGCCCCTCGGCGCAGGCAAAGAACAGCAGTAACAGCCCTACTATAAGCTTGGCCGGAGCAATCGCTACCGTGCGGCCAAACAGGGAATAAGTCAGCAATGCCCCGCCGCCGGCAAGCCACATCAATAGCCCCGCCCCGGCAAAAGCGCCTAGTATCGCGGGCACACCGAAGCGCATGACCACAGCACGATCGATGTGGCGCCACACGAGGAAGAGCTTGAATACACCGTTCAGGAAATGCACCACGGCGGTCAGTGCAACGGCTTTCTCCACGGCGAAGAACAGCGCAAACGCAGGGAGCAACAGCGTTCCGAGGCCGAAACCGGAAAAGAACGTGAGGCCAGAGGCAAGCAGCGCAACGGTGCATACGATCAGGTAAGTCATGAGGGATTTTAGCGATTCATCGGATACGGAATGATGTCGCAGATGGAGTAAAAGGGCAAATACACATGGGTGTGACCATGATGATTTTTTCTGAAGCTTTGCAGGATTTCGGGTTTCTTTGCAGCCCTCCGCGCCCTCGCAGTGAGCTTTTCCCATGTAAAATCACGCGATGCAAACCTTTCAGCAGTTGATCCTGGCGCTTAATCATTATTGGGATCGCCATCACTGCGCCCTGCTCCAGTCCTACGACATGGAAGTCGGCGCGGGCACGTTTCACACCGCGACTTTTCTGCGCGCCATAGGCCCGGAGCCATGGAACGCCGCTTACGTGCAACCGTCGCGCCGCCCCAAGGATGGCCGCTACGGTGAAAATCCCAATCGCTTGCAGCACTACTATCAGTATCAGGTGGTGCTGAAGCCGTCGCCCGCTAATATTCTGGATTTATATCTGGGTTCACTCAAGGAAATCGGCATTGATCCGCTGCAACACGACATCCGCTTTGTCGTGGATGATTGGGAGTCCCCCACGCTGGGCGCGTGTGGCCTCGGCTGGGAAGTGTGGTTGAACGGCATGGAAGTCACGCAGTTTACCTATTTTCAGGAAGTCGGCGGCATCCCCTGCAAGCCGGTGATGGGCGAAATCACCTATGGATTAGAACGCCTAGCGATGGTTTTGCAAGGGGTGGAAAGCATTTTCGATTTGCAATGGGCGCCCGGCGTGACCTATCGCGATGTCTATCATCAGAATGAAGTCGAGCAATCGACGTACAACTTCGAGCACGCCAACGTAGATATGCTGTTGCAGCAGTTTGGCCAGTTCGAGTCCGAGGCGAAGCGATTGTTCGAAGCGGGCCTGGCACTGCCGGGTTATGAGATGGTGATGAAATGCTCGCATAGTTTTAATTTGCTGGACGCACGCGGCGCGATTTCGGTGACCGAGCGCGCGGCGTACATCGGCCGCGTGCGTGCGTTGGCGCGGGCGGCAGCGCAAGCCTATTACCAATCGCGCAAGGT
>JANMXV010000211.1:0-4391 GCA_031381325.1 Betaproteobacteria bacterium | reverse complement strand
ATGCACAGGAATTCCTGCTCGAAAACCAGACCGGCGCCACCAAGCTCAACGCCATGCGCCGCATCGGCAAGCAGCACGCCATCGAAATAGTGGGCGGCAAGCTGCGCGACATGATGCCGTGGATCAAGCGCAATCGTCTGGTGGATCAGTCGAAGAACTAATGAATTACCCCCACCCCATCATCGCCCGCGAAGGTTGGCCGTTTATCGCACTGGCGTTGGTGGCAGCGATTGCGGTGCATGCGTACGCGGGCTGGGCCGCGGCGCTGTTTTTCTGGATGGTGGTGGTGTTCATGATCCAGTTTTTCCGCGATCCGCCGCGTGTTGTTCCCGCTGACCCATCGGCAGTGCTCTCGCCTGCCGATGGACGCGTGGTGGTGGTTGAACGCGCGCGCGATCCCTATCTGGATCGCGATGCGCTGAAAATCAGCGTGTTCATGAACGTGTTCAACGCCCATTCCAACCGCAGTCCGGTGGATGGCGAAGTTCGCAAAACCTGGTATTTCCCCGGCAGTTTTCTGAATGCGGCGCTGGCCAAAGCCTCGCTGGATAACGAACGTGCCGTGCTGTGGATCAAAACACCCAAAGGCGCGGACGTCACCTGCGTGCAGGTCGCAGGTCTGGTGGCGCGGCGTATTCTTTGTTATGCGAAAACCGGCCAGGCCTTGGCGCGCGGCGAACGCTTTGGCTTCATACGCTTCGGCTCGCGTGTGGATTTGTATCTGCCGCTGGACGCCATGCCGCGCGCGGCGGTGGGCGACATCGTATATGCCACCGAGTCGGTGCTGGCGGTGCTGACCATATCACCATGAGCCTGCCACCCGACAGCGACCGTCCCTTTATCAAGAACCGCTTCGGCCGGCGCGGCATCTACTGGTTGCCGAATCTGTTTACATTAGCAGCGCTGTTCTCCGGTTTTTACGCCATTGTGCAGGCCATGAATGAGCGCTTCGAATTTGCCGCGATGGGCATATTCGCGGCCATGGTGCTCGACGGGCTGGACGGTCGTATCGCACGGCTCACGCGCACGCAAAGCGATTTCGGCGCCGAACTCGACAGCCTGTCGGATATGGTGTCGTTCGGTGTCGCGCCGGCGCTGGTGGTTTACACGTGGGCGCTGCGCGACTTTGCGTTTTCTAAAACTGTGCCCGTGCTGGGGCCGTGGCTTTCAACCCGGCTGGGCTGGATCGCCGCGTTTGTCTATTGCGCCTGCGCGGCCCTAAGGCTTGCGCGATTCAACACCAACATCGACATCGTGGATAAGCGTTACTTTCAGGGGCTGCCCAGCCCCGCAGCCGCGTGCGTGCTAGCGGGTTTGGTGTGGGCGCTCAACGAATACCAGGTCAAGGGTGTAGACGTGAAATGGCTGGCGTGGGGGCTGACGGTGTTCACCGGACTTACCATGGTCAGTAATTTCAAATTTTACAGCGGCAAGGATATCAACTTGCGCAAGAGCGTGCCGTTCTCGGCGCTGGTGGGCATCGCAATGGGCTTCGTGTTTTTGTTCGCGTCCGCCAGCACCTTGCCCGAAATACTGTTTGCCGTGTTTGTGCTCTATCTGCTGTCGGGGTATGCGCTTTGGGTTTGGGATCGCTTCAGGAAACGTCCGCCGCCATCGGCCTCATTGTGATTCGGCGTGATTCGGTGTGGTTCGGCGTGGTTCAACGTGATGCGACCTGATGCGGCGGCTTGAGTTGCCGCCCGCTACACGCTAAGGTATTGGCGGCGACTTTATACGGCGCCTGAAGGGCTGACATGGACACTCTCGACTCCGGCAAAGCGCGCAAAAAACGCAATGAACGCAATGAACGTTATGGCTGGTGGCTCGCGGTGGCGGCCATCGCTGCTGCGCTGGTTTACCTGCTAAGCCCCATACTCGCGCCGTTTCTGGCGGCTGCGGTGCTGGCCTACATTTTTAATCCACTGGTCACCCGCATGTCGCGCCGCATGCCGCGCACCCTGGCGGTGAGTATCGCGTTGGCGCTGATCGCGGGCGTGCTCCTGGTCATGTTGCTGGTGCTGATGCCGCTGGTGACCAAGCAGATAAAAACCATCGTCACGCAGTTCCCGCAATTCATCGATTGGATCAAGTTGAACCTCGGGCCGCTGGTGCAACAACACTTCGGCGTCGAACTCGACACCGCGCTGGTCAAGGACTGGCTCACCGAACACGCGAAAGAAGTGCAGGGTTTTGCCGTGCAACTACTGCCCACGTTGAAAAGCGGCGGGCTGGCGCTGCTGGGCCTGATCGGTAATCTGGTGTTGACGCCGCTGGTGCTGTTTTATTTTATGCGCGACTGGGACGACATGATTGCGCATGTGGCGAAGCTGATGCCGCGCAACTGGAACGTCACCGTGTCCGGCCTGTTGAAGGAAATCGACGCCGTGCTCGGCGAGTTTCTGCGCGGCCAATTGATGGTGATGTTGCTGATGGCGATCTTTTACACGGTCGCGCTGTGGACAGTCGGACTGGATTACGCGCTGTCGGTGGGGCTGCTGGCGGGCTGCCTCACCTTTGTGCCGTATCTCGGCGTGATCAGCGGCGTTCTGCTCGCCACGCTCACCGGCGTTTTGCAGTTTGGCGACATGACGCATCTGGTGTGGATCTGGGTGGTGTTTGCGGTGGGCAACGTGCTCGAAGGCTCGGTGTTCGTGCCGTGGCTGGTGGGCGACCGCGTCGGCCTGCATCCGGTGGCGGTGATTTTCGCACTGCTCGCCTTCGGCCAGTTGTTCGGCTTCACCGGCATCTTACTCGCGCTGCCCGCGAGCGCCGCGTTACTGGTGTGGCTGCGTCATGTGCGCGGCAAATATCTCGCGAGCGGGATGTATAACAGCACGCCATGATTCTGTTACCGGCAAAGGCGACGAGTTTCAAGGTCAAGAACGTTTGCCACAGAGGACACAGAGGACACCGAGACCCCTTGAACTGTTTTTTCTCTGTGTCCTCTGTGGCTGAAGTTGTTTTTGCACGTGCGCTTGTCTGATGCGCGCCGCGTCATGAGACAGCTCGCGCTGGACATCACGGCGCCACCCGCGCCGGCATTCGAGAATTTTATCGTGGGCCGCAATGCGGAAGCGATTGCGCATTTGCGCGCGGCTGTCGCCGGCGGTGGCGAGCGCTTTGTTTACCTGTGGGGCGAGGCGGGGTGCGGGCGCACACATTTGCTCAAGGCTGCCGCTTTGGCGGCAGGCGCGGATGCAACATATGTTGCATGCGAAGCGAGCAATACGTTTGACGATGCCGCGCCCTTACTCGCCGCCGATGATGTCGAACGCCTGGGCGGCGACGCGCAGGTGGCGCTGTTCCATCGCTACAACGCGCTGCGTGAGCAAGGCGGCAGCTTGATCGCCAGCGGCAGCGTGCCGCCGGTGCAACTCAATCTGCGCGCCGATCTATTGACGCGGTTGGGCTGGGGTCTGGTGGTGCAGGTGCATGCGCTTAGCGATGACGAAAAAATTCATGCGCTGAAGCAACACGCGGGTGAGCGTGGCTTCGCCTTACCGGTGGAAGTGTGTTCGTATCTACTCGCACACGCGGCGCGCGATATGGGTTCGTTGTTTGCAACGCTCGCGGCACTGGATCGTTATTCACTGGAAGCCAAGCGCGCGGTGACCATTCCGCTGGTGCGTGATCTGTTGCTAAGCGACAAATAAATATCAATAAAAACAAATACTTACGATAAAATGAATTTAGCGCTATTTGATCTGGACAACACCCTGCTCGCCGGCGACTCCGATTTCGAGTGGGCGCAGTTCTTGATCGAGCAGGGCGTGCTTGACCGCGAAGTGTATGAAGCGCAGAACCAGGCGTTCTACGATCAGTACAAAGCAGGCACGCTCGACATTCACGCGTTCCTCGATTTTCAGTTAAAGCCGCTGTCGCGTCATCCGCGCGCAGTGCTGGATCAGTGGCATGGCGAATACATGAAGAAAAAGATACAGCCGATGCTGCGCGATTCCGCGCGCGTGCTGGTGGATCAGCACAAGAATGATGTGCGCGTGGTGGTGACGGCGACCAACAGTTTTGTCACCGCGCCGATTGCGCGTTTGTTCGGCATTAAGTATTTGATTGCTACGGAGCCGGAACAGCGCAATGGTGAATTTACCGGTGGTGTGAGCGGGGTGCCGTGCTTTCGTGAGGGCAAGTCTAAACGTTTGGGGGCTTGGCTCGCAGCGCGCGGGGAGACGTTGCGGTCTTATGAAAAGAGTTGGTTCTACAGCGATTCGCATAATGATTTACCGTTGTTGGCGTTGGTGAGTCATCCGGTGGCGGTTGATCCGGATGATAAGTTGCGGGCGCATGCTATGGCTGCGGGGTGGCCGGTGATTTCGTTGGGTTGATCGTTGATATTAAGATGTCGCGGGCTTTGATGTTTCCCCTCACCCCAACCC
>JANMXV010000202.1:0-1318 GCA_031381325.1 Betaproteobacteria bacterium | reverse complement strand
TTCACCAGCGCCAGCGGCCCGCCCAGCGCGGATTCGGGCGTCACGTGCAACACAATCGCGCCGAACGCGGTGCCGCTCATGCGCGCATCCGAAATGCGCACCATGTCTTTCACCCCTTTCTGCGCAAGTTTCTTCGGGATCGGTATGTAGCCTGCCTCCGGCATACCCGGCGCGCCTTTCGGCCCGGCGTTTTGCATCACCAGAATGTCGTCCTCTTTGACATCGAGCTTCGGATCATCGATGCGGTTGGCCAAATCCTCCAGCGACTCAAATACCACGGCGCGCCCGGTGTGCTGCATCAGCTTCGGACTCGCCGCCGCCTGCTTGATGATCGCGCCTTCGGGCGCGAGATTGCCGCGCAGCACGGCAATACTGCCGCCTTTGAATATCGGATCGTTGAACGGACGCACTACGTCCTGCTTCCACGCGGGCGCTGCTGCTTTAATGTTTTCGCCCAGCGTGTCGCCGGTCACGGTCAACGCATCGAGGTTCAACAATTTGCGAATCTCGCGCAGTATTACGACCAAGCCGCCAGCTTTCTCCAAATCTTCCATGTAATGCTGGCCGGTCGGCTTGAGATCGACCAGCACCGGCGTCTCGCGACCCATTTTGTCGAATGCATCGAGATCAATCTGTATACCCAGCCGCCCTGCCATCGCGGTGAGATGCACTATTGCGTTAGTCGAACCGCCCACTGCCAGCAGCACGCGCAACGCGTTTTCAAACGCTTCGGGCGTCATGATTTTGTCGGGCGTTAACTTCTCTTTGGCCATCGCCACCGCACGCGCGCCGCTGGCTTCGGCATGGCGCAGCCGATCGGCCATCACCGCCGGCGTACACGCGCCGCCGGGCAACATCATGCCCATCGCCTCGGTACACAACGCCATGGTGCTGGCCGTGCCCATCACCATGCAGGTGCCCGCCGAGGGTGCTAACTTGTTATTGATCTCGCCGATTTCCTGCTCGGAAATTTCACCGGCGCGGAATTTTCCCCAGAAGCGGCGGCAGTCGGTGCAGGCGCCGAGGCGCTCGCCTTTGTGGTCGCCGGTAATCATCGGCCCGGTCACCAGCATGATCGCCGGCACGTTGGCACTGGCCGCGCCCATCAGCAGCGCCGGCACCGTTTTATCGCAACCGCCGATCAGCACCACCGCATCCACCGGCTGGCCCTTGATCATCTCCTCGGTATCCATCGACATCAGGTTGCGCAAATACATGCTGGTGGGGTACGCGAACGATTCATGCAGCGTAATCACCGGGAACTCCACCGGCAGCCCGCCCGCCAGCATGACGCCGCGTTTCACCGCTTCGATCAATT
>JANMXV010000179.1:0-37575 GCA_031381325.1 Betaproteobacteria bacterium | reverse complement strand
CATGATCGCGCCGTCGTCGGCAGGCGGTCCCGTGGACGTGATCGCGCGCACGTTGAGCGTGAGCCTCGGCGACATACTGGGCCAGCAAATCGTGGTTGACAATCGTGCGGGCGCGGCGGGGTTGATCGGCGCGGAAATCGTGGCGAAATCCGCGCCTGATGGATACACGCTGTTGATGGGTTTTTCCGGGCCGCTGGCGATCGTGCCGCATCTGGTGAAGTCGGCGCCGTATGACACCAACAAGGATTTCACGCCGATTACCTTGGCCGCATCTGCGCCGTACGTGCTGCTGGTGCATCCGAGCCTGCCGGTGAAATCGGTGAAGGAGTTGATCGATTTCGCGAAATCGCAACCGGGCAAGCTTAACTTTGCCTCTGGCGGCACCGGCGTGGGCATACATATGGCCGGTGAACTGTTTAATGTCGCGGCCGGCGTCAAGATTACCCACGTGCCGTACAAGGGCGCGGGGCCGGGCATGACCGCGCTGCTGGCGGGCGAAGTGAATATGATGTTCAACGGTTTGTCGGCGGCGCTGCCGCAAGTGAAAGCCGGCCGGCTGCGTGCGTTAGCGGTCGGTGGTGACAAGCGTTCAACGTTGTTGCCCGATTTGCCGACGGTGGCGGAAAGCGGCCTTCAATTCAACACCTCCGGCTGGTATGGCGTGCTGGGACCCGCAGGTTTGCCGCGTGCGCTGGTGACCCAGCTGCGCAACGACACCTTGCGTGCGCTGGCTGCACCGGAAACTAAAGAACGACTAACCGCGCTCGCCGTGGAAACCATCGGCTCGACGCCGGAAGAATTCGCCGCACTGCTCAAACAGGAATATGCGCAGTGGGGCAAGGTGGTTAAGGCGGCGGGGATTAAACCGCAGTAGGTATAACTTCAAGAACATTTGAACCACAGATGAACACGGATGAACACAGATACATAGAGACTGAACATTTTCGGTTTTAATCTGTGTGTATCTGTGTTCATCTGTGGTTAATTTGATCTTGCATTTTTATAATTAGTCGAACATGAAAACATCCCACATCAAAGTCCCTCTGCGCGACGGTGTGATGGGCGCGTACCTTGCGGTGCCGGATGGCCCGCCCGCAGGCGGCATCGTCGCGATCATGGAAATCTGGGGTGTTAACGCCACCATGCGCAAGCATGCGCACGAATTTGCCGAAGCCGGTTTCGTGTGTCTGGTGCCGGATTTATTCTGGCGGCAGGAGCCGGGCGTGGAATTGTCTGATGGCAATCCGGAGCATGTGAAAAAAGCCTTCGATCTTTATTACGATTTCGACTACGACCTTGGCGTGCGCGATATGGAGGACACCATGAAGCATCTCACGGGGCTGCCGGAGTGCAATGGCAAAGCCGGCGCGGTGGGTTACTGTCTTGGCGGCAAGTTGTGTTATCTCTTGTGCTGTCGCACCGACATCGATTGCGCGGTGGCCTACTACGGCACCTACATCGAACACCATATCCGCGAAGCCGGCGATCTGCATCGCCCTTTCATGCTGCATATGGCAATGAAAGATCGCTGGGTGCAGGCCGAAGTAAATGAGTTGATCGAGCGGCGCTTGTCACTCAATCCGCTGGTGACGATACACAAGTATCCTGACGCGGATCATGCGTTTGCACGGCATGGGGGCAAACCTTACCGCAAGGCCGAGGCGGATCTGGCGTTGGGGTTAACCGTGGATTTTTTCCGTAAACATCTTGCTAAATGAAAACACGTAGGGCGCGATCGCCATCGCACCGCATGGCGATGTTAATCCGATAGAAAAGCTGAACAGATGGTGCAATAGGATTGCACCCTACAAGTTTTACAAATTTAAAAGCTTCGCCGCATTGCTCCACACAATCTGTTGTTTCTGCTCGGCGGTCAGCGATTTCACGCCATTCAAAAATCGCAGCGGTTCTTCATAGGCAATGTCGAAGCAGTAGTCGCTGCCTACCATGATGCGATCCGCGCCGACGAGTTTGATCAAGTCTTCGAGCAGTGCTTCGTCGTAGGTGATGGTGTCGTAGGTGAAGCGCTTCAGGTAGGTGCTCGGCGCTTGGCTGATGGTTTTGCATTCCATGCGGGTATGAAAGCCGCGGTCGAGACGGCCGCGCAGTATGGGCAGCACGCCGCCCGCATGCGGCAGACTGACTTCAAGCTTGGGAAAAGCATCGAGCACGCCGCCGTAAATCAAGTGCGAGGCGGCAATAGCGGTGTCGAACGGATTGCCGCAGAGGTTAATCAGGTAAAACTGCTTCAGCCGTTCATTGTTGATCATCATCGGATGCAGGAAGATCGGCAGGCCGAGTGCTTCGCAGCGTTCGTACACCGGGAAGAAGCTGCGGTCGGAAAGTTCGCGGTCGCGCACCGCGGTGGCGAAGTAAACACCCTTGATGCCGGGTAGCTTTGCCGTGCGTTCGAGTTCCTGCACGGCAAGCGTGGGGTTTTGCATCGGCAGGCACGCAAAGCCTATCAAACGATCCGGATGCGCCAGATGTGCGGCACTGATGGCGTCGTTGAACGCGACACACAGTTGCACGCCGAGATCGTCGTCGGCCCAGTACACCATCGGTTGCGTGAGCGACAGCGCCTGCATGCCCACGCCCTGCTGATCCATGATCTTCAGGCGCTCGTCGAGATCAATGAAGGTGCGCGTGATCGGACCGGTGCGCAGCAGCAGACCGACCTGAATAAACGTGACGCCTTTGTCGTCCACCGTGACCGTGGTGCCGCAGCGCTTGCCGTGCTTGGCGATGAGGTCGATATACGGCTGTGGAAAGTAATGCGCGTGGGTGTCTATGGTTTGAATCGGCGGCGTCATATGGGTCTTTCGATCTACAGTATTTTTTGAATGGTTTCCCAATCGGCGGGATCCACGGGCGTAATCGACAGCCGGTTGCCACGCGCAAGTATGCGCAGGTTGGCGAGCGCTTTGTTTTCGCGCAGTTCCGGCAGGCTGATGAGCCGGGTTTTCTTGATGAACTTCACGTCTACATGCAGCCAGCGCGGATTGTCGCGCGTGGATTTTTCGTCGTAATACTTGCTCTTGCGATCAAATTGCGTTTCGTCGGGATAGGCGAGTTTGCACACTTCGGCGATGCCGACGATGCCCGGCTCCTCGCAACTGGAATGATAAAACAACACCTTGTCGCCCTTGACCATCTGGTCGCGCATGAAATTGCGCGCCTGATAGTTGCGTACACCCGTCCACGGGGCGGTTTTGTCCTTGGCCAGCGCGTCTATGCTGTAGGCATCCGGCTCGCTCTTCATCAGCCAATAGCGCATATGTCCTCCCTATCACCATAAAAAAATGCGGCTAAGCCGCATTATCCACACGAATCAATAAGGTTCCCCCGCCTGTGCCGTCAGGCCCGTTTCTTGAACCAAAGGTTCAAGGGGTCGCCTTCCGGATTCCTTCAGGTTCGTCCGCGTGGGACGCTCACACCGGTATCACTAAGGTCAGCAACCGTATACCACTTATTGGCTCAAAGAAATTAAGGCCTTTACGAACACCGCAGGGGAATTTCTGAACGGTCAGATCTACGAACGTCAGAACAGTTTGGTTTGTTCCGATATCGCTTGATCGATCACCGTTTCCATGCTGGACATTCTACGCTTGAAGCCGGCGATGTCAAAATCGCCACCGACTTTGGCGCCGAGGTATTCATGCGTGATGTTGAGCGCGGCCATGATGGCGATGCGCTCAAGGCCGACGATCTTGCCCTGATCGCGGATTTCTTCCATGCGCCGGTTCAGGTAATCGACGGCTTCGAGCAGGCCGGCTTGCTCTTCATCCTTGCAGGCGACGCGAAAATTGCGTCCCATGATGGTAATTTGCAGGCCCTTTGTATCCTTCGTATCCTTGGCTTCGACGGCGCTCATGTCGCTTCTTCGGGGATTTGTTGCAGCAGCGCTTCGAGGCGCGTGGTGGCGCCGCCAATTTTGTCTTCGAGCTGGCGATGGGCGTTAAGCGCGGACGCGACATCCTGGCGCAATTGATGATTTTCCGCCCGTAGTTGCTGGCACACTTTGACGAATTGCGCCAACTTGTCTTCGAGCGATTTCAGTTCCACTTCCATGAGCCGTACTATAGTTGTAAAAAATCCATTGAGTCAACTACTAACGGCGAAAAGTGAATGTGGTTTAGTAATTGATTACGGCAGTGTTTGTGTGTGCTAACATTTGCCCGTCCGCGAAACACGCTTTCCGTAAGCGAGCGTTGCGCGGACACGGTAAAGGGTGCCGGCGATCACAGCAGATCGCTGGTTAAACGGGAAGCCGGTGCGAGAAAAGTATTGTGTAAACAAATACTTACCCTCTCAAAGCCGACGCTGCCCCCGCAACGGTAAGTGAACGCGGTGTGTGTGCGGTTTTTGCATTGCCGCCGCGACGATGTGCCAGCAAGCCACTGTGAGCTTTGTTCATGGGAAGGCGGCACGTTTGATTCATGAGCCCGTATACCGGCCCTTACCGAAGGATGGAAATGCCGCGGGGATGCGGTGTGCCTGATCCATGTGATCGCGGCATGGTGTTGTCTTTCGTACTGGCGTAAATCCCCTTGGTGTTTCCCGATGTGCTTGTGTGCTTTTTTGCGCGCGGCGGGCGCGCACAACCATTTGGGGAATTTATGAGAAATACAACACCAATTGTACCTCCGGTACCACTGGCCGCGGCTGTGTTCGCGGCCTTATCTTCACTGTCGTTCCTGTCGTCGGCGCAAGCCGCCGAACCTGCGGCACCTTCAACACCGGTCGGACCGCCGGTGACCGTCACAGCCACGCGTTTTGACGACGCTGCCGCGCGTTATCCGATAGGCGTTAGCGTCATCACGGCTCAGGATATCGAGCGCAGCCCGGCGTCCAGTGTGCCACAGTTGTTGCAATCGCTTGCCGGCATACGCACGCGCGATCTTTCCGGGTCGCCCAACGTGCAGGTCGATATGCGCGGCTTTGGCATTTTCGGCGACCAGAACACGCTGGTACTGCTCGATGGTGTACGTATCAGTGAGTACGAACAACTGACTGTTAATTGGTCGGCCATACCGCTGGCGTCCATTGAGCGCATCGAGATTCTGCGCGGTGGCGGCGCCGTGCTGTATGGCAGCGGCGCCACTGGCGGCACGATTAACATCATCACCAAGGCGCCCGAGCGCAATGCACGCTCGGCAACGCTGGGCGCAGGCGCCGCAAGCTTGAACACCCGCGAGCTGCGCTTGAGCGGCAACATCGCGGGAGACAACGCAGGCGTGCGCCTGAACGCGAACCACTACGAAAGCAACAACTATCGCGACAACAACCGCGTGCGCATCGACAATGCGCAAGCCGATCTGCGCTGGACGGGGGATGCGGGTTCGCTGGTACTCAAGCTGGGTGGCGACGAGCAGCGCACAGGTTTACCCGGCGCGATAAGCGAAGCGCAGATCGCAAGCAACCGCAAGCAGGCCGCCACACCCAACGATTTTGCCACTACGCGGGGCGGCTACGCGAATTTGGGCGCACAATACAAATTCGATTATGGCGAGTTCGCAGCGAATTTCGGCTACCGTGAAAAAGACACCACCGCTTCGTTTTTCGTAGGCACGCCGTTTCGCAACAACATCGATACGCACGTCAGCGTATGGACGCTGGCGCCGCGGTTGCAGTTAAAACCGCGGATCGGCAGTTGGGATAACCATCTGGTGTTAGGCATGGATTTCGAAGACTGGAAATTCGACGCCAATGCGCAGCCCTCGGTGGTGGGCCGGCCCCAAGCCACCCAGCGCAGCGCAGCACTTTATGCGCAGCACACCCTGAGTTTCGCCACGCAAACCACGCTGACGCTGGGCGCTAGAGGGCAGCGCATACGCTATGGTGTAACAGACGCAGCAAATCCCGCAGCGACGGGTGAGCGCAGCCGTACGCTGCATGCGTGGGACGTTTCGTTACGACAAGTGCTTGCGCCGGGCGTGAACGTTTATGGCAAAGCGGGCCAAAGCTTTCGCATACCCAACGTCAATGACAACTACAATCTGTTCGCCGCGTCGGTGACGTTGCTGGAGCCGCAGACCGCGCACGACAGCGAAATTGGCGTGGAAGGGAACACCGGCCCCGTGCGTTACCGTGCCGCGGCCTATCGCATCAATTTACGCAACGAAATCTTTTTTGATCCGCTAACGTTCAGCAATCGTAATTTGCAACCGACACGCCGGCAGGGCGTGGAACTGGAAGCGCACTGGCAGGTGAATCCCGCCGTGGATGTGCATACCAACTACACCTACACGGACGCCAAATTCCGCGAAGGAAATTTCGCGGGCGTCTCTATCGCGGGCAACGCGGTGCCGCTGGTGCCACGCAGTGCGGTCAATGCCGGATTGGGTTGGGCCTTTCTCAATCGTGCGCGCGCCGATTTCGATGTGCGGCGGGTCGGCAGCAGCCCCTTCGACGCGGATGAGACTAACGCCTTTGGCCGGAAAATGCCCGCCTACACGGTGGCTGATCTAAAGCTCAGTCTGCGTAGCGGCGGCTGGCTGGTTAACACCGGCGTGCGCAATCTGTTCAACGAAAAATACTTCAGCTATGGCGTGTTCACCGGTTTTCCGACGTATGCGGCATTGCCCGCGCCGGAGCGCACGCTGTTTGTGTCGGCGCAATACACATTTCAGTAGCGGGCGTGCGCAACGATAAAATGGTAATATGCCCATATTTAATAATATGGGTGCCCATATAACCCTATGAAAACCACCATAGACATTTCGGATGCATTGTTCATCGAAGCCAAGCGGCGCGCTGCCATGAGCGGAATCACGTTGCGCGCCTTGATTGAGCAAAGCCTCCGACAAACGCTCAAATCAGTTCACGGCTCGACAGAATTTCAACCGCGCGATGCCCGGGTGAAGGGCAAAGGCTTGACGGCAGCGGCACGCGCGTCAGGATGGCGCGCCGTGCTTGATGCCGCGAACGAGCGATGATCGCGGTTGATACCAATCTGCTTGTCTATGCGCATCGCGCCGATCACGAGTGGAATGATGCCGCGCACGCTTGCCTGAAATCCTTGATGGCGGGTCGTGCCGCGTGGGCGATACCCTGGCCTTGCATACACGAATTCATGGCTATCGTGACGCGCGCGAAAATTTTTGAGCCGCCTTCGACCTTGAAACAGGCCATCCATCAGCTTGAGAGCTGGGTCGAGTCGCCGAGCCTGAGTCTGCTCGGCGAAACGCCGCAGCATGTGGCCACACTGGCGCGGATTGCGCTGCACGCCAAAGTGCAAGGCGGCACGATCCACGACGCACGCATCGCCGCGATTTGTCTCGATCACCGCGTCACCGAATTGTGGTCTGCGGACCGCGATTTTTCACGTTTCCCGGGGTTACGGGTACGTAATCCTCTGGAGGGGCATTGATATAGGAAGAAAGAGAAAGGGTCTTCATTATCGTACGATAACAAATGCCCCTTCGCTTGTGCTCAAGAACGGCTCCAGGGATTTAACGTGGGAACGCCGGTTGGCTCAAAATCAGCGACGTTGCGCGTCACGACAGTCATGCCATGTACCAGCGCCGTTGCAGCGATAAGGCCGTCACGAACCGGACGCAGATCCGGCACATGAAGTCGTGCGCTACGCAGCGCAACCGCCGTATCGACGGTCAAAATGCGGCCCGTGAAAGCAGGCAAAACATGGCCGTTAAGCCAAGCCCTAAATACCGCCCCCTGCGAGGAATCGCGTCGTTCGACCAGCAATACGCCGATCTCCAATTCCTGGATCGTAATGGCCGATAGATACAAATCGGTGGCATCGACGCTGTCGGCCCAAGCCGCAACGTAACTATCCGCTTTGCCAAGACGTATCTTGCGCAATTCGGACACGACATTGGTATCGAGCAAATACATCAAGAGAGCGCTGCTGCTTGTGCCAGGTCGCGTAATTGCGGTGTAGCAAAATCAACGTCTTCGATGCCCGGCATTGCCAGCAAATCGGCGATTTTCGTACGCCCGCCCGTGATTTTTTTGTACTCGGTAAACGTCAGCAGGACGTGGGCCGGTTTGCCGCGATCGGTAATGATGACCGGACCAGCTTTTGCGGCTTTCTTGGCCTTACTGGCGTCCTGGTTGAACTGACGGCTTGAAAGGGTCGTGATAGTCATGGCCTCACCTGCGGTTTCTGAATAATGTAGGTACGTTACCACAATAAATCATGCCAAACAATTTTGTGTAGGTATATAGCTGGGTTGCCGCGTTATCGAAGGGGCTGGATCGTCGGTGACGTTTGAAGCGCAGGGATGCAAGGCGACACTGCATCGGTCGCACCCCGGCAAGGAAGCCCTGCGCTATCGCGTCATTGCCGTGCGTGAATTCCTGCAACGAATTGAGGGCAAATCATGAACAACACGATGAATGCAATGCACTATAAGGGCTACACTGCCAGCATGATTTTCGACGCAGAAGACAAAATCATTGTCGGACGGGTGCTTGATATCGATGACATCATTTCCTTCCACGGCGAATCTGTGTCTGAGTTTGAGGCTAATTTCCATGCGGTTGTCGATGATTACATAGCCGCTTGCGCGAAGCTGGGCAGCAAGCCGGAAAAACCTGCCAGCGGCAAACTCATGTTGCGCATTGCCCCCGAAATCCATGCGGCGGCCCTCAAAGCAGCTGCGCGAAGCGGTGTGAGTCTCAACAAATGGGCTGAAAAAGTGTTCAGGACTGCGGCGCATTGACGGGCGTTGATGCGACTAGGCGCACGTTCAGGCACGATGGTGTATGTGGTTGTAAGTTCTTGAATTAACATCGGAAATTTGCTATGGTTCGGCGGGTGAACAACCCGCCGCATGCCCTTTCCAGTTCCGAGTTGTACTTGCGTCTGCTGCGCTATGTCGCGCCCTATCGTCACGTGTTTTTGGTGGCGATAGCAGGCGCGATCATCGTTGCGCTGACCGAGGTCGGTCTGCCCGCACTTATGAAGCCGTTGTTCGATGGTGTGTTCGTTGAGCGTGACGCAGTGGCAATACGCTGGATGCCGCTGATCATCATTGCATTGTTCCTGGTGCGTGGACTCGCCGAATATGCCGCGTCGTATTGCATGGCGTGGGTGGGCAACCGGCTGGTGATGGATCTGCGCACACAGATGTTCGCGCGGCTGCTCGAATTGCCCACGCCGTATTACGACGATCAAGCCTCCGGCAATCTGATTTCCAAGCTCACTTTTGATGTAACGCAAGTGACTTCCGCCGCGACCAGCGTGCTGGTGGCGATATTCAAGGATGGCGTGGCCATCATCGGCTTACTGGGCTGGATGTTCTGGCTCAACTGGAAGCTCACCTTGCTGTCTCTCATCATGACGCCGCTGATCGTATTGATTGTACGACTGGTCAGCATACGGTTGCGCAACACCAGCCGTGATGTTCAAAACGCGATGGGCGAAGTGACGCAAGTGATTCAGGAAGCGATTGAGGGACACAAAATCGTCAAGCTCTATGGCGGACAAGCCTATGAAGCCGGACGCTTTGAGCAGCAAACGAATCGCGTGCGCCGGTTTCTCATGAAGCAGGCCGCTGCCGCTGCCACCAGTGTGCCGTTCGTGCAATTGGTTGCAGCCTGCGCGCTGGCGGCAATGATATTTTTTGCCACGCGCGATGCTTCTATTACTGTCGGTGGCTTTGTATCTTTTCTCACCGCTATGTTGATGCTGACGGCGCCCTTGAAGCGCGTCACCAGCGTGAACGAGCCGCTGCAACGCGGGCTTGCTGCGGCCGAAAGTGTTTTTGCGCTGCTCGACCAGCCCGGCGAGACGGACACAGGCAGTGTACGAATCGAACGCGCGCGCGGAGAGATATGCTTTGAGAACATAAGCTTATGTTACGAGGGCGCTGAACGCCCGGCATTGGATGGCATCGACCTGCAAATCGCGCCGGGGGAAACAGTAGCACTGGTGGGCGCCTCCGGCGCGGGTAAATCCACCGTGGCCAATCTGGTGCCGTGTTTTTACCGCCCGACTTCCGGGCGCATTACACTCGATGGTCACGATGTGGCTGAACTTGAACTCGCGAGTCTGCGCGCCAACATCGCTTTAGTCAGCCAGGATGTGGTGTTGTTCAATGACACGGTGTCGGCGAATATCGCCTATGGCGCGATGAACGGCGCGAGTGAGGCGCAAATTCTCGCTGCCGCTGATGCAGCGCACGCCACCGAATTTATCCGCCAGATGCCGCGGAGATTTGCGACTGTCGTCGGTGAAAACGGCGTAAAGCTGTCGGGCGGTCAACGCCAGCGCTTGGCAATTGCGCGTGCCTTGTTAAAGAACGCTCCGGTGCTGGTGCTGGACGAAGCAACTTCCGCGCTCGATTCAGAATCGGAGCGCCATGTACAAGCCGCGCTTGAAGCCTTGATGAAAGGGCGTACCACGCTGGTGATTGCACACCGGTTGTCCACCGTGGAAAATGCCGATCGTATCGTGGTGCTCGATAAAGGACGCATAGTCGAAATTGGCACGCACCGCGAGTTGCTCGCCGCCGGGCGCACTTACGCGAAGCTCTACCAAATACAATTCTCCGGGCAGACGTCCACGCAGGTGAGCGATGCTGCTGCGTGAACTCGGCAAGGCGTGGCGGCTGTTGTTGGGATTGCCCAAAACGCTGATTTTCAATTTTCGTTATTTCCCGTTCGCGCAGGCTTGCCGGCTGCCGGTGCTGGTTTCGCATCGCGTGAAGCTAGTGCGGCTGGGCGGCACCGTCGAACTCGCTGCATGTACGTTTGGTACAGTGCGTTTGGGGCCAGCGGATGTTGATGTTTTCCCCGACGGCGGGCGGCCCGGCGTGTGGCGCGTCGAAGGCCGCGTTCGACTGGGCGCTGATGTGCGCATGGGGCCGGGAATCAGCATCGTGTGTACCGGCGAACTCGACATCGGCGACCATGTCTATATGAACGCACGCGTGTCGCTGTATTGCGCCAAACAAATCGTCATTGGGCGCGACACGCTGATCTCGTGGGATGCGACGATAGTCGATAACGATTTTCATGAATTGCACGACGCTGAAAATAACTGGATCAATCCGCCCGGCACGATCATTATTGGCGCGCGGGCCTGGGTGGGATTTGGCGCAATCATCGCGAAAGACACGCGGCTTGCGCCCGGCACGGTGATCGGCGCGGGGGCGGTGGTGCGCGGCGATTTTCTCAACGCGGATAGTGTGTTGGCGGGCAACCCCGCGCGCCTGGTGCGCCGGGGCGCATTGCGGGATGCCACGGCGTGAGGTCGGCTCGCGCTGGCTGCTGGAAATAACCTGTATAATCAAATACCTGCAAGCTATTTTCACACCCTGCGCTATTGAACCAGTCACCCCATGCCAATCAGCCACACCCTGATTATTCCGATCTACCGCAACGAAGAATTCCTGCCGGAAGTATTGCAGGCTGTGCAAGAAATCGCCAGCCACACAGCGGGCGGCCTGGAGGTGGTGTTTGTGGTGGATGGCAGCCCCGATCGTTCCGAAACGTGGTTGCATGAACATCTGCCGGCGTTTGGCGTGCCGTCACAGTTGATTGCATTGTCGCGCAATTTTGGATCGTTTACCGCGGTGCGCACGGGATTGGCAGCGGCGCGCGGAGAATTCATCGCGGTGATGGCGGCCGATCTGCAGGAGCCACCGGAGTTGATGACCGAATTTTTCAAAAGCCTAGCGCAAGCGCACGACGTTGTAGTTGGTACGCGCAGCGACCGCGATGATCCGGCGGCAAGCCAATTCTCGGCGCGGGTGTTCTGGCGGCTGTACCGGGTTTTGGTGCAGCCGGAGATTCCGGCTTCCGGCGTGGACGTGTTTGCCGTATCGCGCCGCGCGCGTGATGCGCTGCTGCAACTGGATGAAGCGCACAGCTCGTTGATCGCGCAGTTATTCTGGATAGGATTCCCCAGAGCGGAAGTGCCTTACCAACGGCGTGTGCGTAAATACGGCAGCAGCGGATGGACTTGGCGCAAAAAGGCGGCTTACCTGCTCGACAGTATTTTTTCTTTTACCGCCATTCCTATAACGCTACTGATGTTTATCGGCTTCGCGGGTACCGTGGGATTTTTGCTGCTGGGTGTCGCGCTGATGGGCGCGCGTGCGCTGAATCTGGTCGCGGTACCGGGCTATACCGCGATCATGGTAACGATCCTGTTTTCGGCGTCGCTGATTCTGCTGGGCCTGGGTATCGTTGGCAGCTACGTTTGGCGCGCTTATGAAAACACCAAACGGCGGCCTTTGGGACTGGTGCGTGAGCGCACGCAGTTCAACGATTCCGCCGCTGATGGATAGCGCTTTGGATCCTGTCGCGAAAAGCAATAAGCCGCGACGCGGCATGCGACTGCTGCGGTTTATCGCCGCTGGCGCTTTTAACACTGTGATTTCAATCGGATTTTATCAGGCCGCACTTTTTGTCATGGGGCATGTACCGGCTTATATGCTCGCCTATGCCGTGGGCGTGGCCATCGCCTATTACCTGTATGCGCGGCACGTGTTCGCGGCGCAAACCAATGCGCGCGGGTTCGTAGTATTCGCCGCGTTTTACATTGCGGCTGGATTGATCGGCAGTTTGATCAACGCGGGTCTCATCGACGCCTTGGGGTGGCATGCGCGCATCGCGATATTCGTAACGGTGCTGCTGATGCTTCCGGTCAATTATCTGGGCTCGCGCTGGTGTTTGCTCGGGGCGTCCAACAAGAGCGCGAGGCAAGTGTAATGCTGGCCCGCTACGTCGAATTTCAGGTGATGGGCGATGCTGATGGTTGGCTGATCGCGATCGAGGGGCAAAAAAACATCCCCTTCACCATCAAGCGCACCTACTATATTTTTGGCACGCGCGCTGGGGTACACCGTGGCAAGCATGCGCATCACGCCTTGCGGCAATTGATGGTGTGCTTGAGCGGCAGTTGCAAAGTGTTGCTCGACGACGGGAAACTTCGCGAAGCAGTACTGCTGGATACCAATACGCGGGGCTTGTTTATTGATCCTATGATTTGGCACGAGATGTATGATTTTTCCAGCGACTGTGTGTTGCTGGTGCTGGCGGATGGCTGGTACGACGTGGCGGATTACATCCGCGATTACCGTGCGTTCAAAGCGGCGAGCGGGCACGCGCCTTGATCGCCGCAGGTGCCGTGACAACGGATAGCCCCATGCCCCTAATACGCAAAGCGCAGCGCCTTATCGGCAATCAATTGATATTGCGCAATGCCGACGCTGGCGATGGCGAGTTTATCGTTCGGTTGCGCACCGATCCGCAAAAACAGCGCTTCATTTCCACGACGAGTGCGGACCTCGCACAGCAAATGGCGTGGCTCGAGCATTATGCCCGCACGCCGGATCAGGCGTATTTCGTAGTCGAGAACATGGCGGGAGACAAAGTCGGCACCATTCGGATTTATGCTCCCGTGGAAGACAGTTTTTGCTTTGGCAGTTGGATCATGAAGGACGGCGCACCCGCCACCTACGCCGTCGAATCGGTGCTCATCGTCTATCACTATGCACTGGATGAACTGGGTTTTAATCGATCTTATTTCGCGGTGAGAAAAGCCAATCGCTCGGTGTGGCAGTTCATGGAAAAATTCGGCGGGGTACGCACGAGCGAAACCGAAATGGATTATTGGTTTGAAACGCAACGCGCGCCCGTGCTGGAATCGTTCCAGCGCTACGCGCACCTGCTGCCTGAGCCGATACGCGTGATCCATGATTCCGTTTCTTGATTTGCTCGCCATCAACGCACGCGATCGTGAGGCGCTGATCGCGGCGTTCACGCGGGTGCTGGACAGCGGCTGGTACGTCATGGGCAAAGAGCTGGAGGCCTTCGAGCGCGAATACGCCGCATACTGTGGTACTCGCCATTGCGTAGGTATCGGTAACGGGCTGGACGCACTGACGCTGACGCTGCGCGCATGGCGGGAACTCGGCGTTTTCGCGCCGGGAGACGAAGTGATCGTCCCGGCGAATACCTACATTGCCACCATTCTGGCTATCACGGAAAATGGTTTAACACCGGTGCTGGTCGAGCCCGATCCCGCCACGTGCAATCTGGATGCACGCCGCATCGAACAGCATCTGGGGCCGCACACACGCGCGATACTGCCGGTGCATCTCTACGGACAAACGGCGGACATGACGGCAATCAATGCCGTCGCAAAACAGCATCGCCTCAAGGTGCTCGAAGATAGCGCGCAGGCGCACGGTGCGCGCCATGCGGGCGTTCGTGCGGGCGCGTTGGGGGATGCCGCAGGGCATAGTTTTTTCCCCAGCAAGAATCTCGGCGCGCTGGGTGATGCGGGTGCGGTGACCACCAACGATGACTCCCTCGCGGATACGCTGCGCGCCTTGCGCAACTACGGCTCGCATCGCAAATACGAAAATATTCTCAAAGGAGTCAACAGCCGGCTCGACGAGTTACAGGCCGCGCTGCTGCGCGTGAAGCTCGCGCGCGTGGACGCAGACAATCAACGCAGACGTGAAATTGCCAGCCGCTATTCGAATGAAATTCGGCATCCGGCAATAACACTACCCGTGGTCGGCACGAACAACGAGCCGGTATGGCATGTTTTTGTGATTCGCTCCCCGGCACGCGAGGCCCTGCAAAGCTATCTGAACAGTGCGGGCATAGCGACGTTGATTCACTATCCGCTGCCGCCACACCTACAGCAGGCTTATCGCGAGTGGAATGCGCAATCCTACCCCGTAACCGAGGCGATCCACCGTGAAGTGCTGAGCCTGCCCATCAGCGCGGTGATGAGCGATCAGCAGGTGGGCGCGGTGGCGGCGGCGTGCAACGCGTGGCGGGACGCGTAGCAAGCGTTGTCCGCGCCAAACATGCTTTTTAATTCCTTACCCTTTATTTTTCTGTTTCTTCCTGTTGTTTTGACGGGATTTTTTGTGCTCGGACGCCGCAGCCCCGTGGCTGCGGCAGCCTGGTTGACGCTGGCCTCCTTGTTCTTCTATGGCTGGTGGAACCCGGTGTATGTGGGCTTGTTGGTGCTATCGATGGTATTCAATTACCGCATTGGTTTGGGCATCGTGCAGGCGCGCGCTGCAGAGAAGTTAGCCGGAGCACGCGGCATGCTCACGTTCGCGTTGACGGCCGATCTCGCGTTGCTCGCTTATTACAAGTACGCAAACTTTTTTCTCGATAACCTGAATACCGCGCTGCAAACGCAGCTAAGTTTGGGTGAGATCGTTCTGCCTTTGGGCATTTCGTTTTTTACGTTTACCCAGATCGCTTTTCTGGTGGACGCGTACCAGGATAAGGCACGCGAATACAGCTTTGTTCACTACGCTTTATTTGTGACGTACTTTCCGCACCTGATTGCGGGACCGATCCTGCATCACGCGGAAATGATGCCGCAGTTCGCGCGGCGCGAGATCTACCGCCCCGACGCCGGCTCGCTGGCCGCGGGTGTGACCTTGTTTGTGCTGGGATTGACCAAGAAGGTGCTGATCGCCGATGAGGTGGGGCAGTATGTCTCGCCTTTTTTCGATGCGGCGCGCGGTGGTGCTGCGTTGACTTTTATCGAGGCCTGGTGCGGTGCGCTGGCGTATACGTTTCAGCTCTACTTTGATTTCTCGGGCTATTCCGATATGGCGGTCGGCTTGTCGTTGCTGTTCGGTGTGAAATTACCCGCCAACTTCCATTCACCGTACAAGGCAGTGAACATCATCGATTTCTGGCGGCGCTGGCATATCACGCTGTCGCGGTTTCTGCGTGACTATTTGTATGTGCCGCTGGGCGGCAATCGCAAAGGGCCCGCGCGGCGCTACATCAACCTGCTGGTCACGATGTTGCTGGGTGGCTTGTGGCATGGCGCAAGCTGGACGTTTGTAGTGTGGGGCGCGCTGCATGGCGTTTATCTGTGTGTAAATTACGGATGGATTGCGCTGCGTCGCGCGCTCGGGTTTGATGCGGGCCGCTCCGCTGCGTGGGGGCGGGGGTTCGCTCGCGGCACTACGTTCATGGCCGTGGTCGTGGCTTGGGTGATTTTTCGTGCGGAGAGTTTGTCCACCGCCAAGGCGATATTGATGGGCATGGCGGGAGGACATGGCTTTGCTTTGCCCGATCATTGGCTTGCCAAATGGGGCGTGCTGGGAAAGTGGCTTTCCGCGCAGGGCGTGATGTTCAGCGACGCGCGCGGATTGGTCACTGCTGGACTGGTTTACTGGATCATTGCGCTATTGTTGGTGGTATGGCTCGCACCCAATACGCAGCAGATCATGAGCAAGGCCAAGCCTGTGTTGGGCGCCTTCGCGGATAACGCGAAGATCGCGGGAGGTGCTCCGCGCCGCTGGTGGTGCTGGCGCGCCGCACCGTGGCTGGCGGCGCCACTGGCCGCGTTGGCTTTGCTGGTGGTGGTGAATCTGCACAAGAAGTCCGAGTTTCTTTACTTTCAGTTTTGACGCCGTGCGCCAGGAAAAGATATATCTATCTGTTTTTATTAGTATTTTTGTGACGGCAATAGGCGTCATACTGGCACTGAATGTGGCCTTGGGTGAACGCGGATTGGGCAGCGCGGAAGCGGTGAAGCAAGCAAGCGCCTGGCAACAGGCCACGCGCGGCATCACCTATGCACCACCCGTTACAAATTCGCGGCCGTTCAAAGCACACCGGCTTGCCGACCGTTTGGCGCAGGTCAACACCGTGGTGCTGGGCGCGTCATCATTGATGGGCGTCACAGCAGCGATGTTTCCGGCGACGATGCAAGCCTACAATTTTTCGCTGACCGCCAACGCAACCTCTGCGGTAACCGCCGAAGCGGAGTACATCGAACAATATTATGCGAGCCGCGTGCGTAACCTGGTGATCGGCCTTGATTGGGCCATTGGAATGATCTACCACCCCGGTGACGTGGCAACGCTAGACCTCGCACCGGCTGCACAGCTTTCCGGCTACGGCGCAAGTACTATTCCGTTAAGCCGCAAGCTTGCGGATGCGCTAGCGCTACCCAAGGTTGCCAACCTCGGTTACGCTTTGCGCAGCGTGTTGAAATCGGATCAACCGCTGTCGGATTTTCGCCGCACTTTTTTCGACCTCGCGGGCGCCGAGTACCGTTGTGCGGAAGGCGTTATCGCACGTGACTTTGACGTGATAAGCCGCGGTACTTGTCTCGGCTTTCGTTACGACGGCAGTTGGACCTTCGCCGGCGAACGTCACTTAAGCGAAGCGCGCGCACGGGTACTGGCGCAGGCAGCCGCCGCGCCCAGCTCGCAGTTCTCGAAATACCTGTGCGCCGCGCAAGGCGAGCCAAACCCTGTATTCTTGCGCCGCCTCGGCGCCGTGGCGCGGCGTTTTGTTGACAGTGGCGGGCACGCGGTGTTCATACTGCCGCCGTTGATACCCGGCATGGAGATTGAAATGTCAAAAGCCGGCTCCTCGAATCGTTGTCTGGCACGCACTAAAGCCGCGTTGGATGCCTGGGCGCGTGAGCAGGGCGTCACCGTTATCGACGCCGCCGCATCCGAAGTTTTCGGCTGCAAAGCAGCGGAATTTCTCGATGAAAATCACGCCTGGCCTGAGTGTCACGCGCGTATTCTGGGCCGCTACTGGCGTGACCGTTCCCGCGGCGCCGTTTCGCCGGGGCTTTACCGTCCGGCTGCGTGAGGTGCCGATGATAAAATTCGCCGACGCCCGGCGTTACTAAGACGCCACAGCGCGGTAAACATGCTGTTCAACTCCCACACCTTCATTTTCTTTTTTCTGCCGCTTACGTTTGCGCTGTTTTTTCTGCTTGCGCGCACGAGTCACCTGCTGGCGGCGGGGTGGCTGGCGGCTGCTTCGCTGTTTTTCTATGGTTGGTGGAATCCGGCGTATGTGGCGTTGCTGTTGTTGTCCATCGTGTTCAACTATTGTGCGGGTATGGTCATAGCCCGCGTCGCGGCGACGAATCCGGGACGCAAGCAGGTGTACGCCATCATTGCTGTTGCGTCGAATCTGTTCTTGCTAGGGTATTACAAGTACAGCAATTTCTTTTTGAGTAACACGGCGGCGCTGATGGGGTTTACGCCGCCCCACGTGGAAATTATTCTGCCGCTGGGCATTTCGTTTTTCACCTTTACCCAGATCGCTTTTCTGGTCGATACCTTCAAAGGCAAGGTGAAGGAATACAACTTTGTACACTATTGTTTATTCGTGACCTATTTTCCACACTTGATCGCGGGGCCGATTTTGCATCACGCGGAAATGATGCCGCAGTTTGCGCGAGCCTCTACCTATCGCGTGCGGGCCGGGAACATTGCAGTGGGCCTCACCATCTTCTTTATTGGGCTGTTCAAGAAAGTGATTCTGGCCGATGGCATCGCGCCCTTTGTAGCGCCCCTGTATGCGTTGCCCGGCGCGGGAGTGCCTCCCACGTTTATCGAGGCCTGGTGCGCGGTACTAGCGTATTCGTTGCAGCTTTACTTTGATTTTTCAGGCTACTCCGACATGGCGATAGGCTTGTCGCGCATGTTTGGCGTGCGGCTGCCGCTTAATTTTCATTCTCCGTACAAGGCGGTCAACATCGCGGAGCTGTGGAATCGTTGGCATATGACCTTATCGCGCTTCCTGCGCGATTATGTGTTTGTCCCGCTCGGCGGACGGCGCAAGAGCACGTGGCGGCGCTATTTCAGCATGATGATTACCATGTTTCTGTGCGGGCTTTGGCACGGTGCAGGCTGGACCTATATTGTATTCGGGCTGTTGCACGGCGTTTATCTGTGTGTGAACCAAGGGTGGCGCATGCTGCGCAAACGTCTTGGGCAGAATCGGAAACATCCGACGCGGCTCGGTGCAGTAGCCGCCATACTGCTCACGTTCGTGGCTTGGCTGATCGGATTGGCGTTTTTTCGATCGGATAGCGTGCCCCATGCCTTGCAGATTATTAACGGTATGTGCGGCCTGCATGGATTGGCACTCCCGGACCAGTGGCTGGCAAAGTGGGGCGCGATTGGACAATGGCTGGCGGCTAGCGGCGTATCGTTTAGCGATTCACGCGGATTGGTTACGGCCGGATTGATAAACTGGATTATTATTTTGCTCGCCATTGTCTGGTTCGCGCCGAATACGCAACAGATCATGGCGCGATTCGATCCGGCGTTGTTGATTCCGCGCGATATGACGCCGGCCAAGCGATTAGCGTGGCAGCCGAGCGTTGCTTTTGGCTTATTGGCGGCGGCGGTGGCGTTTGTGTCCATCGTCAATTTACACCGGCAGTCTGAGTTTCTGTACTTCCAGTTTTGATGGCTCGCGTTACTCCGCAACCACTGGACGCACTTGTCCCCACGTCGATGCGTCGCTACGTGACTGCGCTGATGGCCGCGCTGGGGCTGGCTCTGGCATTGGTGCTTGTACTCAACCTTGTGTTAGGTGATCGCGGCCTCGGCAATGAGCAATCCACCCGTGCGGCTGCCGCGTGGCAAGAAAGGACTCGCGGCGTGACTTATGCGCCGCCGGTAGGGAACGCGCGTCCGTTCAAGGTGTTACGGCTGGCTGACCGGCTGCCGGAAATTAATGCGTTGGTACTCGGTTCCTCGGCGCTGATGGGTATTACGCAGAGCATGTTCCCGCCCGGCTTTCAGGTCTACAACATGACGGTGACCGGCAACGCCACGGCGGCCGTTGCCGGCGAGGCGCAGTACATTGAGCAGCATATGTCTGATCGTGTACGCTGGGTATTCGCCGGACTGGATTGGTCGGTAGGTATGATTTATCTGCCCGGCGTCGTGGAAAACGTCGATCTTTCTCCGCGCTCAGTGGCGCGGGCCTACGCGGTCAATGCCATACCACTGTCCAAGCGTGTGGAGGATGCGCTGTCGTGGCCGCGTGTCGCGAATTTGGGCGCAATCGTGGCCGCGAGTTTAAAAAGCGCGGATCCGCTGAACAGTTTGCAGCGCTCATTTTTTGACATCGGCGGTGCGGCGTATCGCTGCGCTGATGGCGCGCTGGCGCGTGACTTTGACGTGATCAACCGCGGCCTGTGTCGCGGCTACCGTTACGATGGCAGTTGGACCTTTGCCAATGACAGCCGGCTGACGCCAGCCCAGGCCGCTACGCTGTCGATCGCTGCGACCGCGCCCAGTTCCAAATACACCAAGCATTTGTGTGCAACACAAGGTGAACCCAGCCTCGAGTATCTGAAGCCGCTGGGAGAGACCGCGCAACGCTTTGCCGCAAAAGGCGGGCGCATGATTTTTTTGCTGCCTCCTTTGGCGCCCGGTATGGAGAGCGCCTTGCTCAAAATGCCACGCTGGAAGACCTGCCTCGAGCGTACTAAATCCAGTCTCGACGCGTGGGCTCGGCGCTATCAGGTAAGCATCATCGACGCCGGCGCGTCCGAACGCTACGGCTGTCAGGCTGCCGAGTTCGCCGATGAACATCATGCCTATCCAGAGTGTAATCAGCGCGTGCTGCAACGTTATTTTCGCGACCTCGAAACCGGCCGTGTGAGTGCGGGGCTGTACCGACCGGCGGGTGCGTGACCGCCTCGTCTTTCACTATCGCGCAAGATATTTCGCGACGCGCGTGGTGGTTGTATGTCGCGGCAATCGCGAGTTCGTTACCGGCGTTGCGGTTTTTTCTGGTGGGCGAGGAAGGCATCCTCGTCAATTCATCACTGGAGATGTGGCAGCGCGGTGATTGGTTGCATCTGTGGCTATACGGTGTTGACGCGAGGCATGGCGTATTTGCGAACTGGCTGGTTATCCTGATTTCCAGTGTGGCCGGTTGGGAGCGCGCGCCGGGTGCGGTGCGTGCGATCATGATTGGATCCACCGCGCTAAGTGGATTGATGCTCGCGTTTCTGGTGCATCGTCTTTACAAAAACGCAGCGTTGGCCGCGCTGGCCGCCGTGATCTCGGTCACTTTTGCCGACATTCTGTTTTACCGGGGCTGGCTCGGTTATCGCGATCCCTTACTGGGTACGCTGGTGTTTGGCGCGATAGCGGCGTTGTGGCTGGCGGTGGAAACGCGTCGCGCGGCGTGGCTCGTCGGGACGCTGTTGTTCGCTACGGCGGCCTTTTTGACCAAGGGCATAATTGCATACGTGTTTGTCGGTGCAGCAGTGCTGGTGTTCTTATGCCGGCGTGAACCGCGTGCCTTCCTGTTGCAGCCCATCGTGTTGATGTTGGCGATGGCGACATTAGGGGTGCCGTTTGCGTGGGCGTATTGGGTCGGTGGCGATCAGTCGCAAAACACTCGCATGACGGCGGAAATCGCGGAAAAGCTGATGCCGACCGGGGCAATGGCATACCTCTGGAAGATGATTACCTATCCATTGGAGACGTTGCTGCGACTTGCCCCGGTTTCGTTGCTGGTATTGTGGTGGACGTGGCGGCGCCGCGAGTTCAGGCGTCTGTTGGCGGATCAAGCTGCTTCCACCGCTTTGATGATCGCCGGAATCGCTTTCATTCCCTTTTGGCTCGCGCCGCAAAGCCATTTTCGCTATCTGTTGCCTATAGTGCCGCTCATCGCGTTGGCGCTGGCGGTCGCCGTATGCAAACTGGGAGACGTCGGTATACACACGGCGATGCGCTGGATGTGGGCGGCGGTGGCGTTAAAGTTTATACTGGCTACGCTGCTTTTTCCCGTCTATCAGCACCAAGTGCGTGGCGAGAATTACGCCACCGTGGCGCAAGAAGTGTTGCGACATACGGCTGCTTACCCATTGTATTCCCATGACGTCAGCGCAGCGGGACTCTCGGTGACGGCGTACATCAATATTCAGCGATTGCCGTCGCGCGCGCTGGCCTTCGCTCCAGCACAGTGGGATAACGGATTTGCGATTTCCAACTTGCCGGATGCGCCGTTGGGCAAACTCACCGCGCAATACCCGCTCGGCGGAGATACGCTATATCTGTACTGCCGCGGCGCGGCTTGCGCTGATCCGACTCGACGCTAACTTCGAACTACGGTAGCACCACCACAACTACACATCGAGGTTACGCACACCCAGCGCGTTGGTTTCGATAAAGTGGCGGCGCGGCTCTACGGCGTCACCCATCAAGGTGCTGAAGATTTCGTCGGCGCCGATAGCGTCTTCGATTTGTGTGCGCAGCAGGCGGCGCACTTTCGGGTCCATCGTGGTATCCCACAACTGCTCGGGGTTCATCTCGCCCAGGCCTTTGTAACGCTGCACGCTGACGCCACGTTGCGCTTCGTTAAGGACCCAGTCGATGGCATCGCGGAATTCCTTCACCGGCTGCTGGTGCTCACCAAATTTCACGTAAGCGCCTTCGCCCAGCAGACCTTGCAGCACGGCGGCGGTTTTCCTGATCTGCGCATAATCGCCGCTTTGTGCGAAGTCTGCGTCGATACGGGTACGGTGTTCAACGCCATGCTGTATCTTGTTGATTTGTATGATGAATTGTTCGGTCTTTTCATCGTAGGCCGCCGCGACTTTTATTTTGTCGGATTTCACCAAAGCGGTTATGGTTTTGGCGCTGCGGCTGGCAGCGGCTTCGTCAGACAAGTCGATCTCTACCGGCTGCTGCAACAGCACGTGCAATACAGCTTCGTCGGCGAGACGGCTGGCGCGCTCGATGACGGCTTCAGCCAACAAATAATCCTTCGCCACAGCCTCGAGCGCCTCTTTGCTAAGCGGCTCAGCGGTTGCAGAAGGATAAAGTTGCGCGCCGGCCAACGCCAGTTTGAGCAGGTATTGTTTGTGTTCGTGTTCGTCTTTGAGATAACGCTCGGTCTTGCCGTGCTTTAAACGGTACAAGGGCGGCTGTGCGATATAGATGTGGCCGCGCTCGATGAGTTCGGGCATTTGCCGATAGAAAAACGTGAGCAGCAACGTGCGTATGTGCGCGCCATCGACGTCGGCATCGGTCATGATGATGATGCGGTGATAGCGCAGCTTGTCCGCTGAGTATTCGTCTTTGCCGATGCCGGTGCCCAGCACGCTGATCAACGTAGTGATTTCGGTGGACGACAGCAGCTTGTCAAATCGCGCTTTTTCCACATTGAGAATCTTGCCGCGCAGCGGCAGGATTGCCTGAAACTTGCGATCACGGCCTTGCTTGGCGGAGCCGCCGGCGGAATCGCCCTCGACCAGATACAGCTCGCACAATTTCGGATCGCGCTCCTGACAATCCGCCAGTTTGCCGGATAGACCGAATGAATCCAGCACGCCCTTGCGACGCGTGAGTTCTCGCGCTTTGCGCGCGGCTTCGCGCGCTCTTGCTGCGTCTACGATTTTGCCGCAGATGACTTTTGCATCGTTGGGTTTTTCGAGCAGGAATTCCATCAACTTGGCAGCGACAACTTCTTCAACCGCAGGACGCACTTCAGAGGACACCAGTTTTTCTTTGGTCTGCGAAGAGAATTTTGGCTCGGGAACCTTCACCGATAATACCGCCGTCAAGCCTTCTTTCATGTCGTCACCCGTGGTTTCGACCTTGGCTTTTTTCGCGAGCTCGGTGCTGACGATGTAATTGTTGAGTGTGCGCGTCATTGCCGCACGCAGGCCGGTGAGATGGGTGCCGCCGTCACGCTGCGGAATGTTGTTGGTAAAGCACTGCATGGATTCCTGGTAGGAGTCATTCCATTGCATGGCTACTTCGACAATGATGCCGTCTTTTTCGCCGGTGGCATGAAAGATCGTCTGGTGCAGCACGCTCTTGCTGCGATTCATATACTCGACAAATCCCTTGATGCCGCCACTGAAGGCGAAATTCTCTTCTTTTCCGGTACGTTGATCGAGCATTACGATTTTCACGCCGTGATTCAAAAACGAAAGTTCACGCAGGCGGCGCGCCAGTATGTCATGATGAAACTCGATCTTTCCGAAGACTTCAACGCTGGCCATAAAATGCACTTCAGTGCCGCGGCGCTCACTTTTTCCGGTTGCTTTTAGCGGGGCTACCGCCGCGCCATCGCGGAATTCCATTTGATGCATCTTGCCGTCACGACGAATTGTCAGCCGTAGCCATTCCGACAGTGCGTTAACCACCGATACGCCTACCCCGTGTAGACCGCCGGAGATCTTGTACGAGTTGCTGTCGAATTTACCGCCCGCGTGCAGCTCAGTCATGACCACTTCAGCGGTAGAGCGCTTTAACTCGTCGTCCGGATGTATGCCGGTGGGTATGCCGCGACCATTGTCGGTAACGCTGATCGAGTTGTCGGTGTGGATGGTTATGGCTATTTCGTTGCAATAGCCGGCGAGCGCTTCGTCTATCGCATTGTCGACGACCTCGAACACCATATGATGCAGGCCAGAGCCGTCGCTGGTATCGCCGATATACATACCGGGGCGTTTACGCACCGCCTCCAGGCCTTTGAGCATTTTGATGCTGGACGAATCATAGTCGCTCGCGTCTTTTAGATCTTTTGAATCCTTGTTTTCTGCCATTTTGTTATTTTCTTATTGTTTCCATATTTCAATTAAATTCGCATGGGCATTACCACGTAACGAAAGTCGTCTCGTCCGGGAACCGTAATCAGCATGCTGCTGTTGGCATCGCCGAAAGAGCAATCAATATTATCGGTATGCACATGGTTGAGCACGTCGAGCAGATAAGTGATGTTAAAACCAACATCCAAAGCGTCCCCCGTGTAAGTGACTTCTATTTCTTCCTGGGCTTCTTCTTGTTCAGTGTTGGTGCAGGATATACGCAGGCTGCTGCCGGTGAGCATCCACCGAACGCCGCGGAATTTTTCGTTGGAAAGTATTGCGGCTCGTTGCAGGGATTGCTGGAGTTCCAGCCGGCCGAGCGTGATCGTTTTGTTGTAATTCACCGGAATGACCCGGTTGTAATCGGGGAATTTTCCATCAATAATTTTAGTCACCAACTCGCTGCGACCGTAACGGAAACGTACTTGGGATGCGTAAATTTCGATATCTATTTCAGCGTCGCCTGAACTTAGCTGGCGTGACAGCTCAAGCACCGCTTTACGCGGCAGGATAACTTCGCGCTTCTCATGCGGCATTTCCAGCGAGCCTTCGGCATAACTTAACCGGTGGCCGTCGGTGGCGATGACTTTGATCTTGGTGCCCTCAAGCACCAGCAGCAAGCCGTTGAGGTAGTAGCGTATGTCTTGCTGTGCCATGGCAAACTGCACCAGGGAAAGGAGGTCTTGCAGCAGTTTCTGCGTTACGGAAAACTTTGCTTGTAATTCACCGGCCTCGGCCATTTTCGGGAAATCGGCAGCAGGCATGGTCTGCAAATTAAAGCGGCTCTTGCCGGCTTTGACTTGCACTTTGTTGGCTTGAAGATCGAGTGTCGTTACAGCCCCGTCGGGTAAGGAGCGCAAGATGTCCTGGAGCTTACGTGCAGAAACGGTCAAGCTTTGGTCTTCAGCATCGTTACCGGCCACCTCACAGGTTGTGGTAATTTGAATTTCAAGGTCGGTAGCAACTAGATTTAGGGATTCTTTCTTGCGTTCAATCAATACGTTAGAAAGAATTGGCAGGGTATGGCGTTTCTCGACTATGCCGGTCACTGCTTGTAACGGCGTAAGTAAAGCGTCTCTATCTATTTGTAGTAGTTTCATAATATAAATCTTTAATAAAACTAATAAGGAAAGGGTTTTGTTGTGGATAACTAAAAAAGAAGAATAATTTCAATTCGTTAGTTGTTGTTCTGGCATGGGGATAAACGCGGCGGAAGCGGTGCGGTAATTGTTTATCGTTTTGTAAGTGTTGGTAAAATGCTAAGGTATTAACAATTCATCCACCGGATATCAACAACGTAATACTTTGAGTAAGGAAGAAATATCTCTACTGATTTCGCCGTTGGTGGTTTTAAGATCGGTTACTTTCCGGCAGGCATGTAATACAGTGGTGTGGTCACGTCCGCCAAACGCTTCTCCAATATCGGGCAAGCTGAGTTGCGTGAGTTCTTTTGCCAACGCCATGGCGATCTGACGCGGCCGGGCGATCGAGCGCGTGCGTTTCTTGGAATACATCTCGGATACCTTGATCTTATAGTAATCCGCAACGGTTTTTTGAATATTCTCTATTGAGATTTGCCGGTTTTGAACAGCGAGTAAATCGCGCAGCGCTTCGCGGCACAAATCGACGGAAATGTGATGTCCGGTAAAGCGCGCGTAGGCGAGAATGCGCTTCAGGCCTCCTTCCAGTTCGCGCACGTTGGACTGAATGTGGCGTGCCAGGAAAAACGCTACGTCTTCGGGTAATTTGATGGCTTCGTGATCGGCCTTTTTGATAAGGATGGCAACGCGCATTTCCAGTTCTGGGGGTTCGACGGCGACGGTAAGCCCCCATCCGAATCTGGAAATCAGGCGGTTTTCCATCCCCGCTATTTCCTTGGGATAAGTATCGCAGGTAATAACGACTTGCTTGTGGGATTCGATTAACGCGTTAAATGCGTAGAAAAACTCTTCCTGCGTGCGGCTCTTACCGTTGAAGAATTGGATGTCGTCGATCAGCAGCATATCCAGCGAATGATAGTAGCGCTTGAAATCGTCAAAGGCCTTGTGCTGGTATGCGCGCACCACATCCGAGACGTATTGCTCGGCATGGATATAGCGAACCTTGCCTAGCGGATGGTGTTCGCGGAAATAATTACCAATGGCATGTGCCAGATGCGTTTTACCGAGACCGACACCACCATAGATGAAAAGGGGGTTGTAGGCCGTGCCGGATTTATCAGCGACCTGTGTGGCCGCAGCGCGGGCAAGCTCGTTGGCTTTGCCGGTGACGAATGTGTCGAAGGTAAAAAGCGGATTGAGTCGGGCAAGATCACGCGGAAGGACAGGCGCTCGTATAGGCAGATTAGCGGGCGCGCTGTTGGTGAAGCCGGCAGATCGCAGTGCTGTTGTTTCCGGTAATAAACTTTTGGGTGTGGTAGCAGGGGATTCTTTCTCGCCCAGCAGCAAATCAATGTCTATGGGGTGGCCGAAGTGCATCAGGGCCAATTCTTGAATGCGTGTAAAGAATTTGTCGCGGATCCATTGCAGCACAAATCGGTTTGGCGCGACGATGGTCAGTGCAGAGGCGCCGTTTGATTGTACAGACAGCGGCTTGATCCAAGTGATGAACTGTTGTGCCGGGAGTTCCTTCTCGAACTGCGACAGACAGGCGGGCCAAAAAGTGTTCATCGTTTTACATGTGGGGGCGGGCCTAGGCGCATTGGACTATGGTCTATGCGTCCGCTGCATCGCGAAAAAAGCGTTGTCCGGTAAAAGCACCGGATGGCAATGAAATGAAAAACGTATGAACTCGGTATCCAGTAGAAACTGGCGGAACCGTTGGAACCAGTAGAAACCAAAAGGAACCTAAAAAAATCAGCGGGAACAGGAGTGATTTTACGTGGTTTGAGGTGAGTTATCCACAACCGACTCGCGGTATGTACGAGGCGGGGCGGGCGCGGATGGTTATCTAAATCGTGTGAGCACGTGGGTATATGAAAGCATTTTGATTGACAAACCACCCCTAAACACGATGTAATGACAGGTTTTCTCCGGGCCTAAAGATTGAGAAATAACAGTGTTTCCAAGTTTTCCCCATTGGGCTCAATGACAGTCGACAGTATATGTTCAGGACGAACCAGCCATGAAAAGAACTTATCAGCCTTCCAAGGTGAAACGCGCCCGTACCCACGGGTTCCGTGCCCGGATGAAAACTGCAGGTGGACGCGCGGTGATCCGTGCCCGCCGAGCCAAGGGCCGCGCAGTCCTTAGTGCGTAGTGAGTGCATAGCGTTCGGCATGGTGCTGCGCTCCCATTAAGTATTTGTTTTCAATAGACTATTGTGGCGCAACCGATTAGACCGCCGCATACGCTAAAATTGACGCGGGCTGCGGAATATCGCGCGGCGTTAGGTGCAGAATGCCGGTTATCGGGCAAAAGCTACTTTTTGCGTGCCCGGTCAAACACGCTGTCGGGCGCCCGGCTCGGTTTGATTGCCAGTCGCAAAGCCGCACGCAGGGCGGTAGATCGCAACCGAGGCAAACGTTTGGCGCGGGAAGCATTCCGCGCTGTGCGTTTACGGCTGCCGGCGGTGGACGTGGTATTGCAGCTAAAGAATGACTTGCGCAAGTTTGACAATATCGAGATACGTAAAGAGTTGGACCGACTGCTTCTCGATGTGGGGGCGCGCTTTGGTAACGTTGCGAATATAGGTTTCCAGGTAAGTAATCTTCCGCCAACCCAACAGCTATCTAATTAAATTCGGCTGTCTTATAAAGCAAGGCGATGGATACGCAGCGGCTCATATTGTTTTTCGTTTTCGTCTTTTCCACTTTTATGCTGGTGGAGGGGTGGCAACGCGATCAGAAGTCGCAAGCGCCCACAGCGCAATCAGCGAGCAAAGGCCCGGCCAAAGTTGACGGCAAGCCTGAAGCGGGCGGCATACCGGTGCCGCAAGCACCGATCAGCAGCGTGCCGCCCCCCGCGCAAGTTGGTGGAGCAACACCGGCAGCGGTTGTCGCGGCGGGCGGTCAGATCATCAAAGTTGAAACCGATGTTTTGTTGATGGATATCAGCACCAAGGGTGGAGACATACGCCGCCTGGAATTCAAGCAACATAAAGGAACGCTCGACAAGAGTAAGAATTTCGTACTGTTCCAGAGTAACGCGGACAACACCTATATCGCGCAGTCCGGGTTAATTGGACAGGAAGGGCTGCCAGATCACCGCACGATTTATACGGCGTCGAGCCGCGAATACAAACTTGGCGATGGTTCACAGAAATTGGAAGTGCGTCTGATAGCGCCCGAAGTGAACGGCGTCAAAGTCGAGCAGGTGTACCAGTTTAAGCGCGGTAGCTATCTCATTGATATATCTTATGAAATTATTAATGGTGGAGAGAAACCGCTGCAATCACATGGCTATTTCCAGTTGGTGCGTGACCGCAAGGCGCCGGACGGCGATTCGGCGATGTTGCCCACCTACACAGGCGCTGCGGTATATACCAAAAGCGAGAAGTTCCAGAAAGTAGCGTTTGATGATATTGACAAAGGGAAAACGCCGTATAGCAAGACCAGTCAGGACGAAGGCTGGGTGGCAATTGTTCAACACTATTTTCTTAGTGCGTTTTTGCCTAAAGACAAGGCTCCGCGCGAGTTCTACACCAGCAAATTGGAAAGCGGCCTTTACGCAGCCGGCGTTAAGATTATCGGCTCTGCGATCCCGTCGGGCGGGCGAGCGACTCTGGGCACATCGTTGTACGCGGGGCCACAAGACACCAATGTGTTGGAAACGCTCGCACCGGGTCTGGAACTGGTGGTGGACTACGGCATTCTGACGGTGATCGCTGTACCGCTGTTCATGGTGCTAAACTGGATATACGGTTGGGTGGGGAACTGGGGCATCGCGATTATTCTGCTGACGGTGTTGGTTAAAGCTATTTTCTATCCGTTGCAAGCCGCCAGTTACAAAGCGATGGCGAAGATGAAAGTCATCGCGCCCAAGATGCAACAACTCAAAGAACGCTACGGCGACGACCGACAGCGCATGCAGAAGGCGATGATGGAGTTGTATCAAAAGGAAAAGGTCAACCCGATGGCCGGGTGCCTGCCCATTGTTGTGCAAATGCCAGTTTTTATTTCACTTTATTGGGTTATTCTTGGGTCGATAGGCTTGCGCCATGCGCCGTTCTACGGTTGGATTACCGATCTTTCGTCAATTGATCCATGGTACATCCTGCCGGTGCTGATGGGCGCCTCTATGATCATACAGACCAAGCTTAATCCAGAGCCGCCGGACCCGGTGCAAGCCAAGGTGATGAAAATCATGCCCATCGCCTTCAGCGTATTCTTTTTCTTTTTCCCGTCGGGGCTGGTGCTGTACTGGTTAGTGAATAACGTGCTCTCAATTGCCCAGCAATGGCAGATCAATGGCGCAATAGAACGGGCCAACCAGAAGCCCGGTGCGAAAGCTTGATGAAACGCTGGGCACGTTTCACGTGAAACATGGGCCGTGCCGGATTACGACACCATAGCGGCAATAGCTACAGCGCCAGGCCGCGCCGGCATCGGCGTGGTGCGGATTTCGGGCCGCGATCTCGGCAGCGTTTCCCAAAAAATATGCGGTAAAATCCTGCGCCCGCGCGTGGCGACGCTGAGTGATTTCAGTGATAGTGCGGGTGCTGCTATCGACCAAGGTCTGGCCTTGTATTTCCCCGCACCCCATTCCTATACCGGCGAAGATGTTTTAGAGCTGCAAGGACATGGCGGACCGATGGTGCTGCAACGACTGCTCAAGCGCTGTTTGGCATTGGGCGCAAGAGTCGCGGAGCCGGGGGAATTCAGCAAGCGCGCCTATCTCAACGGCAAGATGGATTTAGCGCAGGCCGAAGGCGTGGCGGATTTGATTGATGCAGCCACTGAGCAGGCAGCGCGCTGTGCGAGCCGCTCGATAAAAGGAGAGTTTTCCGCAGAGGTACATGCGCTGGGCCGGCAGTTGCTGGAACTTCGCGCGCTGACCGAAGCAACCCTGGATTTCCCGGAAGAAGAGATTGATACCGGCACCCGTGACGACCAGGCCCGCCGCCTACTCGCTATTCAAGAAATGCTGGCGCAGCTTATCGCGGCCTCCGATCAAGGCAGCCTGCTGCGCGAAGGCGCGGTGGTTGTACTGACGGGGCGACCGAATGCCGGCAAATCAAGCCTGCTTAACCGATTGGCGGGGAAGGACGTGGCGATAGTCACAGAAATTCCCGGTACCACGCGCGACGCTATTCGCCAAAGCATCAACCTGTTGGGCGTGCCCGTGCATGTGATCGACACCGCCGGATTGCGGGAATCCATTGACCCGGTGGAGAAAATAGGTATCTCACGTACTTGGGAAGTCATCGAAAAAGCTGATTTGGCGGTTCTGGTAATCGACGCTACTCAAGGGAAATCAGTGGAAGATTGCGCGATCTTGTCGCGGCTGCCGAAAGGGCTGCGCTGCCTGCGGGCCTACAACAAATGTGATTTGGTGGGTAAGACGGCTAATCGGGAAGGTGACACAGTTGTGTTTTCGGCGAAAACAGGCGAGGGTCTGGACGCACTGCGTGCCGCTGTTGCCGAAGCCATCGGCTGGCGCGGCGACGTGGAAGGCGTGTTCATGGCGCGCGCTCGGCACCTGGAAGCATTGCGGTTAGCGCAAGCCGGGTTGGATCGCGCTTCGGCGGAAACGCGGCGGCAGGAACTGTTTGCCGAAGAACTGCGCGAGGCCCACGAAGCGCTGATGTCGATTACCGGCGAAGTGAGTTCTGACGAACTGTTGGGCGAAATTTTCTCGCGGTTCTGTATCGGCAAGTAGTCTGGCCGTCCCCCAAAAGCAAGCGCAAAGACGCAAAAGAACGGCGACTGAAAACGCTTTTTGAACGCGTTGTTCGTGCTTTTTTTTTCTTTAGTTTCCTTTGCGTGTTCGCGGCGAAGTCTTTCGGTAATGTTTCACGTGAAACAAAGCCACAAACATCAGCTATCGCGAACCACGCGGGTTCGCTATAATCCGCATACGCTGTCTCCAACCATTAATTAAATGCAACATATTGATATATATGATATAATTGTTATTGGTGGCGGCCACGCCGGCAGCGAGGCCGCGCTGGCCGCTGCACGCATGGGCTGCAACACGCTACTGTTGACCCACAGCGTCGAAACGCTGGGCCAGATGTCGTGTAACCCGTCCATTGGCGGCATCGGCAAGGGGCACTTGGTTAAGGAAGTCGATGCGCTGGGCGGCGCAATGGCTGCGGCCACGGACGAAGCCGGCATTCAATTCCGCATCCTCAATTCGCGCAAAGGCCCGGCGGTGCGCGCTACGCGTGCGCAAGCCGACCGCGTTTTGTATCGCAAAGCCATACGCACGCGATTGGAGAATCACCCCCATCTGCGTATTTTTCAACAAGCAGTGGATGACCTCATGCTCGAAGGGGATCGAGTCACCGGCGTTATCACGCAAATCGGCGTACGCTTCAAAGCGCGCGCGGTGGTGTTGACCGCAGGCACGTTTCTCGCAGGCCGCGTGCATGTCGGATTGGAAAATTATCAGGCAGGGCGTGCGGGAGATCCGCCGGCGCTGACCCTCGCGCAACGCCTGCGCGAATTGAAGCTCCCGGTCGGTCGCCTGAAGACGGGAACGCCGCCGCGCATCGACGGTCGCAGCATCGATTTTTCGGTGATGACGGTACAGCCGGGCGATGATCCGGCGCCGGTGTTTTCTTTTATGGGATCGCGCGAGCAGCATCCGCAACAATTGCCGTGCTGGATCACGCACACGCATGAGGGCACGCATGACATCATCCGCGCGGGGCTGGATCGGTCGCCACTGTTTACCGGTGTGATCGAAGGTATAGGCCCGCGCTATTGCCCGTCGATAGAAGACAAGATCACGCGCTTCGCCGACAAAAATTCGCACCAGATTTTTCTCGAACCGGAAGGCTTGACGGTACACGAGTTTTACCCAAATGGCATCTCGACGAGCCTGCCATATGATGTGCAATACGCGTTGGTGCGCTCGATCAAGGGGATGGAAAACGCCCACATCACGCGGCCCGGTTACGCCATTGAATACGATTATTTTGACCCGCGCGGCCTGAAGAGTTCGCTCGAAACCAAAGCGATAGCCGGCTTGTTTTTCGCCGGGCAAATCAACGGCACTACCGGTTACGAAGAAGCGGCCGCGCAAGGTTTGCTTGCAGGTGTAAACGCAGCGCTGCAAGTCAAAGAACGCGACGCGTGGTGTCCCAAGCGCAACGAAGCTTACCTTGGTGTATTGGTCGATGATCTGATTACACGCGGCGTGTCGGAGCCCTACCGCATGTTTACCAGCCGTGCGGAATATCGATTGTCGTTGCGTGAAGACAACGCCGATCTGCGGCTCACCGAAATCGGCCGCAAGCTCGGCGCTGTGGATGATGTGCGCTGGGCCGCGTTCGAGAAAAAACGCGAAGCGATTGCCCGCGAGCAGGAGCGCTTGAAAGCCACTTGGGTAAATCCGCGCATGGTGGATGCCGCGGAGGCGCAGCGCGTGCTGGGTCAAGCCATGGAGCGTGAATATCCGCTGATTGATTTGCTGCGCCGGCCCGATGTGACTTACGGCGCATTGATGACGCTGCCAGGCGCCGGCCCTGGTGTGGACGACGTGTCAGTGGCGGAGCAGGTCGAAATCCAAGCTAAATACCAAGGCTACATCGAGCGTCAGCAGGTAGAAATCGACCGCAGCGCACAGCAAGAGAACTTGAAATTACCCCAAGACCTTGATTACACAAAAATTTCCGGCCTGTCGATAGAGGCGCAACAAAAGCTTGCCAAACAGCAGCCGGAAACGCTGGGTCAGGCCGCGCGCATTTCGGGCATTACCCCGGCGACGATTTCAGTGTTAATGGTCTACGCCAAGCGCGGCTTTAGCGGCCAGCGCAAAACCGCATGAGCGCCGATAACAAACACTGCGCGTTAGTCGATGGCCTCGCGCGGCTAAATCTCACGTTGTCGTCGGTAACGCAGCAAAAGCTGCTCGACTACGTGGCGCTGGTGCAAAAATGGAACAAGGTTTACAACCTGACGGCTGTGTGCGACGCAGACAAAATGTTGACGCATCATTTGCTCGACAGTCTCGCGGTGGTGTCGCATGTGGCTACGGCCAAAACCATACTCGATGTCGGTAGTGGCGCAGGACTGCCTGGCATTCCGCTCGCGTTGGCGCTGTCGCACATGCATGTAACGCTGCTCGACAGCAATCACAAAAAAACCGCTTTTCTGAATCAAGCGGTAATTGAGCTAAAACTCAGCAACGCTGAAGTCATCTGCGAGCGCGTAGAAAAATATCAATCAAAACAACAGTTTAGTATTGTTGTGTCGCGGGCGTTTTCCGATTTACCGGAGTTTGTCAAGCGGGCGGGAAGACTGGTCGCTCCCGGCGGCGCCTTGCTGGCGATGAAGGGCGTGCATCCAACGGACGAAATTGCCCAACTCGAAGCTGGTTTTAAATTATGGTGCGTTACGCCCCTCAAAGTGCCCGGTCTCGACGCCGAGCGTCACCTGGTCTTTTTAAAAGCGGCTTAACAATCATGGCGCGCATACTCGCAATCACCAATCAAAAAGGCGGCGTGGGGAAAACCACCACCAGCGTCAATCTCGCGGCAAGTCTGGCGGCGGCGAAACAGCGTGTGTTGCTGATTGACCTTGATCCGCAAGGTAATGCGACGATGGGCAGTGGCATCGATAAGCGTTCGCTCCCGGCTACCGTGTACCAAGTGCTGCTTGGGGAAAAATCACTCGCTGATGTGCGTATGCGCGCAGGTAACGGCGAATATGATGTCGTGCCCGCCAATCGCGAACTTGCCGGCGCCGAAGTAGAAATGGTCGATATGGATCATCGCGAAACGCGCTTGAAAGAAGCCATAGCCGCGCATGCCGATGCGTATGATTTTATGCTGATCGATTGCCCGCCCGCGTTGAACCTGCTCACGGTGAACGGCTTGACCGCGGCGCACGCAGTGATGATCCCGATGCAGTGCGAGTACTACGCGCTCGAAGGGCTGTCGGACCTGGTACAGACGGTGAAAAAAGTGCGCGCGCACTTGAATCCCCATCTCGAAATCGAAGGCCTGCTGCGCACCATGTATGACCCGCGCAACACACTCGCGCAACAAGTCTCGCAACAATTGCTTGATCACTTCGGCGACAAGGTGTATCGCACGGTGATTCCGCGCAATATCCGTCTCGCGGAAGCGCCCAGTCACGGGCTGCCGGTAATGCATTTTGATTGCGCGTCCAAGGGCGCACAGGCGTATATCGCGCTTGCAGGTGAAATACTCAACCGGCAATCCGCACCGGCTGCGGCGCTGTAATTTATGGCGAAACTCAAAGGACTGGGGCGCGGACTCGACGCGCTGTTGGGTGGTGATGAGCCAATGCCCGCAAAACAGACGGGCGCGCCAAGCGATGCCCAGCGCGAACTCGCCGTGGATCAACTACAGCCTGGAAAATACCAACCGCGTACTCGCATGGATCAGAATGCGCTGAAAGAGCTGGCCGAGTCGATCAAGACGCAAGGTGTGATCCAGCCGATTCTGGTGCGGCCGATAGCTGACGCTCAGTTGGGAAGTAAGTTTGAAATCATCGCGGGCGAACGCCGCTGGCGCGCCGCGCGTATGGCGGGCTTGCAGGCGGTGCCGGTGGTGGTTCGGGATATTCCGGATAGTCAAGCGCTCGCGGTCGCGCTGATTGAAAACATCCAGCGTGAGGATTTAAACCCGCTGGAGCAGGCTATCGGTATTCAGCGGCTTACCAACGAATTTGGCCTCACGCACCAGAGCGCCGCCGAAGTGCTGGGGCGTTCGCGCACGGCTGTAACCAACCTGTTGCGGCTGCTGGACCTCGCGCCGCCAGTACGCGATTTGCTGGCTGACGGCAAACTTGATATGGGTCACGCGCGCGCGTTGCTGGTGCTGCCGGCGCTACGTCAAGTCGAACTCGCCAACGAAATCGCCGCCGAGCGTATGACGGTGCGCGAAGTCGAAAAGCGCGTAAGTGAATTGATCGCGCGACCCAAACCGCGCATTCCCCGAGCAGTGGATAGGGATGTCGCACGCTTGCAGGAAGAACTCGCGCAAAAATTGGGCACGCAGGTGCAGATCAAACAAAAAGGCAAAGGACGCGGCGCACTGATTGTTGAATATGGCAGTCTCGATCAACTCGATGCGTTTATAGAAAAACTAAAGCGATAAGGTACGGATATTGCACCGCAGCAAGTTGACCCGCTACGCTATAAACAAGTACAATCAATGAGTTTTCTCGCTTCGTTTTCCAGATGTTGAAGCGCATCGAGAGCAAGCCGATACGTACCGTTTTGGGGTGGCAGTTGCTTGCAACGGTCGTAATAGCGCTGGGTGCCGGGCTGTGGGCCGGGTTGCACGGCGCAATATCCGCGGTTCTGGGTGGCGGCATTAATCAAATCGCGGACTTGGCTTACGCGCTGCTGGTTTCGGGTGGCGGCATAAGAACAGCAGGGAATACCCTGCGCACGCTTTTCAGGGCGGAAGCGGTACGTATCCTCCTGATCGTATTTTTTTTGGCGTGGGTGTTGACATCTTATAAAGATGTTGTTCACCCGGCGTTATTTTTGTCGTTCGTCGTTTCGGTGATTGTGTTCCGGGCGGCGATCCTGGTTAAAGAATAGATTGCAACGTTAAAACGCTAGAGAAAAGTTCAACGAGACAGCACCATGGCCGCCGCAGGACAAGAACTCACCCCGACCAGCTACATCGGTCACCACCTCACCAATCGTACGGTGTCGCTGGGCGACGGCGCGTTCTGGACGTTGCATCTGGATACTTGGCTAACGGCCGTAATGCTCGGCATCGTCGGTTTCGGTTTTCTGTGGTGGATTGCGCGCGGCGCTACGGCAGGCGTGCCCACTAAACGACAGGCGTTTGTCGAGATATTGTTTGATTTTGTCGACGACCAAGTGAAAGGCATTTTCCACGGCAACCGCGCCTTCGTAGCACCGCTAGCGCTGACCGTGTTCGTGTGGGTGCTGCTGATGAGCGCGATGGATTTTATCCCGGTTGATCACGCCGCATTGTTTACCACGAATGTGCTTCTGCAGCATGAATGGAAGCCGGTACCGACCTCTGATGTCAACACCACTTTCGCGCTCGCGCTGTCGGTATGGGGGCTGATGATTTTTTACAACCTCAAAGTAAAGGGCATCGGCGGCTGGACGCACGAGTTATTCTGCACGCCCTTCGGCAGCAACTTCCTGTTGTGGCCGCTGAATTTCCTGTTCAATCTAGTGGAATACATTTCCAAGCCGCTGTCACATTCCTTGCGGCTATACGGCAATATCTACGCCGGTGAAATCATTTTCATGCTGTTGTGGATGTGGGCAGCGACCGGCTTGGTCGGTTCCGTCGCGGGTGGCGTGCTTGCGATGGGATGGGCGATTTTCCATATTCTTATCGTTGTGCTACAGGCCTACATCTTTATGATGCTCACGATCGTCTACATGGCTATGGCACACGAGAGCCACTAAAGATTTAACTATTTGTTTCAATTAGTATTTTCTTAAAGGAGAGGGTGATGGACAAGATGCAATTGATCGCGATGGTTCAGGCGTATACCGGCATCGGTATTGGCCTGATGATCGGTCTGGGCGCTGCCGGCGCGTGTATCGGCGTGGGTATTATGTGCAGCCGCTTTCTGGAAGGCGCCGCGCGTCAGCCCGAATTGATGCCGCAACTGCAAGCCAAAGTGTTCCTGTTGCTCGGCCTGATTGATGCGTCGTTCATTATCGGCGTGGGTCTGGCTCTGTGGTTTGCCACTGGCAATCCGCTGCTTGCCAGCCTGAAATAGTTTTTGCCTCACTTACGTAACAACTATTCCCGCAGGGGAAGCCTATGAACTTAAACGTTACGCTGGTCGCTCAGGCGGTCACGTTCTTCGCCTTCATTTTTTTCTGTGCGAAGTTCGTGTGGCCGCCGATGGTCAAAGCCATTGAAGCCCGCCAAAAGCAAATCGCCGATGGCCTGACAGCAGCCGAAGAAGGCAAAAAGTCGTTGGAAAGCGCATCCAAGCAGGCTGAGGTAGCCATCGCACAGGCACGCGCTCGCGCCAATGAAATCGTCACGCAAGCCGAAAAACGCGTCAGCCAGATGATCGAAGAAGCGAAGAACGCAGCCAAGGCCGAGGGTGACCGCGAAAAAGCCGCAGCCAAATCCGA
>JANMXV010000149.1:0-1432 GCA_031381325.1 Betaproteobacteria bacterium | reverse complement strand
ACCTTGCTCTCGCGCGCCTCGCCGGGGACGGCCCAGGCAAAGTGGTCGATGATGAAGGTGAGGTTCGGATATTTCTTCAGCACCGGCTCCATCAGCGCCGGGCCGCTGCGGGTCCACACGGCCACCGCCATGTCCTGGTCGATGCACGCCTTCCACACCGGCTCAAAGGCGCCTTCGGCGAACAGTTTCTGGTGCTCGGGCTCGTTCATCGACAGCCGCAGACTGCACATGCCGGGCTGCTCCAGCCAGCGCGGCAGCAGCTTGTATTGCTCGGGCAGCTGGGGCACGGACCAGCCCATAACGCGAAAACGCTTGGGGTACTTGGCCGCAGCCGCCTGGGCGCAGGCCGGGCTGCGATTGGGGGCGACGCCGGCCGGGGAAATGACGGCACGGTCGATTCCCGCTTCGTCCATCAGCCCGAGCATGCGCTCAGCGGGCATGGGATCGGGCAAGTGCGATTCCGCTTTCGGATCCCATGGGTCTTCAGGTGTATTCGCGTTCCAGATGTGGACCTGTGCGTCGGTGATCATGTGCTCCTCCTGGAGAGATTGGATGATGTGTTGACGGAACAGCGGATGCCGTCAGAAAGTAGCAAGCCCGTTGAACGGCGATGCGGTGCCCCCGCGTATCTGATAGATGTGCAGTGTAAACATGAACTCCCAGCGCCCGAGCCGTTGCGCCTCCACGGCGGCGTCTTCGAGGTAGACGTTGTCGGCAATCGGCAGCCCCATGTTCACCTGCGTCAACTGATGTATCGGTCGGTTGATGCCCTGCACGCCTGAGGGTTGCACATCGTTGACGGCGTCACTCGCCAGCAGCGACACGTCGCGCGCGCGCAGCCACGGCAGCACCGACGCATGAAGGCCGGCGCCGGCCTGGCCGTACGCCCACGGCCCTTCGGCCGTCCGCTTGGCCCAGCGCCCGCTGCGTATCATCAGCGCGTCTCCGGGACCTATTCTTATTCCGGAGAACTTCTCCCACGCTTCGAGATCCTCTATGTAGATCGGCGTGCTGGGATCGAGCCATTTGACCTTCTTCAGCAGCGGCATGTCGACGAGGATGCCGCGGGTGATGTAGCCGGGGCCCATTCTGTCGGCGGCGGATTCCTTGCATCCGGCAGCGGTCAGTGTGAACGGGAAACCGTTGTAGCTCACCGCCGGCTCGCCGGGCTTGCGCCCTATCGGTCCCTGGTAGTGGCACAGCGCGTCGAGGTGCGAACTCAGGCCGTCGTGGATCGACAACTGAATGATGTCGAGGGCGCCCCGTACCGCGCCGGTATCGGGATCGATACGCGCCATGCGATGCACGTTTTCGCCGAAGCCTCCGGTGTCGATGCCTGTTCTTTTGAACGGGTTGATTTGCAGCGTGACTGTCTTGGCTTCCTTGACGAGGGTGAGCGCCTGCTTCGTCTTCTCCGGCGTGATCAGGTTCA
>JANMXV010000125.1:0-11606 GCA_031381325.1 Betaproteobacteria bacterium | reverse complement strand
TGCGTGCGTACACACCCCGCAACGGAGAGGGAACAAATTTAGTAGGGACGCCGTGTAACTAAGCCGGGGCCTTCAACTCATCGTATCAACTCATCGTACTGGGCGCGGCGTTTGCACGCGCAGGTGGAGCAACTCCGCTTCGAGTTCGCGGATGCGGTGAATCAGCCGCCACGTCAGCGTGAGCCCGTTTGCGTCAAGATCGAAATCATTGCGCAGGCGCGACGCCGTGCGTGCCAGCGCCAGGCATTCCGCGCTGAAGCGTGCTTGCGATGCGGCCAGGTCCGCGGCCGGTTCAATCGTTGTCACCGGCAACAAGGCTTCACAGTCAACCAGATGTTGCAGCTCGGCAATGGATAAGCCGGAGAACGCGACCAGTTCCGTCACCGAAAACTCATGATGCTCGTCGAGCCATAATCCTTCGGACGCTTCGCTTATTTCGATTCTCATTTCGCCGCCTCCTTGAAATGACTGCGCGGATCGAAAGCCGATCCGTCCGCCAGTTGCTGCAACAGCGTGCGTTCTTGTTCGCTTAATTCGGCAGGCAGCACGATCTGCACCACCGCGTAAAGATCGCCTACGCCCTCGCGTGGATTGGGCAGACCGCGCTTGGCCAGCCGCAATTTCTGGCCGCTGCGCGTGCCTGCCAGCACCTTGAGGTGTACCGCGCCGTGGAGTGTGGGCACCTCCACCGTCGCACCCAGCGCGGCTTCCCACGGTGCGAGCGGCAGATCAATGTAGAGATCGTGGCCGCTGGCGCGAAACAGCGGATGCGGCGACAAATGAATAATCAGATACAAATCTCCGTCGCGCCCGCCGTTCAGGCCTTTGCCGCCCTTGCCGGGCAGTCGCAGGCGCTGGCCTTCGGAAGCGCCTTTGGCGATGCGTGCCTTGAACGAGCGCGGCACGCGGCGCATGTAACCATCGTCACCGGGTTCCGGTACAGCGAGGTTCACATCGAATTCGCTGCCTTGCGCGGCCTGTTCCAAAGTGATTTCTGCTGCTACTTCAAAATCCTGGCCGGGGATCGGGAATGGGCTGCCATGAGTGCCGCCGTGAGCGCGGCCCCCATGCTGCCCGCGCGACAGGCTCGCGAACAGATCGGCGAGATCCATATCGTCGAACGCGGCCTGCCCGTCGCCGTGCGCCTTGCCCCAATCCGGCGGCGGACGGAAATCCTGTCCCGGCTGATAGGCGCTGCCGAGCTCGTCATAGGCCGCGCGCTTCTCGGTATCCTTCAGCGTTTCGTAGGCCTCGCCGACGTCCTGGAATTTTTCCTTGGCGTTGGTTTCTTTGGAGACGTCGGGATGGAATTTATGCGCCAGCTTGCGGTACGCCTTCTTGATATCGGCGGCGCTGGCGCTGCGTTCGACACCGAGTGTTTTGTAGTAGTCCTTGTATTTCATTGCCGGTAAATGAGCTGTCCCAAAAATATTAGGGTGAGTATATACTTCTGCCGTGCGGGATTGCGACAACTTGCCAAGGACAGCATTGGATGAAAATAGCGTTAAAAAAGCGAGTGAAGCCGCCGATAGTTTCCGGCAAGAATTGGCGTAAAACCACTGCAAGATACGCTGCCTCAGCTAAAGCATCTGTGGTGATCGCTGAACAGAGATCCGCGTCACCGATATATCTTGAACAGCCTGGAATGTCCTGAGTAGTTTCAAGATGGCTGGGTGGTGTCGGTGCTCTTGACGAAATCGCGCAGCGTTTGTTGCGGGTGCAAATCGAGAATCGTCCGGCAGTAGATGTAAATTGGTTTGGAACGATACTGTCCGCAAACTTGTCGGCGGATAAGTGGATTCAAAGAGCGATACGACCTATCCCGGCGGTGGTTTTCGCGTTGTCATTTTCATTTCCGATTCACTGTCTGCATTGAGGGAGGCGATATGAATACCAGCTCCGCCACATCAGCCGCCGCTGCGAGCCCTGCTGCCGCAACATCCGCCGCACCGCGTTTTGAAGTCGATCCGTGGTGGCCCAAGCCCTTGCCCGAAGGATGGATCACCGGGCAACTGCCTTGCGTATATGTGGATCATCACGACAATGTGCTGATCGTTAATCGCGGCAACATCACGGACGAAGAACGGGAAACCTGCATACAGGCGCCCCCGGTCATGATATTCGATCGGGACGGCAATATGATTGAGGCGTGGGGCGAGTGGGACGTAATGCCATCGACCCCGCACAGTTGCGCCGTCGATAACGAAAACAACGTGTGGATCACCGCCAACGGCGACGGCATGGTGCAGAAATACACCTACGATGGCAAACTGCTGTTGCAGATCGGCGCCAAGGGCGTATTCGATACCGCCGACGGCGGCAAGAAAGGCCCCGGCGCGAACACCGGCCACGACCGCCTCAACAAACCGGCGGGCATCGCCTGCGATCCGGAAAACGGCGATGTGTATTTTGCTGACGGCTACGGCAACCGGCGCGTGGTGGTGTTCGACCGCAACGGAAAATTCCTGCGGCAATGGGGACGGCAGGCAACGCCGGAGGAAATGCAAGCCGGCGCCGGCGGCGCGTTCGCGGAAGTAGTGCATAGCGTTGCGATCAGTAACGCGGGGCTGGTGTACGTGGGTGACAGGCAGGGGGATCGTGTGCAGGTGTTCGACAAGATGGGCAACTTCAAGCGCAACATCTGGGTGCGCACGGGGACGCCGGCGCTGCCGGACAAGCGCGGCACGGCGTGGTGGACGGGCTTCTCGCCGGATAAGGAACAGAAATATCTTTACGTGATGAACGGCCGCAACGAGCAGGTGCATATTCTCGACCATGCCAGCGGGGAAATTCTTTCAAGCTTCGGCCGTCCGGGGCATCAACTCGGCAACTTCACGCATGGGCACAGCCTGGCGGTGGACTCCACAGGCAGCCTCTATGTCGCTGATACCAACTGGGGACGGCGGATTCAGAAATTCAAGCCGGTGCTTTAATCATGAAAATGCGATGGTCAGGCTGGATCGTACTCGTGATTGCAAACGCGTTGCCGGCGTGCGCCGCATCGGCGCAGGGCTGGAAGCCGGAGCGTAATGTCGAGTTGACGATACCCACTACGCCGGGCGGATCGAACGACATAGCCGGGCGCATCATCCACAAACTGTGGAATAAGCTGAAGCTGCTGGCGGTGTCGAGTTCGGTGATCAACCGCAGCGGCGGCGAGCATATCGTTGCCTATACCTTAATATCCGGCACGTTATTTGGCAGCGTGCTTGCGCCCGCGCAGGCACAGGCCGCTTCGACAGGCTCAGGACAGGCCTATCCGATCAGGCCGGTGCGCACCATCGTGCCGCTTGCGGCGGGGGGCGGCATGGATACGGTCACGCGCGGTCTGTCGGTAAAACTGGGCGAGGCATTCGGCCAGACGTTTGTGGTCGACAACCGTCCCGGCGCCGGCAGTCAGATCGCGCTGGAAATTACTTCGGCCGCCGCACCCGACGGCCATACGCTGATGATGATCAGCGCAACCACGGTAGTGCATCCCCTGCTCTATAAGTCGCGCTTCGATATCGTGCGCGATTTCACGCCGATTTCGCAAGTCACCGCGCAAGGCTACGTGCTGGTGGTGCATCCGGCAGTTCCGGCGAAATCGGTTGCGGAGTTCGTGCAGCATCTGAAAGCGAATCCCGGTAAGCTCAATTACAGTTCTTCGGGCATCGGCAGTCTGATCCATATGAGCGGCGAGTTGTTCAATATCGCGACCGGCACGCGCATGACGCATGTCCCGTACAAGGGCATGGGCGCGGCCTATACCGATCTGGTCGGCGGGCAGGTGCAGGCATCGTTCCCCACGATCATTTCATCCATTGTGCATATCAACTCCGGGCGTCTGCGCGCGCTGGCGGTGACGCCGGGCAAGCGCGTGCCGGCGTTGCCGAACATACCCACGTTTGCGGAGGCAGGTGTGAAGGGCGTGGTGGTGGTGAACTGGTACGGCCTGATCGCGCCCGTGAAAACGCCGCCGGCGATCATCAACCGCCTCGCCGCAGAGACCAACAAGGCGATGCAGTCGCCGGACATGATGAAGAGCCTGCTCGCCGAAGGTTCCGAGGCGGTGACTGGCACGCCCGCCGAGTTCGCTGCCCATATGAAGGCCGAGAACGCGCAGTGGAGCCGCGTGGTGAAGGAATCCGGAATACGGGGGAATTAGCGGCATTGTTTTCGTGGTAGCCATGCAGTCGTGTGAGCGCCGCGAAGAAAGTACGCCGGGCCGCTCGCTACGGTTCTTCAGAGGCGCCCTAATCGATCAAGCGCGCTGAAGTAGCGGCCGCAGCTCGCGGATATCCCCGACATCCTCGAGGGCAATTAATCTACCGATGAGCTTCGCGCACTTTTCATTGCCGAGCACTGGAACCATCAGATCCCGGGCTTTCGCAATGACTTCCTCGCCGATCATCGGATTCTCTGGACTGCCGCGAACGTTATCGTTGCGCTCCGTGATCGTGGTACCGTCGCAAAAAGTGATCTCGACGATCGCCACTCTCTGAGGCAGGAGTTGCTCAAGGCTTTCATCCGCAGTGACTTTGATCTTCGCCTTTTGGCGGAGTACTGCAGGATCCTGCATCCGCGGCTCATCGTGGGCCGCTTTGAACGATAGCCCCTTGTCGATGAGCATGACCGCCATCAAATACTGCATCGACAGATTAGCCATCACGCTGTCGTCAATCTTGTCAGCCGCACTGCTGGCGACGCGGATGTTTATCCGCTTATATGGTGCTTCGTTTCTTTAACGACACTCGCCGGCAATGCGCGCCCGGCAGCCCCGCTCATGTACGTGCTGAGCCTCACCATGATCGGGCTGATTGCTTCCCCGGCGGGGCTGTGTAGGCCGGCATTCTGATCGCGCTTTGCGTTCTCTGCTGTCACTGCGTGTTTCTCCCTTCCTCAACGGTATAATATCCGAATCGCCGCCTGGTGGCGCCGGGCAAATCTCAAGGAGAACCGCATGAACACTGGACTTGGCGCGTGCATTCGTTCGTTCCTGGTTGCTGCCATTGGCGCAGCCGCGCTACTTTCGACTGCAGTAGAAGCGCAGCCGTATCCCTCGAAGCCGATCGAGTTCGTCGTCCACACCTCACCCGGCGGCGGCACCGACCTGTTCGCGCGCGCGATCAGCGAATTCATGGCCCGCGAAAAAATCTTCTCGCAGCCTTTGGTCGTATCCAACCGCCCCGGCGGCAGCGGCGCCATCGCGTTTAACTACGTCAAAGGCAAGCGCGGCGATGCTCACGTGGTCCTGACGATGGCGACCGGGTCGTTCCTTTCCGCGGTCGGCCGCCCCGAGCTCGGCCTCGGGATGGAAAACTTCCAGCCGCTCGCGGCCTTTGCGCTCGATCCGCAGGCGATTGCAGTGGCCTGGGACTCGAAGTTCAAGACAATGAAAGATTTGATCGAAGCCGGAAAGCGCGAACCCAATGCGATTGCGTCGAGCATTACGTCGGCGACGGGCACCGCGCGTGTGCTCTTGTACCTCATCGAGCGCGAGACCGGCGCCAAATTCAAGTACGTCTCGTTCAAGAGCGGCTCCGAGGCGACGACCGCCGTCGTCGGTGGCCACGTACCGTTCACGCCCGAGAATCTGAATGAGATGATGGGACACGTCGAAGGCAAAAAATTGAGAGTGATTGCGGTGACGGGCAACAGGCGCCTGGCCGCAGTGCCTGACGCGCCGACCATGAAAGAGCTGGGCTACAACGTGACCATCGGCACCGGCCGCGGTTTTGTGATGCCGGCCGGCGTGCCGAAAGAGCAAGCGGCTGCGATGGAAGCCGCGTTGAAGCGCGTGTACGATGGCGCGGCGTATAAGGAATTCGCGGCGCGCAACAATTTCGAAGACATGTATCTGAACAGCGCCGAGTTCGCGAAATATCTCGCGCAGCTCAGCACGGAAATGAGCGCCTTCCTGGCGCATATCAGCGCGCCTCAGAAACCCTAAGCCGGGCCTCACACTCGACAGGGGCACACACCGCGACGTGACGCTGCGAGAATTCGCCGCGGGCGGCACCCATGTATTTCCCTGCGGTCAGCCGCGCAATTCCTGGAGCCCCGAGTGCGTGCCGTCGAGTTCATCAATCGGTTCCTCAGATCATATCCGCGCGGACAGCGCGTCGCCGTGGTGCTGGAAGCCGGAAAAGACTGTCCTCGCAGCTAGGCTTTCGCCGCGACAGTGAGGCCCCGTACGTTGTTCTTCTCGATGGTCTGAGCAACCAGGCCGGTTGCCTTGATGTCCTCAATGAATTCGCGCAAATACTGCGCACCGGCGGCACGGCCTTTGGGCGTACCGGCTGCCTGTTGCACGGCGGTGAAATTGCCGTCGAGGATACGCGAGCCGGGCAGTTTGGCGTGGTCGGTGGTGAGCCGCGGGCGCAGTCCGGCGAGCGCGTCGAGTTTGTCGTCGACGAATTTCTGGAACGCGGCGTCGCCGCCTTTTATGCGCACCAGCTCGGCGTTTTTCAGACTGCGCGTCAAATACAGTTCGTATGCACTTCTTTCCGGCACCGCAATGCGCTTGCCTTTAGTATCGACTTCGGCGATGGATTTGATCGTTGATCCCGGCGGCAGTAGATAGGTGGCTTCGATTTCCACGTAGGCGGCGGTGAAATCGATTTCGTTGGCGCGCTGCGGCTCCGCGCCGAGAAAGCCCACGTCCCACTTGCCCTTGTTGGCGTCGTCGGCGAGCGCGCCGGGGTTGGGGTAGGGCACGAGCTCGACTTCGACGCCAAGGCGTTTGCCGAGCTCGCGTCCCAGGTCAGGCGCAAGCCCTATGGGCGCGCCTGCGGAATCCTTCGCGGTCAATAGAAAGTTGCTCATGTTGAGGCCGACTCTGAGTTTGCCGGTGGGCGTGAGTTCAGTGACGGCGGTTTTCGAGGGTGTGGTCATGGTGGTTGCCTTTGAGGTTGGAGTTTTGATGAGCAATTAACGCTTACCCAGCAACTGCGCGATCTTAGTCGCATCTTCGAGTTTATCCAAACCCAGCATCGCGTCGCGCAGTTGTTCAATCTGCGCCTTCGGCAGCGCCTTGGCCGCGAGCTTCTCGAATTTAGCGACGATATCAGCTTCGCCGGCGAACTTGTATTCGCTGCTGCGTGCGGACCCAATCGTGCGTTCCATGCGTGTGCCGTCGTTGAGGAATACTTCGACACGCACCTTGTGACGGAATTTCGCGCCCAGCCGGTTGATAGGGTCGTCGTGATGCACTTCCACAATTTCCGAGAGCTTCATGCGCGCCGGATCGGCCACCATTTTTTCGGTGAACTGATCAACGAAACAATCGCCGTCAAGCAGCCACGTCGCGATGCAGTAAGGCCAATTGAGTTGCGCCGACGTGAGCCCCTGCGGCACGTATTTCCAGCCCGCATGATCCATGGTGACTTGCGATCCCAACCCACGGCGTGGCTGCCTGACCCGTTGCCGTATGGCGCCGCGCCGATGTCGAGCGCCACTCGGTATAGCGCCCGGAGGGGTGGAAGGGTTGGGATGAGGGAGGGTTTAACGCAGAGCCAACCAGGATGCCGAATGTTATCAGGCGCGGCTATCACGCTCAACCCGCGACACCCGCGATTGAGTTCCGGCATTGATTGTTCCACAATCGGAACTCTTGAGTCTCGGGAGGAATTTGACATGGCGTTAAAACTTAAACTGCTGGTTGCGGCATCTTGCTTGGTAACCGTGTTGGCGCCGACGTTAGCCTGCGCGCAAGCCACTTCGACAGGCTCAGGACCAGCCTATCCCTCGAAGCAACTACGCATCGTGGTCGCGTTTCCGCCCGGCGGCCCGATCGACATCGTGGCGCGCATGATCATGGGCAAACTGAGCGAAGCAATGGGCCAATCGGTCATCGTCGATAACCGCGGCGGCGCGGGCGGCGTTATTGGCGTGGACAACGTCGCCAAGTCGGCGCCCGATGGCTACTCGATGGTGCTGTCGAGCACCTCACTCGGCATTTTGCCGCACGTGTTCCCGAATTTGCCGTTTGACGTGTATCGTGATCTGGCGTCGGTTTCGATGGTAACTACCACGCCGGAATTAATGGTGGTTCACCCCTCGCTGCCGGTGAAAAACGTGAAAGAACTGATTGCGCTGGCGAAAGCCCGGCCGGGCCAGCTCAACGCCGCATCCACCGGTAACGGCGGCTTGCCGCATCTGGTGCTGGAATTGTTCAAGACCGAAACTGGAACACAGATCGTGCATGTGCCCTATGGCGGCGCCGCGCCGGCGGTGACCAATACGCTCGGCGGCCACACACAGATGATGATCGCCGATCTGCCGGTACTGTTGCCGCACGTGCAAAGCGCACGTATGCGGGCGCTGGCGATCACGGTGGCAAAGCGCTCGGCGCTGTTGCCGGATTTGCCCACCATGGCGGAGCAGGGCGTGCCCAAGGTCGATGCATCGAACTGGTATGGCATCTTCGTGGCGGGCAAAACCTCGCGTGAGATCATTGACCGTTTGAATGCCGGGCTTAACAAGGCGCTCGCCGATAAAGATCTGCGTGAACGCCTCACCGCGCGCGGCGCCGATCCCGCGCCCGGTACAGCGGAGCAACTGGCCGTGATGTTGAAGGTCGATTACAACAAGTGGGGGCCGATTGTTAAGGCGGCTAACGTAAAGGTGGACTAAAGCCGCAACAGTTTCGCCGCATTCCCGTGCAGTATGCGCTGCAAATCCGCAGCGGGCAGATTTAACGATTGTACTAACTCGTTGGGTTGATCGACATCCATCTTGGCGTAGTTGTCGGTGCCGATCACCACACGATCCACGCCCACTAAATCAATCATGAAGCGCAGCGTTTCGGGGTAGTAGGCGAGCGTGTCGTAATGAAAGCGCCGGATGTAATCGCGGAACGGGAGTTTCAATTCCGCTGCCACCGCACCTTTTTTGATGCTGTGTTCGATGCGCCCGGCGACGTACGGAAAGCAGCCGCCGGAATGCGGCAACACGATGTCGAGCTTGGGAAATTTATCCAGCAGACCGCTGAAAATGAACTGGGTCGCTGTAGTCGCCGTCTCGAATGGAAAGCCCAGCGTGTTGTAGATGAAGTTGGCGCCCGCGAGGCGCTCCGGGCCGCCGTAGTGATTGGCCACGCCGTCGAGCGGATGAAACAGCAGCGGATAGCCGAGTTCCTCGCAGCGTGCCAGAAACGGCAAATACGCCGGCTCGAAAATATAGTCGATACCCTCGACCGAATTGGGCAGATGCACCGCGCGCATGCCGGGCGCGCCGGCCACGCGATCGAGTTCCGTCAATGCTGCTTTCGGATCGCGCATGGGAATCGCAGCCCCCGCGACGAACCGGTCGGGGAAGGCTTTGTGCGCTTCGATGGCTGCATCGTTGACGATGCGCGCGAGCTTTGCCGCGGCATCCAGCGAGGCCCATTGCCACGGCATGCTGCCCGAGAGTGTCAGCACATGCGTTTTCACGCTGCGCGCATCCATCCATTTCATGCGCGCTTCGAGGTCATACATCAGCGGACTGATCGGCCCGCCAGACACCTTGCCGCCTTGCTGTGCGGCGTAATCGATATAGGCCTGCGGCGCCCAATGCGCATGTGCGTCGATGGAACCTTGCGGCGTTGTGCTTTGAGACATGGAATACCTGTATAAAAAAAGATCAATAAAAACAAATAGTTACGTTAATTACACGGGAACGGTGTAGCGCAGCGGCTGACCCGAAAAATGCGCACGCACATCGCTGAGTAATTTTTCGCTGCGCCCCTCGCGCACTTCGAACGTAGAGGTGCCCATGTGCGGCGCCAGTACCACGGTGTCCATGCGCATGAGTTCGGCGGGCACATGCGGTTCGTCCACAAACACATCAAGCGCGGCGCCGGCGATTTGTTTGTTGGCGAGCGCCGCGACCAGCGCGGGTTCATCCACGATAGCGCCGCGTGCGATGTTAACCAAATATCCAGCCACGCCGAGCGCGGCGAGTATGCGCGCATCGATCAGATTGCGCGTAGCCGGTGTCAACGCGCAGGTGACGACCAGACAATCCGATACCCTTGCCATGGCTTCGAGGTTGTCGAAGTACGGGTAAGTCACATCGTCCTTGCGGTGCGGGCCGAAGTAGCAGATTGACATGCCGAAGCCCGCCGCACGGTTCGCGATTTCACGCCCGATGCGGCCCATGCCGACGATGCCGCAGGTCTTGCCGCGCACTTCCACGCCTGATGGAAACACACGCGACGGCCATGCACCCGAACGCACAAAGCGGTCGGCTTCGCAGATGCGGCGCATCATCGCAACCAGCATGCCCATCGCCAGATCGGCCACCGGCTCGGCGGTGGAATCGGGCGTGTGCGTCACAGCGACTTTGTGCTCCCTGGCAGCGGCAAGATCAATCAGCGTGTAGTACGGCCCGTAGCACGCCAGCAATTCCAGATTAGGCAGTGCTTCAAAATGTGCGCGTGTCACTTCGGTCGTCGTGGTCGAAATCGCGGCGCGGGCATTGACGCAATGTTGGCGGATGTAGGCCAGCGGATCGGCTGCTGCAAAAGACTTATGCATCACAAAATCGTGTTCGAGTGCCGCCAGCGTGGGTTCGTAAATGGCTTTTAACAAAACGATTTCGGGTTTCATCAATTTACTTTGATGTTTGCGTCACGCACCACTCAGTTTGAACACGCTGCGGAATTGTGCGCAAAAAAAATCAGGACTATACGTTGGGGCATCATTGGATTGGGTGATATCGCCGAACGCAACTTTGTGCCGGCGCTGGTGAAGGCAGCCGATGGGCAACTGGTTTCAGTGTTCAGCCGCAGTGTGGACAAGGGCAATGCCTTCATCGCTAATTAGGTATTTTTCGCATACTTCCCGCTTAATTGCGGTGTCAATCCTTCGAGCTTTTTGTTCTGCCGATCCAGGCGCGTTTCGCGTCCCCAGGTGCGCTTCAAATCATCGCGCACGTTGATGGTCAGGCGGCCGCAGCGTTCGACTTCAAGTTCGATTTTGTCGCCGTCCTGAAAGCCGCTTAAGCCGCGATGGTTGGTGCCGGTGGCGACGATGTCGCCGGGCTCGAGTGTGTGGATCGAGGTGATCCACTCGATGCAGCGCGGAATTTTATGCGCCATGTCGTCGGTGTTGAAATTCTGTTTGAGTTCGCCGTTCACCCACAGTTTGATTTGCAGCTTGTGGGGATCGGGGATTTCATCGGCGGTCACGATAAACGGCCCGATGGGCGCAAAGGTGTCGCGCGACTTCATCTGGAAAAACACATTGCTGGGCGGCGGCAGGCCGCGCGCGGAGCCGTCGATGAAGCACATGTAGCCAAACACATAGTTCATGGCGTCGGCAGCTTTTACATGGGACGCGCGCTTGCCGATCACCAATGCAATTTCGGCTTCGCCCTCGAACAACGAGGCGGGTACGTCCGGCAGCACCATGGTGTCGCCGTTGCCGATGATGGCGTTGGGCGCTTTGTTGAAGGCGTTGATGGGCGCGGGTTCCGCGCGCGTGCCGTCTTCCATGAAGTTCACCGCCATGCAATCGATGGTGGCGGGGCGCAGCAGCGGCGGACGAATTCTTACGCTGCTGATGGGCACGCCGGCGCCTTTGGCGGCGGCGTCTTCAAGTTTTGGGCGCCAGACATCAAAGTTGGCGATCAAATTGTTG
>JANMXV010000122.1:0-14624 GCA_031381325.1 Betaproteobacteria bacterium | reverse complement strand
GGCATCCACGCGAGTCCGACCTGCGTGATGCAGTATGGCGACGGTGGCGGCGCCATTGGTCATCTGGTGGGCGAGCCGAATCGCGGGCTGGAATACATGTTCACCATGATGAACCACGCGCGGCTTGCGGTGGGACTCGAGGGCGTGGCGGTGGCGGAGCGCGCGTATCAGCACGCGCTGGAATACGCGAAGACGCGCGTGCAGGGTCGCGCGATCGGGCAGCGCAGCGGTGATCGCGTGACCATCATTCATCACCCGGATGTGCGGCGCATGCTGATGAATATGAAGTCGCAGATCGAGGCCATGCGCGCGCTGGCGTATTACGCCGCAGCGATACTTGACAAAGCCAAACATCATCCCGATGTCGCCGAGAAGCGCCGCAATCAAGCGTTGATCGATCTGCTGATTCCGGTGGTCAAGGCCTGGTGTACCGAACAGTGCGTGGAAATCGCCTCCACCGGTGTGCAGATACACGGCGGCATGGGCTTTGTCGAAGAAACCGGCGCCGCGCAGTTTTTGCGTGATGCGCGCATCACCACGATTTACGAGGGCACCACCGGCATCCAAGCCAATGATCTGGTGGGCCGCAAGGTGGGTTATGAAAAAGGCGCTACCGCGCTGGCGGTGATCGCAAGCATGCGTAGTACGCTGGCGAACCTCGGTGCAGACGAACTGGACGCTCTGCGCAAACCCCTGGGCAGCGCTGTCGATGCGCTGGAGGAAGCCACACGCTGGATCGTCGAAACATTCCCCGCAAATCAAAATGCAGTGGCCGCCGTAGCGGTGCCTTACCTCAAACTGTTTGGTACCGTGGGCGGCGGCTGGATGATGGCGCAAGCGGCGCTGGTTGCGCTGCGCAAACGCAATGAAGCGGGCGCCGACACGGCGTTTTATTCCGCCAAGCTCGTGACCGCGCGCTTTTATTGCGAGCACCTGTTGCCGCAGGCGGCGGCATACAAGCACACCGTGGTGAACGGTGCGGACAGCGTGCTGGCATTGGCCGAATCGCAATTCTGACTGACACACAGAGAGGAAAGCGCAAATGCAGACCCTGATAATTTGCGGCTTAGTCGTCGCAGTCATTTGGGCGCTGGCGTATTTTTGCGCACCGGCGTTGATGTGGACACTGATTGCTGCCGCAGGACTTCTGGCGCTCGGATTTTCCGGATGGGCGCCGCCGGTGGTGTTAACGCTGGCGTGCATCATCTTCGCCATACTCGCCGTGCTGCTTAATCCCGGGCCGCTACGCCGCGCCGTGCTGGGCAAGCCGTTGCTCGAATTGTTCCGCAAAATTTTGCCGCAGATGTCATCCACCGAAAAAGAAGCGCTGGATGCCGGCACCGTGTGGTGGGATGGTGATTTGTTCAGCGGCAAGCCTGATTGGAAAAAGCTGCGTGCCTATCCGAAGCCGGCGCTGAACGCGGAGGAGCAGGCGTTTCTCGACGGCCCTGTCGAAGCACTCTGCATGATGGTGAACGAATGGGAGATCACCAACGATCTGCATGATCTGCCGCCGCAAGCGTGGCAGTTCATCAAGGACCAGGGTTTTCTCGGCATGATCATTCCGAAAGAATTTGGCGGTAAAGGTTTCTCTGCGCTGATGCATTCGGCGGTGATCGTCAAGCTCACCTCGCGCAGCGGCACCGCGGCAGTGTCGGTGATGGTGCCCAATTCTCTCGGCCCGGCGGAATTGTTGCTGCATTACGGGACCAAAACGCAAAAAGATTACTACCTGCCACGCCTCGCCAAGGGTTTGGAAATGCCGTGCTTCGCGTTGACCAGCCCCGAAGCCGGTTCGGACGCAGGCGGCATCCCCGACTTCGGCGTGGTGTGCAAGGGCGAATGGCAAGGCAGGCAGGACGTGCTAGGCATACGCCTGACGTGGGAAAAGCGCTATATCACCTTGGGGCCGATTGCGACGCTGCTGGGGTTGGCGTTTCGCCTGTATGACCCGGATCACATACTCGGCCCGCAGGAAGATCGCGGCATCACGCTGGGCTTGATTCCCACCGACACCGCGGGCGTGAATATCGGCCGGCGGCATTTCCCGCTCAACGGCGCGTTCATGAATGGGCCGAACTGGGGCAAGGATGTTTTCGTGCCGATGGATTATGTGATCGGCGGCGTCGATTATGTCGGCCAGGGTTGGAAGATGCTGATGAATTGTCTGGCGGCGGGGCGTTCGATTTCGTTGCCGGGCAGCTCGGTGGGCATGTCGAAACTGGCCACGCGCACCACCGGCGGCTACGGGCGCGTGCGCACGCAGTTCAAAATGTCGATCGGGCGCTTCGAGGGCGTTGAAGAAGCGATGGCGCGTATCGGCGGCAATATGTATTTGATGGATGCCGCGCGGGTGATGACCGCCGGCGCGATTGATCTGGGCGAGAAACCGTCGGTGATATCGGCCATCGTGAAATACCATCTCACCGAGCGCGGGCGGCAGGTGATCAACGACGCCATGGATGTCCACGGCGGCAAAGGCATATGCATGGGGCCGAACAACTATCTGGGCCGCGCCTATCAACAGATACCCATCGGCATTACCGTGGAAGGCGCGAATATTCTTACGCGTTCGATGATTATTTTCGGGCAGGGCGCAATACGCGGTCACCCGTTTGTGCTGAAGGAAATGGAAGCCACGCACGAGCAGGACTCTGCCCGCGCGCTGCGCGAATTCGATGCGGCGTTTTTTGGCCACATAGCGTTTGCGATTTCCAACAAGGCGCGCGCGTCGTGGATGGGACTGACCGGCGCCTTGTTCGTGATAACACCGGGCGACAGGCACACGCGGCGCTACTATCAGCAACTGACGCGGCTTTCGAGTGCGTTTGCGTGGGCATCCGATGTGGCTATGTTTGTGCTGGGCGGCTCACTCAAGCGCCGCGAACGGTTGTCCGCGCGGCTGGGTGATATTTTAAGCCAGCTATATCTGGCGTCTACGGTACTGAAAAAATTTGAGGACGATGGCCAGCCCGAAGACGACCTGCCTTTACTGCACTGGGCGTTGCAAGACGCGCTGAACCGCACGCAAGAGGCGTTCTATGGCCTGTTTGAAAACTTGCCGAACCGGCTGGTGGCGTGGGGCTTGCGCTTGACGATATTTCCGTGGGGCCGCGCGTTCGACGCGCCTGCGGACACGCTGGGCAGCACGGTGGTGGGCCTGTTGATGACGCCGGGGCCTTCGCGTGACCGGCTGACGCTAGGTATGTGCATCCCGGCCGACGGCAACGATCCGGTGACGGTGATCGATGCAGCTTTGCTGGCGGTGATTGCGGCGGAACCTGTCGAAGCGAAACTGCGGGCGGCGCAACGCGCGGGCACGATCAGCGGTGAATTCGCCGATCAGGTGGCGCAGGATGCCTTGGCCAAAAGCGTGATCACGCAGCAAGAGGCCGACAGCCTTGCGCACGCAAAATCACTGCGCCGCCAGGTAATCATGGTGGATGATTTCCCCAAGGATTTCGGCCGCAGTGAAATGTTTCAGACTACGCAGGCGGTAAGTTTTGAGGCGTTGGTACGTAAATGAGGCGCGCAAATGAGTGATCTCATTTTGTATGCCGTCTCTGACGGCATAGCCGCCATCACCTTCAATCGTCCACAGGTGATGAATGCGCTGGACCCCGAAACCATTGTTGAATTTCGCGCCGTGTGCGAGCGTGCCGCGAGCGACCCGCAAGCACGCGTGGTGGTGCTGCGCGGCGCGGGGCCGGCGTTTCTTGCCGGTGGGGATGTCGCTTCGTTCAAGGAAAATCTGCCGGGTTTTTCCGGCAGGGTCATCGCGCTGGCGGGCGAATTGCATCGCGGCATACTCGCCCTGCGGCGCGCACCCAAGCCGGTTATCGCCAGCGTGCATGGCGCGGTGGCCGGTGCGGGCATGAGCATCATGATGGCGTGTGATCTGATTATTGCCGCCGAAGGCACGCAGTTCAGCATGGCCTACAGCCGCATTGCCACCAGCCCCGATGGCGGCGCAAGCTGGTTTTTGCCGCGCTTGGTGGGCTACCAGAAAGCGATGGAGTTGTTGCTGCTGGCAGATGCTGTTGATGCAACAACGTTGCAAACCATGGGTGTGATCAATCGCGTAGTGGCGGCGGAGGAACTTGAAGCCGCCACGCAATCGCTTGCGCAACGCTTGGCCGCGGGCCCGGCGACTGCTTATGCCGAAACCAAAGCATTAGTAAATTCATCAATAAATCAAGAGCTTATGAAACATCTGGACGCGGAAGCGCACGCTTTTTCGCGCTGCGCGGCGCACGCGGATTTTGCCGAGGGCGTGACCGCATTTGTGGAAAAGCGCAAAGCGGTGTTTATCAGGAAATGAAAATGTCAAAGTTCAAAACATTACCGCAGAGGCACAAAGGCGCAGAGAACTGCTGCAGAGAAATGCGTTTCTTGATCAGGTTTTCTCTGCGTTTTCTCTGCGCCTTTGCGTCTCTGCGGTGAAGCATTTGAATTTCAAATTAACGATGATGCGTCAATACACCCAATGCTAAAAAACAAAACCATTTTCATCACCGGCGCCAGCCGTGGCATCGGCCGCGAGATTGCGCTGCGTTGCGCACGCGACGGCGCTAACATTGTGGTGACGGCCAAGACCGCAGAGCCGCATGCGTCGCTGCCGGGCACGGTACACAGCGTCGCCGCTGAAGTCGAGGCCGGCGGCGGCCAAGCGCTGGCGCTGCAACTTGATGTGCGCGATGAAAACGCCATTGCCGCTGCGGTGGCTGAAGCGGTGCGCGTGTTTGGCGGCATTGATATTCTGGTCAACAACGCCAGCGCGATCATGCTCACCGGTACGGGGGCGACACCGATGAAACGCTTTGATTTGATGCACAGCGTGAACGCGCGCGGCACTTTCGCCTGTTCGCAGGCGTGTTTGCCGCATCTGGCGAGATCGGGCAGTGCAGGGCGCAGTCCGCACATACTCACGCTATCGCCGCCGCTGAACATGAAGGCGAAGTGGTTCAAGGATCATGTCGCCTACACGATGAGCAAGTACGGCATGAGCCTATGTACGCTGGGCATGGCGGAAGAGTTCCGCGCACAGGGCATCGCGGTGAATTCGCTGTGGCCGCGCACTACGATTGCCACGGCGGCGATTGCGGTGAATTTTCCCGAAGCGATTTTGAAAGCCAGCCGTAAACCGGCGATCATGGCCGATGCCGCTTACGCGATTTTTAACCGCGACAGCCGCGCAGCGACCGGCAATTTTTACATCGACGAAACCGTGCTGCGCGAGGAAGGCGTTAGCGATTTTGAGCCGTACTCGATCACGCCCGGCGCTACGTTGTATACTGATCTTTTCCTGGAATAAAACCAAAACGCTCGGGATACTCTGAGAGGAGGCACGCCATGCCAGACGCAATGGATCACGTGATTTCAGTCGCAGCCGCCGGCACGCTCGACGGCTTGCTGCGCGAACGGGTAAAACGCACGCCGGACGCGGTAGCGTACCGTGATTACAACGCGCAGCATGCGAATTGGCGCGACTACACCTGGGCGCAAATCGATCATCAGGTTGCGCGCTGGCAGGCGGCGCTGGAAAAAGATGGTTTGAAGGCGGGTGACCGCGTGGCAGTGATGCTGCGCAACTCGCCCGAATGGGTGATTTTCGATCAGGCGGCGCTGGGTTTGGGTCTGGTGGTGGTGCCGCTCTACACGCAGGACCGGCCCGAAAACGTGGCCTATATCGTCAACGATTCCGGCAGCAAAACGCTGCTGTTCGGCACGCACACGCAGTGGAAAACCTTTGACGAAGTGCGTGGCCAACTCAGCGGCTTGGTGCGCATACTCACGGTGGAGCCTCTACCTAACCCCGCTAACCCGGCTAACCCGGCTGAAGCGCACGATGATCCGCGTTTGCTGGACATCGATCATTGGCTGCCCGCGCATGGCGGCGAAACGCAGCACGTTTCGCGTAGCGGCGATGACCTGGCCACGATTGTTTATACCTCGGGTACCACCGGCCGTCCCAAGGGCGTGATGCTCTCGCACAACAATATACTCAGCAACGCCCACGCGGGTTTGCAACGGCTTACGGTGCGCTCGGACGATTCTTTTTTGTCGTTCCTGCCGTTGTCGCACGCCTTTGAGCGCACCTGCGGCTATTACCTCACCATCATGTGCGGCGCCACGGTGTCGTATTCACGCGGCATCCCCCAGCTCGCCGAGGATTTGCAGACGATACATCCGACCATGCTGATCTCGGTGCCGCGTATTTACGAACGCATCTGGGGTGCGATACGCGCCAAGCTCGATGAAGGTTCGCCGCTGAAGAAGAAATTGTTCATGATGGCGGTAGATGTGGGCTACGCGCGCTTCGAACATGCGCAGGGGCGCGGGCCGTGGAAGCTCTCGTTCCTGCTGTGGCCGGTGTTGAATGCGCTGGTGGCGAGCAAGGTGCTGGCGCGCCTGGGCGGACGCATGCGCGCGGCGATGTCGGGCGGGGCCGCGTTGCCGCCGGAAATATCCCGCGTATTTATAGGCCTGGGGCTGCCCGTGTTGCAGGGCTACGGACTCACGGAGACCAGTCCGATTGCCTGTGCCAATGGCCCCGCGGACAATCTGCCGGCAAGCGTCGGCACACCGGTTGCGGGTGTGCAGGTAAAAATCGGCGAAAACAATGCGCTGTTGATCAAAGGCCCGAATATCATGATGGGCTACTGGAACAACGAGGCGGCGACCCAAGCGATGATACAGGCCGATGGCTGGCTTAATTCCGGCGACACCGGACGTATTGATGAAAAAGGCCATGTGTTTATCACCGGGCGCATCAAGGAAATCATCGTCTTGTCCAACGGCGAGAAGTTGCCGCCGGTGGATATTGAGAACGCGATTTTGCGTGATCCGCTGTTCGAGCAAATCATGTTGCTGGGCGAAGCCAAGCCGTACTTGAGCGTGATCACGGTGCTCGCTGCCGGGCACTGGAAAAAACTCGCGGCGGAAAAGGGCTGGAACGCCGATGATCCGGCGACGGTGCGCGGCAAGGATGTCGAAAAAGAGATCACGCAGCGCATGGGCGTGCAGTTGAAGGCATTCCCCGGCTACGCCCAAGTGCGCCGCGCGACCGTGTCGCTGGAGCCGTGGAGCGTTGAAAACGGTTTGCTGACGCCGACCTTGAAACTCAAGCGTCCGAAAGTCTTGGAAAAATTCAATGCGGAAATCGATCAGATGTATGCGGGACACTGATGAACGACCAATCAACCACTGTCCCGCTGCCGAACAAGGATCCCACGCTACGCGTTATTCCCATGCCTGCCGATGCCAATCACACCGGTGATATCTTTGGCGGCTGGATCATGTCACAGGTGGATTTGGCCGGGAGCATTCCCGCAGTACGCCTGGCGCAAGGCCGCGTGGCGACGGTGGCGGTGAATTCGTTCGTATTCCGCCAGCCGGTGTTTGTGGGTGATGTGGTGAGTTTGTATGCCGAAGTGGTAAAAGTCGGACGCACCTCGATCACGGTGGATGTCGAAGTGTATTCGCAGCGGCGGCCTGAAAAGGAACTGTGCGTCAAAGTGACCGAAGCCACGCTGACCTACGTAGCGGTGGATGACCAGCGGCGACCGCGTGTTGTAAGTGCGCCACGCGGCTAGCGCGCAGGCTGTAAAAAATTCGCAAAAATATGAACAACTTGCGCGAGCAAGACTAGACTAGATCATCAATCTGATAGACGGGGGAGAGGTCATGAAACCGGGAAATAAAATCATTACGTTATCGGTGGCTGCGGCACTGGCGTCGTGGTCGGTTGCGGGTTTCGCCGGCGGTTTTGCCATCGGCACGCAAAGCGGCAGCGGCACGGGCAACGCCTTCGCGGGCGGGGCGGCGGTGGCGGATGACGCGAGTGTGGCGTGGTCCAATCCCGCAGGCATGACAGCCTTGCCGCAGGGCAAGCACATTACCGGTGCACTGCATGCGGTACTACCCTCGTTCAAGTTTAGCAATGGGGGTTCGACGGGCGCCTTTGCCGCGCCGGGGACCGGTGATGGGGGTGACGGCGGCAGCCTGGCTTTAATACCGAATGGCTTTTTCGTGATGGACATAGGGCCTGCATGGCGTGTGGGCTTGGCGCTCAACGCCCCCTTTGGCTTGAAGACGGACTATGATGTTGGCTGGCGTGGCCAACTTACGGCGCTACAGTCCGAAATAAAAACGATCAACATTCAACCATCGGTAGCCTACAAGGTCAGCAATCAGTTCTCCCTGGGTGCTGGCCTGAGTTTCCAAAAAATTGATGCGACGTTAACAAACTTCGCTGGCGCCGCAGCCGGCTTTGCACAGTTAAAGGCTGACGATTGGGGCCATGGTTTCAATGTTGGGGCGACGTATCAGCCGACCGCCGGCACGCGTTTGGGCGCGCACTACCGGTCACGCATCAAATACACGTTGGAAGGCACTGCAACTTTCAGTGGCGGCCCTTTTTCGCCGGTGCTCGGCGGGGGTGTCACCGCTGAGCTCAAGGTGCCCGACAGCGCATCACTCAGCCTATCGCATCAAGCCACGCCAAATCTGGAATTGCTGGGGGATGTCACTTGGACGGGCTGGAGCTCGGTGCAGCAGTTGACGGTTCTGCGCACCACAGCGAGTGCGGGTGGCGGTGTAGGTTCCACGCTGACGAACTTACCGTTTTTGTGGAATAACACGTGGCGCTTGGGTTTAGGCGGCAATTACCGCTTGAACCCGCAGGCCAAACTGCGATTTGGAATTGCACTCGACAAGACGCCGACTCAGGACCTTACGCGCACGCCGCGCCTGCCGGATCAGGACCGCACCTGGCTGGCGTTCGGCCTACAGTACAAGCCGTCCCAGCAGGGCACCCTGGAGATTGCCTACGCGCACGAATTTGTGAAAAATGCATCGATCAACACTGCGGTGCCGCCCGCAGGCAGTTTGATCGGCACGTTTAAAGACAAAGCAGACATCATCTCCATTCAGTATTCCCACTCATTCTGACCGTGGGTCTGGTCTAATAAAGCGGCCGCACGGGCCGCTTTTTTTTGCCGCAGCTTGCGTGGTGCGGTGCTAAAATTCGTTTAATTGCTTCTGGGAGTTGCCATGTCCCTCTCTTCACCTTTTCTCGTCCGCAAAGCCGCCGTTCTGGGCGCCGGTGTGATGGGTGCGCAGATCGCTGCGCATCTGGTCAACGCCAATGTCGAAGTCATTCTGTTTGAGTTGCCGGCCAAAGAGGGCGATCCTAACGGCAATGTGCTGAAAGCGGTTGATAACCTGCGCAAGCTCGAACCGAGTCCGTTGGCGACGCCGGCGCGTGCCGGCTTTATTCGCCCGGCCAATTACGGGCAGCACCTCGATCTTTTGAAAGAATGCGATATCGTGATCGAGGCGATTTCCGAGCGCATGGACTGGAAATCCGATCTGTATAAAAAGGTCGCGCCGCATCTGGGTCCGAATGCGATTTTTGCGAGTAACACGTCGGGACTATCGATCAACACACTGGCCGGGGCATTTCCGGCTGAGTTGCGGCATCGTTTCTGCGGCGTGCATTTCTTCAATCCGCCGCGCTACATGCATTTGGTTGAACTGATCGCGTGCAAGGAAACCGCCCCGGCGATACTCGACGATCTCGAAAAGTTTCTGGTCACCACGCTCGGCAAAGGTGTGATTCGCGCCAAAGACACGCCGAATTTCATTGCCAATCGCGTGGGCGTGTTTTCGATGCTGGCGACGATTCATCACGCTGAACGGTTGGGCATCGGCTTTGACACCGTGGATGCGCTTACCGGTTCGCTGATTGGCAGACCTAAGAGCGCAACGTTCCGCACGGCCGATGTAGTAGGACTCGACACGTTTGCGCATGTCGTGAATACGATGAGGGACGCGCTGCCGAACGATCCGTGGCACAAGTATTACACCGTGCCTGCTTGGTTGAAGACCTTGATCGATCAGGGTGCATTGGGGCAAAAGACTAAACGCGGCGTTTATCAGAAGGTCGAAAAAGACATACAAGTACTTGATTTAAAACAACAAAATTATCGTGTTTCCGATGGCAAAGCCGACCAGGGCGTGGTCGAAATTCTCAACAACAAGAATGTCGCCGAACGCTTTCAGCAACTGCACGCCAGTAGTCATCCCCAGGCGCAATTTTTGTGGTCGATATTTCGCGACTCGTTTCATTACTGCGCCGCGCATTTGGGCGACATCGCCAACAACGCGCGCGATCTCGATTTCGCGATACGCTGGGGATTCGGATGGGACATCGGCCCGTTTGAAATTTGGCAGTCTGCGGGTTGGCAGCAGCTAGTGAAATGGATCGCAGAGGACGTTGCCACAGGAAAATCGATGGCTAACGCACCATTACCCGCGTGGGCAACGGAAGCATCACGTGTGGGTGTGCATACGCCGCAGGGTTCTTTTTCTGCTTCGGCTAACAGCTATCAGGCACGCTCGACGTTGCCGGTCTACAAGCGCCAGCCGTTCCCGGACAAACTGTTGGGCGAAGATCGCCAGTACGGCGAAACGATATTCGAGACCGGCGGCGTGCGTTGCTGGCATACCGGCGACGACATTGCTATCGTCAGCTTCAAGAGCCGCATGCATGCTATCGGTGACGATGTACTCGAAGGCGTGCAGCAGGCCATCGCCATTGCCGAAGAAAAATACCTGGGCCTGGTAGTTTGGCAAACCGAACCGCCGTTCTCGATAGGCGCCAATCTCAAGAAGACGCCCGCGGGCGGCGCCAGGCCATCGCAGCCGTCCGCGATCGGCAAGCTGTTCAAATCGTTCAGGAAAGAAGCGGAGTCGCTGGCGCTGAAAGCCGCGCGTCAGATGGGCGTGGCGGATCACTTGATGGCGGGCAGGCTGGCCGAAGTCGAGCATCTGGTCGAGCAATTCCAGATCACCACGCAGGCGCTCAAGTATTCGATGACGCCGACCGTAGCGGCGGTCGATGGCTTGGCGCTGGGTGGCGGCTGCGAATTCGTGATGCATTGCGATCGCGCGGTGGCAACGCTTGAAAGTTACATCGGCCTGGTGGAAGTCGGCGTGGGCTTGTTGCCCGCGGGCGGCGGTTGCAAAGAGTTCGCCATGCGCGCGGTGGCGGATGCCAAGGGCGGCGATACCTCGGCATTCATACAGAAGTATTTCAGGGCGATGGCGATGGCCGAGGTCGGCCGTAGCGCCGAGCACGCGCGCGACATCGGCTACCTGCGAGCCACCGACAAAGTGGTGATGAATCGCTTCGAGTTGCTGGAGATCGCCAAGGCAGAAGTACGCGCGCTGGCGGCTGCGGGTTATCGTCCGCCGCTGCGGCAGACCGCGATACCCGCGGCGGGCCGCAGCGTGATCGCCACCATTCGCACCGTGCTGGAAAATATGCTGGCGGGCGGGCACATTTCGCAGCACGACTACTTGATCGGCTGCAAAGTGGCGACGATAATTTGTGGCGGTGATGTCGAGGCCGGCAGTCTGGTCGATGAGCAATGGTACCTTGATCTCGAACGCCAGCATTTCATGGAACTGCTCGCCACGGAAAAGACACAAGCCAGGATTGAGCATATGCTCAAGACTGGGAAACCGCTTAGAAATTAGAAGAACAGGATTAAGGAATTAGGATTGAGGATTGAGTAACATCAACGTCAACACCAGCGCATCGCTGTTCCCTCAATCCTAAATCCTCGATCCTCAATCCTGATTACAGGAGTTCAAAATGTCCCGCCAAATCCAAGACGCTTACATCGTTGCCGCAACGCGCACAGCGGTGGGCAAAGCGCCGCGCGGCATGTTCAAGAACGTGCGTCCCGATGACCTGTTGGCGCATGTGCTGAAAGCAGTCGTGGGCCAATGCCCCGGCCTGGATTTGACGGTCATTGATGACGTGATCGTGGGCTGCGCCATGCCGGAAGCGGAGCAGGGCATGAACGTGGCGCGTATCGGCCTGTTGTTGGCGGGCTTTCCCGATACGGTATCGGGTATGACGATCAATCGCTTTTGTTCGTCGGGCGTGCAGGCAGTGGCGCTGGCGGCGGATCGTATTCGCCTGGGCGAAGCGGATGTGATGATTGCGGCCGGCACCGAGAGTATGAGCATGGTGCCGATGGGCGGCAACAAGCCCTCGTTCAGTCCGGCCATATTTGAGACAGTCGAGAAAAATGAAAACGTTGGCATCGCTTATGGCATGGGCATCACCGCTGAAAGAGTAGCCGAGCAATGGAAAGTCAGCCGCGAAGAACAGGATATGTTCGCCGCCGAGAGTCATCGCCGCGCATTACGCGCGATAGAGAACGGCGACTTCAAAGCTGAAATCACGCCGTATACGGTCAACGACCGGCTGCCTGATCTGGTCAGCCGCGAAATCAAAATCAGGTCTCGCGAAGTGACCACCGATGAAGGTCCGCGCCGCGAAACGTCTGCCGAAGGCTTGGCGCGGCTGCGGCCCGCGTTTTCATTGAAAGGAAGTGTGACCGCCGGCAACAGTTCACAAATGTCCGACGGCGCAGGCGCGGTGGTGTTGATGAGCGAAACCGCGATGAAGCGCTTTAACGCAAGTCCGCTGGGCCGCTTCATGGGTTATGCGGTGGCGGGCGTGCCGCCGGATGTGATGGGCATCGGGCCGGTGAAGGCAATACCCAAAGTGTTGCAGCAAGCCGGTCTTGCGCAGGATGCGCTCGACTGGATTGAACTGAACGAGGCCTTTGCCGCACAGTCGCTGGCGGTGATCAAATCACTGGGACTGGATACGGCGAAAATCAATCCTTTGGGCGGCGCCATCGCATTGGGTCATCCGTTGGGCGCTACCGGCGCGGTGCGCGTGGCGACGTTGATGCACGGCTTGCGCCGCACCCAAAAGAAATACGGCATGGTTACCATGTGCATAGGCACCGGCATGGGTGCCGCCGGCTTGTTCGAGGCGTTGTAGCGTTCGCGGCTGCGGTTAGGAGCGTACGGTGGCGCGTAAAGTTATCGAGGCACTGAGCGGATTGGTGTTGTGCGTCGCGCTTGCGCGCGCTGCCGATATTGAAGGCGTGCGCATTGAAGAGCAAATCACCCTGGCCGGCGGCCCGCAACTGGTGCTCAATGGCGCAGGTGTGCGCCACAAATTCGCGTTCATGAAACTCTACGTGGGCGCGTTGTACTTGCCGGCCAGGCAGTCCGACGCCGATGTGATTCTCAAAGACGCCGGCGCCAAACGCATTGCGATGATTGTGCTGGCCGATGAGATTACCGCCAGGGAATTGGTGGCGTCGATGCACAACGCGCTGGCGGCAAACCATATGCCGGTTGAGCTGGCGTTGATCGAAGACCGTCTGCGCGAGCTGAATCAAATGATGATCGGCGTAGGCGAACTGAAAAAGGGCGCGGTGATCACACTGAGTTATCTGCCGGCCACGGGCACGCACATACGCATTAACAGTGAAGAAAAACTGGTGCTCAAGGGCGAGGATTTTTTCAGAGCGCTGCTGCGCATCTGGATCGGCGACAAACCGGTGGATGGCCGTTTGCGTGACGCGATGCTGGGCGGCACGGGCGGGTTCAAGTTGTTTTGAGGCCGCAGCGTTGGCTACACACCCTTGCGTTCTCTGCATGTGGAATGGAAAGAACCAATCATCCCAAAAACGGCAATTCAGCCACAGAGGACCCAGAGGAACACAGAGAGATCAAGGGGTAGCACAACCTCACCACCTCACCATTTTGGTGACACCGACAAACGACTTATGTTGTTGATTTTCCTCTGTGAACTCTGTGTCCTCTGTGGCCAAAAGCGTTTTCTAGGATCATGCGAAAACACATAATTACATGTTCGGATAATTCGGTCCGCCGCCGCCTTCCGGCGCCACCCACACGATATTCTGCGTGGGGTCTTTGATGTCGCAGGTTTTGCAATGCACGCAGTTTTGCGCGTTGATTTGCAGACGCGCATTGCTACCGTCAGCATCGCGCACGATTTCATACACCCCGGCGGGGCAATAGCGCTGTTCGGGTGCGTCGTACAGTTCGAGATTCACCTTGACCGGCACACTCGCATCCTTGAGCGTGAGATGGCACGGCTGGTCTTCGTTGTGGTTGGTATTCGAGATGAACACCGAGGACAGCCGGTCAAAAGTAATCACGCCATCGGGTTTCGGATAAACGATGGGTTCGCATTCCGTTTTGGTTTTGAGCGACTCGTGGTCCGGGCCGTGGTGACGCAGCGTCCACGGCGCGCGCCCGCGCAACAGCACCTGATCGATGCCGAACATCAGCGTGCCCATGACCAAGCCCTTGCTCATCCACGGCTTGAAGTTGCGCGCGCGATGCAGTTCATCATGCAGCCAACTGCCCTCGAACGCGGCCGGGTAGTCATTGAGTTCGTCGCCCGCGCGGCCCTTACGCACGGACTCGAACACCGCGTCCGCCGCCAGCATGCCCGACTTGATAGCCGCATGGCTGCCCTTGATGCGTGATGCATTGAGAAAGCCGGCGTCGTCGCCAATCAGACAGCCGCCGGGAAACACCAACTTGGGCAATGATTGCAGGCCGCCCGCGTTGATGGCGCGCGCGCCGTACGAAATACGCTTGCCGCCTTCGAGGTAGGTGCGTATCGCCGGATGTGTTTTGTAGCGCTGAAATTCCTCGTACGGATTCAAATAAGGATTGGTGTAGCCGAGTCCGACCACAAAGCCAATCGCAAC
>JANMXV010000069.1:0-8140 GCA_031381325.1 Betaproteobacteria bacterium | reverse complement strand
CACCTGGAATTGTGGGAAGTGTCTGTACCCGTAAGTGCCAGCGCACCCAGCGGACTTTAGTACCTGCGGGAGTTCTGGAATTCCAGTGCGGAAACATCGAAAAACCCTTGAAAATCAGACAAGATAGTGCCTTTGTGCATTCGCACAAGTGGACAATAGGCCGGCGCGCAGGTTAGAATACGCGCCGCTTCAACCCACTGGCTCATAGCTATGGGTCAATAGCTTGGTCAGATTGAATATCCGGACTTAAGCCGGTTACCAATTTTCTAAAAATATTATCACCTTCGAAGGGAAATACCATTATGAAACATACGCTTATTCTTGCTGCACTAATGGCCGTTGGCATCACCGCCTGTGGCGACAAACCCGTACCCGCGCCTGCACCGAAAATGGATGTCCCGGCGCCAGCGCCTACCGCTGCTCCGGCTGCCGCGCCCGCACCGACTGGGGATGCTGCCAAGGCAGGCGATGCAATGAAAGCCGATACAGGCGCACCTGCTGCCGATGCAGGCAAGGGTGCAATGGATCCCGCGAAAGACAAAATGGGCGACATGAAAGACAAAGCTATGGACGCCTCCAAAGACAAAATGGGCGCAGCGAAACTGCAGGAGGGAAGCGAACCCCCTTTCGGTAAGACCACGACAAATAGCACGCCTTTGGATGTCGCCAAAGCCGCCGTGAAAGGTGGAAAAGAAGGCGCCAAAGATGGTGGTGGCATATCGGGCGCCGCTGCTGGCGCGAAAGCCGGTGCTGCGGATGCGATGAAGAAGTAAGCACGGTTCATTCAGTAATACTAAAAAGCCGGCCCCCGCGTTAGGAGGCCGGCTTTTTTTCGCGCCCACTTTAGCTATAACTCAATCCCATCACCTCCCTCACATCCCGCAACGTCTCCTGCGCCATCTTGCGCGCCTTCTCGCACCCATCCGCCACAATATTGCGCACCAAACTAGGGTCATCCAGATAGCGCTGCGCCCGCTCCCGCATCGGATGCTGCTCCGCGATCACCGCATCGATCACCGGCTGCTTGCACTCAAGGCAACCGATGCCCGCACTGCGACACCCCTGCTGCACCCATTGTTTTTTCGCCTCATCCGAATACACCAGATGCAATTGCCAAACGGGGCATTTTTCCGGTTCGCCGGGATCGGTGCGCTTCACGCGCGCCGGGTCGGTGGGCATGGTGCGGATTTTCTTGGTGACGCTGTCGGCGTCCTCGCGCAGCGAGATGGTGTTGTTATACGACTTGGACATTTTCTGGCCGTCGAGGCCGGGCATTTTTGATGCCTCGGTGAGCAGCGCCCGGGGTTCGGTGAGTATGACTTTGCCGCCGCCTTCGATATAGCCGAATAGCCGTTCGCGGTCGCCCAGGGTAAGGTTTTGCGTTTGGTTGAGCAATTCGCGCGCGGCGGCCAGCGCGTCCGCGTCGCCCTTTTCCATGTAATTGGTGCGGTGCTTGCGGTAGACCTTGGCGCGGCGCGAGCCGAGCTTCTTGATTGCGTCCTCGGCTTTTTCCTCGAAGCCAGGTTCCTTGCCGAACACATGATTGAAGCGGCGCGCGATTTCACGCGTGATTTCGACGTGCGGCACCTGATCTTCGCCTACCGGTACACGATTGGCGCGGTAAATCAGAATGTCGGCGCTTTGCAGCAGCGGATAGCCGAGAAAGCCGTAGGTAGTCAGGTCTTTGTCGGAGAGTTTTTCCTGCTGATCTTTGTACGTCGGCACGCGCTCCAGCAAGCCCAGCGGCGTAATCATCGATAACAAGAGATGCAACTCCGCGTGCTCCGGCACGCGCGACTGTATGAACAGCGTGGCCTGCGCCGGATCAACACCCGCCGCCAGCCAGTCGATCACCATGTCCCACACGTGCGCCTCGATGGCGCCGGGTTCGTCATAGTGCGTGGTGAGCGCATGCCAGTCGGCGACAAAGAAAAGGCATTCGAATTCATGCTGCAGGCGCACCCAGTTTTTGAGCACGCCGTGATAATGCCCAAGGTGCAGCGCGCCGGTGGGACGCATGCCGGAGATTACGCGATTTACATACATGATCTTATTTGGACAAAAGCTTGATAAGCGTATAAAGGTCGATCACGGAAACATCAAACAGCCCGGTAACGATTTGCAGGGTGATCGCGATCAGCGGCCACATCACATAATCAAGCACGTGTGTGAACAGCAGCACCAGAATGATGATGAATCCGTAAGGCTCGATGCGCGAGAATTTGTAGGCCAGCCGATGCGGCAGCAGACTCACCATGATGCGTCCGCCGTCGAGGGGCGGAATTGGCAGCAGATTGAGCACCATGAAAATTGCGTTCACCAGCACGCCCGCGGCGCCCATCAGCTTCAGCGGCATTGCGAACGACAGCGAACCCACGGCATCGGTAAAACTCAGCTTCAATATCAGCATCCAGAAAATCGCCATCACCAGATTGGCCGCCGGCCCCGCCGCCGCCACCCACAGCATGTCGCGCTTGGGATGGCCCAGATTGCCGAAATTCACCGGCACCGGCTTGGCCCAGCCGAATATAAATCCGCCGCCGATAAACTTTGAAATCGCCAGCAGCAGCAGCGGCAGGATCACGGTGCCAAACGGATCAATGTGGCGTATCGGATTCAGACTCACGCGGCCCTGCGAATAGGCGGTCATGTCGCCAAAATACTTGGCAACGTAGCCGTGCGCGGCTTCGTGCAAGGTGATCGCGAAGATGACGGGGATCGCATAAATCGCGATCACCTGGATCACGCTCAGTTCCATGCGTGTTGTGCTGCCGCGATACGAAAATTGCGGTAACTATTTGTTTTTGTTAAATATTTTTTCATGGGATTAGCAGCGGCGCACAGGCGGGCAAAGCCGAGTGTAGCGCAATCGCCGATTACACACCGAACAACGCGGTAGCGCCCTTGCCCACGCGCGTAATCAACGGCTCGGCGCCGGTGAGATTCACCACGGTTGTCGGCTCAACACCGCAAGGTCCGGCATCGAGAATAAGATCGACGTGATGATCGAGCCGCTCGCGGAATTCTTCGGGGTCGCTCAACGGCACCACTTCACCGGGCAGCGTCAGCGTCGAAGACAGCAGCGGTTCGTTCAGTTCATCCAGTAGCGCACGTACCACCGCATGATCGGGGATGCGCAGGCCGATGGTGCGCCGGCTCGGATGCTGCAAGCGCTTCGGCACCTCGCGCGTGGCCTGCAGAATAAATGCGTAGCAACCTGGTGTTGCCGCTTTGAGCATCCGATACTGGCGGTTATCGACTTTCGCGTAGGTGGCGATCTCCGACAAATCACGGCACACCAGCGAAAAGTGGTGTCTTTCGTCCACTTGACGAATCGCGCGCATGCGCTCCATCGCCGCCTTGTCGCCGATGTGGCAGCCCAGCGCGTAACAGGAGTCGGTGGGATACACGATCACGCCGCCCGCGCGCACGATTTCCGCTGCTCGACGGATTAATCGCGGCTGCGGGTTGATGGGGTGGATAGTGAAGTACTGGGACACTGGGACACTGACGTTTAGTGTTGAATGTTGAATTTTGATTGAATTTTTCCGCGCGCAATGCGCGCGCATTTTTTAACTCAAAATTTAACTCAAAACTTAACACTCAACACTAAAACCCCTCCCACACCGGCGTCAGCCCATAAGGTAAATCCGGCAACTTACCGAGATCCAGATAACTCTCTCCCGGCCCGTGAAAATCCGACCCCGCCGAAGCCTTCAAACCAAAGCGTTGCGCGTAGCGCGCCCACGTTGCGTATTGATCCGCCGTATGACTGCCGGTGACGACTTCGACGCCCGCTCCGCCGAGATCGCGAAACTCGCCGAGCAGGGTTTCACGCTCGCGGTTGGTGAGCTTGTAACGGCCGGGATGTGCGATCACCGCTGCGCCGCCAGCCGCTGTGATCCAACGCGCCGCCTGCGCAAGCGTCGCCCACTGATGCTCGACGTAACCCGGTTTGCCTGCGGTGAGATAGCGTTTAAACGCCGTGTTGGTGTCTTTCACATAACCACGCTCAACCATATAGCGCGCGAAATGCGCGCGGCTCAACAATTCGGGATTGCGCGCATGGCGCTGCGCACCCCCCAGCGCACCTTCAACGCCCGCGCGCTCAAGTTCAGCCGCGATGCGCTCGGCGCGCACGTGACGGCCCGCGCGTACGTGGCGTAAGCCCGCTTTGATTTCCGCGTGTTCGGGGTCAATATTGAGACCCACAATGTGCAGTGTTTCAGACGCCCACGACACCGAAATTTCCACGCCCGCGATGAATTTCATGCCGCGTGCTTCGGCTTCCGTGCGCGCTTCGGCAAGGCCGCTCAACTCGTCGTGATCCGTCAGTGCATACATCTTCACGCCCTGCGTGAACGCGCGCATCACCAATTCGGCGGGCGCCAGGAGGCCGTCGGAATGGGTGGAATGGCTGTGCAGGTCAACATTCAGCATATAGAAATTATTCAATAAAAACAAATAGTTATATAAACAAGCGCAGCATCATAGCAGAAACGCGTTACAGCGGCGTAGCGGGTAAGGTTATAACGTGGCAAGCGACTAAAAGTACACCAACCAGGAACCCGCATGAAACTAGCCGCTTGCATCACCGCCATCATGTTGTCAAATGCCCTGCCTGCTACAGCCGCCACCTGCAACGCCAGCAGCGGCGCACAACGCGTGGCGTTGCTTGAACTGTATACCTCTGAAGGCTGCGACAGTTGCCCGCCCGCCGACCGCTGGACCAGCGCCCTGCCCGCGCGCGGCTTCAACGCTGCGCGCGTGATCACGCTCGCCTATCACGTGGATTACTGGAATTACCTCGGCTGGACTGACCCGTTCGCGCAGGCACGTTTCACCGAACGCCAGCGCTTTGTAAACACCCGCAATCGCAACCGCACCATCTACACGCCGCAACTGATGCTCGACGGCAAAGACTACCGGCAAGGCTTGTCAATCAGCGATTTTCAGGAGCGCATCACGGCCGTCAATCGCGATAAGCCGGGCGCGGATATTGCGCTGTCGATAAACGCAGTGCCGGGCGCGATAGAAACCTCAGCGCGCTTGACGCTGCATCGCAAAGAAGCCGGCGCGTCGGTGTTTCTCGCGCTCTACGAAAACAAACTCGCCAATCAAGTCAGCGCCGGTGAAAACAAAGGCAAACGCCTGGAACATGATTTCGTGGTGCGTGAATTGGCGGGGCCGTTCGCGGCGGATTCCCGTGATGCGATCAGTCACAAATTTCGCGTGGCGCCCCATTGGAAAACGCGCGATCTTGCGGTGGCGGCGTTTGTGCAGGCTGCGGTTACCGGCGACGTATTGCAGGCACTGGCGTTGCCGCACTGCGCGGGGTAGGCCAAAGCGAAAAGCTCACCGCAGAGGCGCAGAGGTACCGCAGAGGAAAACCACTACTAAGAAACGCCGTGGGCGAAACGACTCGCAGTTGGGTTTCTTTGCGTAATCTCTGCGCCTTTGCGCCTTCGCGGTGAGACTTTAGCCCTTAATGTGCAGCCGGCTCTGCGCCGACACGTGCTGCGCTAAAAACTGCATCTGATCGGCAAGGATGCGCCGGTTGGTGAGTATCAAATACTCGGCGCGATTCGGTACATAGGGCAGGTAGACCAGTTCCATGCCCGCGCCTTCGGGCGTGCGGTCGCTCTTGCGTTCGTTGCAGGCGCGGCACGCGGTCACCACGTTCATCCAGCTATCCCTGCCGCCTTTGGAAAACGGCTTGATGTGGTCGCGCGTGAGTTTGGCGCTGGGAAACGAATCCGCGCAATAGGCGCATATCTGCCGGTCGCGGTGAAACAGCTCGCGGTTGTTCAGCGGCGGCACCTGATTGAAAGACTTCATCGCCATCGCCTTGCCTTTGACGGCGATAATGCTGCTGGCGGTGATTTCGGAGCGTTCGCCGGTCAACCGGTTAGTGCCGCCGTATACGGTGAAGGCGTGCTCACCGAGCGTCCACGCGACCTGATCCTTGGCATAGTAGAAGCAAGCGTGCTGCCAGGTGATCCAGCGGTGCGGCACGCCGTGGGTGTCCAGCGTCAGCACCAGCGGCAGAGCAGTACGTTGATAAATGTTGTCGATGACGGTCTGATCCATGTTTCCAGCTACCGGTTACACAAACATCTAATGCCTTTCGATACGTTACAATTTACCAGATTTATGAATTTTGGGAACAATATAAAGCTTTGATGGCGCTAATTGCTGCATCACGCTATACTTATAAGCTGTGAATTCTGATGCTGGCACCTCTCTGCACCCCTCTTTTTCTTTTGCGCGCACCCTTAGCCACCCTTCGGGCCGGTGTTGCGCTGGCGCGCTGATGTCTTGATGTCATTCGCCGCACTAAACCTTCTGCCCGAACTGCAACGCGCCGTCGCGGACCAAGGCTATACCGAAGCCACGCCGATCCAGGTGCAAGCTATTCCCGCCGTGCTGGCGGGCCGCGATCTGATGGGCTGCGCGCAAACCGGCACCGGCAAAACGGCGGGCTTTACCCTGCCTCTGCTGCAAATTCTCGCCCCGCTCGGCAGCAGCAGCCCGTCACCGGCGCGTCACCCGGTGCGCGCGCTGATACTCACCCCTACGCGCGAACTCGCGGCCCAAGTGCATGAATCGGTGCAGGGTTATGGCAAACACCTGCCGCTGCGCTCGACGGTGGTCTACGGCGGCGTGGACATGAAACCGCAAACGCAGGCGTTGATGGCGGGCGTGGAAATCCTCGTCGCAACCCCCGGTCGCCTGCTCGATCACGTGCAGCAGAAAACCGTCAACCTGGGGCAAGTGCAAATACTGGTGCTGGACGAAGCCGACCGCATGCTCGACATGGGCTTTCTGCCCGATCTCAAACGCATCATTGCGCTGATTCCGGCGCAGCGCCAGAGCCTGTTGTTTTCTGCGACCTTTTCCGATGACATCAAGCGCCTCGCCAATCAGATGCTGCGTGACCCGCTGACGATCGAAGTTGCGCGGCGCAATGCCCCCGCCGATCTGGTGTCGCATCAGGTGTATGAAGTTTCGGCGGAGCGCAAACGCGCACTGCTGGTTAACCTGATTCGCACGCGCAACATGACGCAGGTGCTGGTATTCCTGCGCATGAAAAAAGATTGCAATAAACTCGCGCGCGAACTCGAGCGCGACGGCATCAAAGCCACCGCCATCCACAGCGACCGCACGCAGGGCGAGCGCGAACAGGCGCTCCTCGATTTCAAGGAAGGCCGCGCCGTGGCGTTGGTCGCCACCGACATTGCCGCGCGCGGCCTGGATATCGAGGAACTGCCGTACGTGGTGAACTACGAGTTGCCGTACGTGCCCGAAGACTATGTGCATCGCATCGGCCGCACCGGACGCGCCGGCCTGCCGGGCGCCGCGATTTCGCTGGTGTGTCACGACGAATCGAAGCTGCTCGCCGACATCGAGCGCATGTTGAAGCGCCCCATCGAGCGCCTGCCGGTGGGCGAACTGGATCACCGTCATTCGCGCTATGAACACATAGAACACAAAGATCGTCCGCCGCGTGCAACTGATGTGCCTGTGATCCGTGAGGTGCGTGCTGAACGCGGGCCACGTACTGAGCGTGCTGAACGTACTGAGCGTCCTCCACGTATGGTTCACCAACGCCCGGTAGAAACACCTATCGCCAAAGCCATACACGGCGGCTTCGACTTTAGCAAACCTTACGAGCCTGGCAAAAACCAGCCCGCAGAGGCAATCCCGGTGGACACGCTGCCACCGCGCCGTGGCGGCGTGCGCCCGGTCGCCGCACTGCTGGGCGGATTTTCCACACGCAAATAGCCGTCGCGTGTCAGCTATAGCGTCGCCTTTCGGCGGCCAATGGCTATGCTCTTGATTTTAGGTGGAATTCCTTTGCTCGTTCGCCAACTCATCGCGTGCGCCCTAGCCGGTGGAAACGGTGTGATACAGTGCCAGTGATCGATCAGCACGCCCAGGATGCAAGGGATTGCCTGATCGAGAAGTCACCATCATCACACTCAAACGGAGGATGCCATGCGCACAAAATTTCTTTCCCTATTGGTCCTGTTTGTAACGTTCCTGACCGGCATGCAAACGGTCTACGCGCAGTCGAACGACGAAGCAGCCGTAGCACAGGCAATTGAGTCCTTGCGCAAGGCCATGTTTGCCAGGGACG
>JANMXV010000041.1:0-22775 GCA_031381325.1 Betaproteobacteria bacterium | reverse complement strand
TGTTCCCTTGTCCCGGGGGGAGAGGGGAGAAGAATCGGCGCGGCGGGCAATTCGTAAGGAAACGCAAACCGCACGCCATACGATTTACCAATCCAGTTCGCCTGCATGGTACGCACGCGTTCCGGCCAGTCGGGTAGTTTGTCGAGCGCGATGAGCAACTCGTTGGCGTACTTCGTGATCGCCATGTAGTACATGGGAATCTCGCGCTTTTCGACGGCAGCACCCGTACGCCACCCCTTGCCGTCAATCACTTGCTCGTTGGCGAGCACGGTTTGATCGACCGGATCCCAATTCACTATGCCGGTTTTTTTGTAGACGAGTCCCTTTTCCAGCATGCGCAGGAACAGCCACTGGTTCCAGCGGTAATACTCCGGCTTGCAGGTGGCGAGCTCGCGGCTCCAGTCGATGCCAAAGCCCAGCGACTGCAACTGCTTTTTCATGTAGGCGATATTGTCGTACGTCCACTTCGCCGGCGGCACGCCGTTGGCCATGGCAGCGTTTTCGGCGGGCAGTCCAAATGCGTCCCAGCCCATCGGCTGCAATACGTTGTAGCCCTTCATGCGGTGGTATCGTGTGAGCACATCACCTATGGTGTAATTGCGCACGTGGCCCATGTGCAGCTTGCCCGACGGGTACGGGAACATCGACAGGCAGTAGTATTTGGGCTTGCCGGCGATGTCGGACTCAAGGGCGCGAAAAGCCTGAGTGTTGTCCCAATGCGCTTGGGCGTCGCGCTCGATCACCGACGGATTGTATTTTTGCTGCATGGCGAGCGAAAGTTGCGGAAACTGTGAATTAGTTCGCGATTATACCTGTAAGCTTGCATCCAAAATGGCCGGCTAAGCGTAGATAAGGGGCATGGCGACAACAAGGAGCGGCACATGATTCGATTCTTGATTTTGGCTTTGGCGATGCTGAGTTTGACGCCTGCCTACGCGCGCACGCTCACCGTTGAAGGCGTGGTGAGTCCGGCGTGGGTGGAGCGCGCGGGCAAGCGCGAACCGCTCACCGTGGGTATGCAATTGAGTGATAAAGATAGAGTCATCACCGGCGAGCGAGCGCGCGTGATGCTGCGCATGAGCGAAGGCAGCGCGGTCAAGCTGGGCGAGAACGCCACGCTGGCGCTCGATGGCCTGTCGGAGAAGAAGAGCGCCGACAACACGACTCTGGTGAGTGCGTCGCTGGATGTGGCCAAGGGTGCGTTCCGCTTCACCACGGGCGTGTTCGGAAATCCGCGCGCCACGCGTGATGTCAAGGTTAAACTTGGAACCATCACCGCCGGTGTGCGGGGCACCGACTTGTGGGGACGCTCGCTCAGCGCGGAAGATTTGGTTTGTCTGCTTGAGGGCCGCATTTCGGTGCGCCATGAAAAGCAGGACTTCGTGATGAACGAGCCGCTGCAGTTCTTCATCGCGCCACGCAATGAAAAGCCCAAGCCCGTGGGCAAAGTGCCGCAAAAGCAGATCGACGAATGGTCGCGGGAAACCGAAATCATCGAAGGGCAAGGCGCTACGCGTGCGGGCGGCGCATTGCGTGTCGAACTGATGCGCACCGCTGACGCGAATGCAGCGCGGGTGCTGGAGGCGCGCCTGAAAGTGGCCGGCTATCCCGCGGTGATTGATCCAGTGCCGGATGGGCGGTATGCCGTGTGCGTGCTGGGTATCGCCACGGCAAAAGATCGTGATGCGTTGCAGGCGCGGTTGAACACGCTGATGGCGGATGCGTCAGGCGCCAAGTAGGTTCTGCAACGGCGCCTTAACGTATAATCCGGCGCAACTTCACTGTTGCGCTCTCCGTTATGTTTAATGACTCCCCCCGCATTCCTCTCCGGTCTTAACGAACCCCAACTCGAAGCAGTCACACTGCCGCATCAGTCGGCGCTGATACTCGCCGGCGCCGGCAGCGGCAAGACCCGCGTGCTGACCACGCGCATCGCGTGGCTGATTCAGACCGGCCAGGTGAGTCCGCACGGATTGCTGGGCGTTACCTTTACCAACAAAGCAGCGAAAGAAATGCTCACGCGCATTTCGGCGATGCTGCCCATTAACACGCGCGGCATGTGGGTGGGCACTTTTCACGGGCTGTGCAACCGCATGTTGCGCACGCATTACCGCGAGGCCGGGCTGCCGCAGCTTTTTCAGATACTCGATAGCCAGGATCAACTGGCGCTGATCAAGCGCCTGCTGAAGCAGATGAACATCGACGACGAGCGCTATCCGCCGCGTCAGGTGCAGTGGTTCATCAATGCCGCCAAGGACGAAGGCAAGCGCGCGAAAGATGTGGATGTGCATGACGAATTCTCGCGCCGCACCACCGAGATTTACGCCGCCTACGACGCGCAGTGTCAGCGCGAAGGCGTGCTCGATTTTGCCGAGCTTTTGTTGCGCTCGTGGGAGATGCTCGCGCGCAATGATCCGCTGCGCGAGCATTATCGCGATAGATTCAAACACTTACTGGTGGATGAGTTTCAGGACACCAACCGCTTGCAGTATCAGTGGCTAAAGCAACTCAGCGGTGCGCAAAGCTGCATGTTTGCGGTGGGCGACGACGATCAAAGCATCTATGGTTTTCGTGGCGCGACCACTGAAAACATGCGCCATTTCGAGCGCGATTTTGCCGTCGAAAAGGTGATCAAGCTCGAACAGAATTACCGTTCGCACGGCAACATACTTGACGCCGCCAACGCGCTGATCGGTCATAACGAGCGGCGGCTGGGTAAAAATTTGTGGACGTCCGAGGGCAAGGGCGAGCCGCTGCGCGTGTATGAAGCGGCCACCGATCTCGAAGAAGCGGCGTTCATCGTCGAGGAAGTCAAAGCGCTGCGTAACGATGGCGTACGGCTGGGCGACATTGCCGTATTGTACCGTTCCAACGCGCAGTCGCGGGTGATCGAGCATGCGTTGTTCAACGCATCGGTGCCGTACCGTGTGTATGGCGGGCTGCGATTTTTTGAACGTCAGGAAATCAAGCACGCACTGGCGTATTTGCGCTTGATGGAGCAAGCCGACGATGACGGCGCGCTGTTGCGCGTGATCAATTTCCCCACGCGCGGCATCGGCGCGCGCAGTCTGGAACAGGTGCAAACCGTTGCGCAAGAGCGTGGCATCAGCCTGTGGGCGGCAGCGTGCGCTAATACGCTTTCGGGCAAGGCCGCATCGAGCATCGGCACGTTTGTGCGGCTCATCGAACAAATGCGCGCGGCCACGCAAGGCTTGCCGCTGCCGGAAATCATCGAGCACATGATCGAGCACAGCGGCCTCTCCAGTCACTATCAAAACGAAAAGGAAGGCGCGGACCGGTTGGAAAACCTGGGCGAACTGGTCAACGCGGCCGCGGCGTTTGTTGCCGAGAACGATGTGTGGGTGGTCGATGATATTCCCGGGATTGAAGGCGCCGAAGCCGCAGTCTCGCAGAACGACACGCCCTCGGCGCAAAAGGCCAATGATGTGCTGGCTTCATTTCTGGCGCATGCCGCGCTGGAGGCAGGGGAGCATCAGGCGCTGCCGGGCGCCGAAGCCCTGCAAATGATGACCGTGCATTCCGCCAAGGGACTGGAATTTCATGCGGTGTTCATCAGCGGCATGGAAGAAGGCTTGTTTCCGCACGAGAACAGCATCACGCAAGCCGACGGCTTGGAAGAAGAACGCCGGCTCATGTACGTGGCGCTGACGCGTGCGCGTAGACGGCTGTATCTGTCGCTCGCGCAAAGCCGCATGCTGCACGGGCAAACGCGCTACAACGTGGCGTCTCGTTTTTTTCATGAGATACCCGAAGCACTGCTGCGGCGTATTAACGCGCGTCCGCGCTTTCGTGATAATTACGATACGGGCGTGCGGGGCGTGGCTGTGGCTGTTGCACCGATGAATCTGGATATCACGCATGGCGCGTCCGGCATCCCCTGGCGCATCGGCCAAAGCGTGTTGCACGCCAAATTTGGCAACGGTGTGATCGTGAGCGCGGAAGGACGCGGCGCCGAAGCGCGCGTGCAGGTGAATTTTCGCAGTACGGGCTTGAAGTGGCTGATGCTGGAATACGCGAATCTGGCCCCGGTTTGAGGTTATTCCGTTGGCTATTTGAGCAGGGGGTTGTCTTGCCGGGGCAGCACATCCGCGCGCGGTGCGAAGATGTCCACGTAGCTGGTATAAACCGAGCAAAAAATCACCGGCAGCAGGATCAGCAGCCCTAAAAAGAGTGGAATCGAAGCCACAATCCACAGCACACTGACGACAATGCCGTACACCAGAAACGGCAGCGTATTGTTCAGGCACGCCGAGAACGATTGCTTCATTGCGTCCATCGCGCCCAAATTCTCGAACACAATCAGCGCCGGCGCGAACCAGATCGCCATCATCAGCGGGATATACAGCGTGAAGGCGATCAGTAAACCGATGCCCATACCGCGCATGAGCGTCATCGCAGACTCGAGGTCGGGCGGGTTTTCCGGTTTGATCAGAGTGAAAGCCGATGCGCCGACACTGAGCAAAACGATGCCGATGACAACGATCGTGCCCACCAGATAGACGCCGCCCACGGTGACCAGTGCCGCCACGTTCGACTTGAATCCCGCGAACAGCAGTTCTATTTTTAGCGGTTCTCCGTTTTCGACGGCGCGGCAGCCGAGCAGAATGCCCGCGAATAAAACCGGTGAAAACAGATTGAAGACCAAGGGTCCCAGAAAAGGCACCATCAGCATCATCAACCACGCCACGGTCATCAGCAACGTCATCGCGACCCACATCGCCGCGGCTTTGCGGAAAATATTGAAGCCATCGACCATCCACTGCCAGCCGTTGCCGGCGCCCACGGTGCGTGGATTCATGATTTTCTCTCCTGAAATGCGGTTGCGGCTATTATAAACAGTCAACCCGGCAAGCGCGGCAGTTCGTGCTCGTACGCGATATGCGCCCGCAGCAAGCGCTGAAAATGCAGCGGATCTTTGGCGTGGGTGAGTTCGCCGGCGCGCGGCAGATGAAAATCATACAGCCGCGAAACCCAAAAGCGCAGCGCGCTTGCGCGCAGCAGGGCAGTCCATGCGCCGTGCTCGGCGTCGCAAAAGGGGCGCACGGCGTGATAGCCCGCGAGCAGCGCCGCGGTGCGCGCTGTATCAAGGCGGCTGTTGGTTTGCAGGCACCAGTCGTTCACGGTGATCGCTACATCGTAGAGCAGCGCGCCGGTGCAGGCGAAGTAAAAGTCGATGACACCGGCCACCTTGTCGTTGTCGAACAACACGTTGTCACGAAACAAATCCGCGTGGATCGCGCCGCGCGGGAGATCCTTCGCAAGCGGCGGGTCCGGCTGGGCCACGGCCTGACGCAACATCGCGGCGTCTTCTGCCGTGAGAAAGGGCAGGATTTCGGGCGCGACCGCGCGCCACCAGTTGGGGGCGCGCGGGTTGTGCATGTGCCCGCTGTAACTTTGCCCGGCCACGTGTATGCGCGCGAGAACTTCGCCTACTTTCGCGCAATCGGCAGGTGTGGGATGTGTAAGGTCTTTGCCCGCGAGGCGCGTCACCAGGCTGGCAGGTTTGGCGTTGAGTTCGCCGAGGTAACTGCCGCTTTGGTTGGCGATCGGCGCGGGGCAGGGCACGCCCTGCCGAGACAGATGCGCCATCAGATTCAGGTAATACGGCAACTCGCGCGCGCTGAGTTTCTCGAACAAGGTCAGCACGTAGCGACCGTGCGTGGTCGTGACAAAATAATTGGTGTTTTCGATGCCCGCTGCAATGCCCTTTAACTCGACGAGTGTGCCAAGGGCGTAGTTTTCCAACCAGCTTTCAAGTTGATCGGCGGTGACGGTGGTGAAGACAGACATCCCGATAGCGTACCGCGATTGGCATCCGGCGTACAAGCAGCCGCAAAAAAATTGCGCGGACGCGCCGCGCTGCAGGTGAAAATCAGGTGACAATCAGCGCTTCAACGTAGCGCGCCGTAAATTAAAATCTATGGATTACCCACATCGGCGGACGCAGGCCGGTGTCGTGACTGTTCTGGCGTGCAAAAGAACCATCACCGTGATTATCCACCAGATAATACGGCGTGCCGCCGCCCGCCGGAGTGACTTTCATCATGTAAAGTCTGCCGCCCATGCGGTATTCCTCGACGGTTTCCGTGCCGCGCTTGACGATGGTGACCTGCGGTTCCAGCGCATTGTCGAGCTCGAAGCCTTTGGGCGGTGGCGGCGGTTCCGGCACGGGTTGCAGATTGGGCGGACGCGCGGGTGTCTGCGCCGCGACGGGCAGGCTCGCGAACGGAAGCAACAACAGGCCAAAAATCAACGCAGGCAAATTCACGAATCTAGCGGATTTTACGAATCTGGCGAACATTACGAATCTGGCGATAGGGGCACGCATAAGGTATCCTCATTTCAACGCCGATTATCTGCCTTTCAGGGATAATTTGAAAGCGGCGCTGGCAATACTTTTGACGTAGGCGGCTTCCTACTAAATCAAGCTGTTACCCCGGATAATTCATGAAAACCCTGCTGCTGGTTGACGGCTCGTCCTATCTGTATCGTGCGTTTCACGCCATGCCGGATTTGCGCAACAAACGCGGCGAACCTACCGGCGCGATTTATGGCGTGCTTAACATGCTGCGGCGCTTGCACAAGGATTATCCTTCGGCGCTAAGCGCTTGCGTGTTTGACGCCAAAGGCAAGACGTTTCGCGACGATGTCTATGCCGAATACAAAGCGAACCGGCCGCCGATGCCCGACGATTTGTCGCGCCAGATCGCGCCGCTGCACGAAGCGATTGCCGCGATGGGCTGGCCCTTGCTGATCGTCGATGGTGTCGAGGCGGATGACGTAATCGGCACGCTGGCGCGCGATGCGGAGCGTGCCGGCATGCGCGTGGTGATTTCCACCGGCGACAAGGACATCACGCAACTGGTGTCGCCGCAAATAATGCTGGTCAATACCATGACCAACGAAAATCTTGATGAAGCCGGCGTCGAGCAGAAATTCGGCGTCAAGCCCGAGCGCATCGTCGATTACCTGACGTTGATTGGCGACACGGTGGACAACGTGCCCGGCGTCGCCAAAGTCGGCCCCAAGACGGCGGTGAAATGGCTCACGCAATACAGCACGCTGGACAATGTGGTGGCGCACGCCGGCGAGATCGGCGGCGTGATCGGAGAAAACCTGCGCAAGGCCCTGGATTGGCTGCCGACGGCGCACGGTTTGCTCACCATCAAGTGTGATGTCGAATTGCCGGTGAAGCTGGATGAGTTGGGACTCAAACCGCAACAGACACAAACGCTGGATACGCTGTTCGAGAGTTTCGATTTCAAGTCGTGGCGCAAAGAGCTTCAAGGTACCGGCGCGCCGGGTGCTGAAGTTACTGATGCCGCCGCACCCGCGTCACCCGCTGCCATAGCCGCGCCGCAACCGCCAATAGAAAAGCGCTACGAAACCGTTAATACTGACGCCCAGCTCGATGCGTGGCTAGCAAAAATCTGTGGCGCAAAACTCACTGCAGTAGACACCGAGACCACCAGCCTCAATCCGTTCAAAGCGCGCCTCGTTGGTATTTCGCTCTGCGTGGAGGCGGGCAGTGCTGCGTATATTCCCGTCGGCCACCAGTATCCCGGCGCGGGCGATCAGTTGGCGCTCGAACAGGTGCTGGCGAAATTGAAGCCGTGGCTTGAAGACACGCGCGCGCCCAAACTGGGGCAGCACATCAAATACGACACGCATATATTCGCCAATCACGGCGTTGCCTTGCGCGGCGTTACGCATGACACGCTGCTGCAATCGTATGTGCTGGAAAGTCACAAACCGCATGATATGGATGATTTAGCTAAAAGACATTTATCAATAAAAACAATAAGTTACGATGAGGTAACGGGCAAGGGTGCGTCGCGTATCGGCTTTGAACAAGTGTCCATCGAACGCGCTACCGAGTACGCCGCCGAAGATGCCGACATCACGCTGCGCCTGCACCAAACCCTTTATCCGCAAGTCGCGGCCGACGAAAAATTGCTATACATCTATCGCGACATCGAACTGCCGGTGATGCCGGTGTTGCAGTCGATGGAACGTAACGGCGTGCTGCTCGATGTGAAGTTGCTCGGCGAGTTGTCGGGCGAGTTCGGCGCGAAAATGATCGCCCTTGAAGCCAAAGCGCACGAACAGGCGGGCCAGCCGTTTAATCTGAACTCGCCCAAACAGATACAGGAAATTCTGTTCGACAAACAAGGCCTGAAGCCGGTTAAAAAAACGCCGACAGGACAGCCGTCCACCGATGAAGATTCGCTGGAACAACTAGCGCTCGATCACCCGTTGCCCAAGCTGATACTCGAATATCGCGGGCTGGCCAAACTCAAATCCACCTACAGCGACAAACTGCCGAGCATGATTAACCCGGACACCGGGCGCGTGCATACCAACTACGGTCAGGCCATCGCGGTGACAGGTCGGCTGTCGAGCAATGATCCGAATCTGCAAAACATCCCGATACGCACCGCCGAGGGACGCCGTATCCGTGAGGCATTTATCGCGCCACCGGGCTGCGTGATTGTTTCCGCCGACTATTCGCAAATCGAGTTGCGCATCATGGCGCACATTTCGCAGGACGCAAGCTTGTTGAAAGCGTTTGCCGCCGGTGAAGACATTCATCGCGCCACAGCGGCGGAGATTTTAGGCATCCCCCTCGCTGACGTGAGCAGCAAGCAGCGGAGTGAGGCCAAGGTGACAAATTTTGGATTGATCTACGGCATGTCTGCGTTTGGGCTCGCTCGACAGCTCGGGTGGAAACGTTCTGACGCCCAGGACTATATTGATCGCTATTTCGCGCGTTACCCCGGCGTGGACGCGTACATGAAGCGCACGTGCGAAATGGCGCGTAACCAGGGCTATGTTGAAACCGTATTCGGACGGCGCCTATGGCTGCCGGAAATCAAAAATACAAATCGGCAGGGTGATGAACGCAGGGCGATCAACGCCCCTATGCAGGGAACGGCTGCTGATCTCATTAAATTGGCGATGATCGCAGTGCATGGCTGGCTCACGCGCGGAAAACTCAAGACACGCCTCATCATGCAGGTTCACGATGAGCTCGTGCTCGAAGTGCCCGAAAATGAACTCGATACAGTCAAGTGCGAACTGCCCAAGCACATGAACGGCGTGGCGCAACTCGCCGTGCCACTACTGGTGGAATTGGGTGTGGGGCCAAACTGGGATCGCGCGCACTAGTCTTTTGCCGGAGACCGCTCCGCGTTGAATAAATCACCCAATAATAATTCCCACACTGACAGGTTCTGTTAACTCAGGCGCGCTGGCTGATGATGACCATTTATTATCTTGCTTATGTACGTGCTCATCAAATAGGCCCACTGGGAGATTGTTAAAGAAGTAAGGCGAAACATTCGGAACATCAGGTTTTGCCGTCGTTGCGTTGTCAGGTTCAGCCCATAGCCGATAGCCTTGCCGAGTCACGATCAATTGGTCTTTGGCACGAGTAAGTGCGACATATAGAACCCGGCGCTCTTCCTCCGTGTCATCTTCGTTGCTTTGTGCATATGAGGACGGATATGCACCCGGCGAGACATTGATGACATAACAAACTTCACACTCGCTACCTTTGGCGGAATGAACCGTAATGACGGTTACGGCATCATCAATTACATCGCGCGCCACTTCGCTTCCATGCACGGGTTCCAAAATATATTCCTCTATGAAAGCCAATATCGAGGAATGTCTGTCAGCGAGCTTTTGGACAAGACGAAAATCCCGTTGCCGCTTGTCCCAATTTTGGTTTCTGTACTTCGCGGCAAGCAATTCTTCCATTGCGCCGGTTGCTTTTGAGAGCGCTTCTGAAACTTCGTTTTGAAACGCTTTCACCAGAAGGACAATCTCCACAACTGCCTTTGGCAACCTATGGTCTGTTTCCATTACTTGTACACAACCATCAAGCGAATCCTGTGAGAGAATTTTCTCAACTAGATCGTTTGCGGTGACTTCGCCTACGCCATTCCAAAGCATGAGAAACCGCATCCACGCAATTTCGTCTTGTGGATTAGCGACAACGCGTAAAACAGAAAGGACGTCGCGAATGTGGGCTGATTCGAGAAGTTTGGTACCGCCGATGAATTTGTAGGGAATTTCCCTCGACAACAATGCGCTTTCGACGATTCGCGCGGCAAATCCCGATCGAGCCAGAATCATGTGATTTCGCCATTCTGCCCCATTGGCCCTGCGCTCCAGCAGGTCGTCCGTTACCCATCGCGCTTCTGCCCATTCGTTTGCGAACGTGTGAAGCTGTGGCCGCATGCCATCACCACGAACCGCAATCAGACTCTTTTCGTATTTTAGAGGGCTTTCAAAGAGAAGCCAGTTGGAAACATCCAGTATTTCCTGGGTTGAACGATAGTTCTCTTCCAGTTTTAGCGTGACGGCGTTATCCACGCGAGTGGAGAAGTGATGTACGTTGCGAAAATCTGCGCCCCTGAACCCGTAGATCGACTGTGCATCATCGCCGACACAGAATAGTGTGACGCTGTCCATTAGTGGCGCAATGAGCTTCCACTGCAGTGGATTTGTGTCTTGCATTTCGTCGACGAGCATATGGTCATACTGTTCCGCTACCCAGGAGCAAGCTTCGGTGGATGTTTGCAAGCGCTGGGCAACAACATCCAGAATGTCGTCGTAATCCAAGTACCGGCGCTCTTTTTTTCGTTTTTCGTAAGCGAGCATCACTTGTGCTATTTGGTCTTTTTGTCCGTATTTTTCTGGAGAGATTTTGGTGAGCGTCGTGTCTAGGGTTTGCACGGTATTCCGGGCAAAGGAGTACAAATCACAAAGCTGCTGGGCAGATAGAAGTCGTGAAGCGCTATTCTTTCCGCGCAAGACCCTAAACAATTGTAGCTGATCGTCTCGATCAATTACAGAGTAGCCCTTGCACCCAAACGCCGCTGGCGCACGCCTCATGAGAGTGATGCATCATGCGTGAAATGTCGAAGCTCTCAAGCCTTCGGCCGCGTTGCCTAAATGCATGCGAACTCTTTCGACTATTTCTGACGCAGCTCTCTTGGTAAATGCGAGTATCTGAATTCTATGCGATGGAGTACCGGTCGAAATAAGGTATGCGGCTCGCGCGATAATCGTCTTTGTTTTTCCGCTTCCGGCACCCGCGAGAACAAGGGCGTGCTGGCGCTGCATCGATGCTGCCGCCCTTTGATGTTCATTAAGCTCAGATAGCAGCGAATCGATTGTCACTAGATTCTTCCATGTCACTCGTTCATATTCTTGGGAGCGTATTTCGCCTCATGTCGAGCGATGATTGCATAGTAATCGCGGAGCGGCCTGCGAAAATTAAAAGAGATCAGGAATTCAAGAGGGCAACAAGTTACAAATTTACCCTACGTACCCCGTTTCACGCTGATGACGGATGGCCAAAACTAGCGCACTATCCTTGATTTCGTCATAGCGGTACAGCGCGATGTACCCGCTCTTGCCGCGCGAAATCACCAGTTCTCGCAGGGTCGCCTCCACGGCGCGGCCAATTAGTGGGTGGTGTTCGATAACGGCAATGCCTGACAGAATCAATTCGACAGTGTGCTCTGCCGCCGTCGGATCGGTTTCAAGAAGAAACGTCCGCAGCCGTTCGAGGTCAGCCAAGGCGTCCGGCGCGAGGACGATAACTGCCACGATCAGGCCGCTACCACTTCACCGGCGCTGGCCGTTTCGCTTTCTTTCCGCCCGCGAGTGCGCGCATATACTTGCGAGCATCCTCGAGTGCATAAACTTTTTCATTGCGCTCGACATCTTTGTAAGCGGCCAGCGCATCGCCAATGAACGCTTTGCGTTTTTCAGCGAGCGCAGCTTGCATCTCAATGGCCTCGATCATCCATGCGTGGGGCGTCTTGCCTGCGGATACCGCCAGTGGCGCAATGCGCTTTTTCAGGGTTTCCGTCAGTTTCAGCGTTGTCGTTGCGGTCATAAGTGCCGGGCTCCTTCATGCGGTGACACTAAAGTAGCACCGCTGCCTCGGGCCAGTCAAGATAATGCGGGCTGCCTCCACTTTGATTTCCTTTGTGTTTTGTTCACGCGCCCCCGACACTTTGAGGTCGGGCGAATGGCGTTCGTCGTCGGTTGAGTTGATTGCCAATAACGTGGCTTGTATGTAACAAGATCAGCCGGACGCTTTTATGGCGGCAGACTTTATCGCATTGACGGGCAACCAGTCGCGCGGTAAATTCCAAAGAGGCAAGCGTTGGATTTCATGTTTTCATCGGGTGATGGATGGTTCGATCCGGCTTTGGGGCGCGGTAGACGAGGCCGACGCCGTGCCGGATTTTTTTGCTTCTCCAGGAGGCGTCATGTTGCAGTTATTGCGCGATACCGCTTTGTTTGCCGGCATTGCAGAAGAAAACGTGAAGGAAATAGCCGCGTTCTCGAAATTGGTTGCTTATAGCGCCGGGACGCAGGCTATCGTTGAAGGGGATGTTCGGCAACACATGGATTTGTTGTTACTGGTGGATGGAGCGGTCGATGTCGAAACGCGATTCTCACCCCTGCCGACGGCCATGGAATTCAATTTGCATGCCATCAGTAATGAAATGTTTGGTGAGATTGCATGGATACTCGGCGGTAAACGGTCCGCCAGTGTCAAATGCAAGACGAACAGCAAATTCATCCAGATAGACGGGGCCAGGTTTTTTGAGTATTGCCAGGCCCATCCTGCCGTGGGCGTGGCATTAGTGACCCGAATCGCCGCCGTAACGGCGCAACGGGTGCTTCATCTTAGCGAGCAGTTGAAGAACAAGGACCTTTTCTCCTGATTTGCGGTTCAGTACTGGGTAAATTTGTTGGGTGGCGCCGATCATCGGCACGAAATGTTTTACGCAAGTTTCACGCAAAGGCCGCGCCGTTCCGGCGTAAACCGTGTGCGGCTTTGCCGGCCATGCGATGATTCAGCCATGGAAGCTCCCGAACTCACTCGCATCATCAGAGAAATCGGCCGTGGCAAGAACGCCGCGCGCGATCTGAATTGCGACGACGCGCGAGCATTGTTCGCGGCGATGCTTGCCGGCGCAGTGCCCGATTTGCAGTTGGGCGCGGTGCTGATGGCGCTGCGTATCAAGGGTGAGTCGCTGGAGGAACTGGCGGGGTTCCTTGCGGCTTGCGAGGCGTGTTACCCGCATTTGACCGCGCCGGCGGGCGCCGTGCCGCTGGTAATTCCGGCGTACAACGGTGCGCGCCAGTTGCCTAACCTCACGCCATTGCTGGCGCATTTGGTGGCGCGTGCAGGCGTGCCAGTGCTGGTGCAAGGCGTTGCCGCCGACTCTGCTCGTGTTACCACGCATGAAGTTCTGGCGGCGATGGGTGTCGGCGCCGCGCGCTCGCTTGAAGAAGCGCAATCGCAGCTAAGCGCGCGCGGTCTGGCCTTTGTCGACATCGACGTTCTTGCACCGCCGCTCGCGCGGGTGCTGGCGCTGCGCCGTAAGATGGGTGTGCGCAGTTCGGGCCATACGCTGGCAAAAATGTTGCAGCCTTTTGCCACGCCGGCCGTGCGGCTGGTGAGTGTCACCCATCCGGAGTACGTGGTGCGCATGCGCCAGTTTTTTACGCGCTATGCCGCGAACGCCTTGCTGTTGCGCGGCGCCGAGGGCGAGGCCGTCGCGCATCCGCGTCGCGAACCGGCGCTGGATTGGCTCAATGGCGAGTCGGTGGAGACCTGGAGCGCGGCTGTGGCGGAGAATCCTCTGTTGCCAGTGTTACCAGAGAGCCGCGACGCGGTGGTGACGGCTGAGTGGATCAACGGCGCGCTCGCCGGCGCGTATCCGATTCCCGCGGCGATTGCGTATCAAGCGGCGTGTTGCGTGAGGGCGACGCAGCTTGTGGCGGGGAATGCAATGCGAACCGTACAATAGAACTTGTGATGTGCCGGTGTTTATCCGTTTTTATCCGTAGCCCCTGCCCTTGATCTTTATGCGACACGCTAAAGCAACTTCGTTTGTGCGGTTCTGCAGCACTGCGCTGGCCTTGACGATGCTCTGCGCAAGTGCGCACGCGCAGATGGCGCTGCCACGCCACGCGCCGTATCCGGGTGGCGTAGCAGTGGTCAAGCTGGGCGAAGTGGATGCGCCGGTAATGGATGTGGCCTATGGCGGCAATCGGGTGCTCACGGTCAAACTCGACGATGGTTTGTTCGGCATTATCGGCATTCCGCTCGACGCCACGCCCGGCCTGCAAAAGCTGCACATAGCCGCCGGTCAGGGCACGGTGCAAGTGGTGTATGAAACCGGTTTCGAGATCAAACCTAAAGCGTATACCGCGCAGCATCTTAAAATTGATCCGCGCTTTTTGCAGCCTTCCGCGGCCGACCAGAAACGCATCGAACGCGATCTGCCGCTGATCGACGCCGCGAAGCAGCACTGGAGTGACACGCTGCCCGCGACTTTTGCGCTGGATCTGCCGGCGAGCGGGCGCCTGTCGGCGCGCTTTGGCGAGCGCCGTGTGTTGAACGGCAAGGAAAGCGCGCCGCACGCGGGGCTGGATTTAGCGATAGGTACGGGCGCCCCGCTGCGTACGGCTGCCGCGGGTCGCGTGATTGCCACGGACGATTATTTTTATTCCGGCAAGAGCGTGTTCGTGGATCACGGGCAGGGCTTCATCACGCTCTACATCCACATGAGCCGCATCGATGTGAAAGCAGGCGACCGCGTTGATCGCGGCGGGGTGCTCGGACTGTCCGGCGCCAGCGGGCGGGTGACGGGCCCGCATTTGCATTGGAGCGTGTTGCTTAACGGGGTGTATGTTGATCCGGAACTGTTTTTGAAAGCTGGGCGATAGCGTGTGATCAATGCAGTGCAGCAGCATTTGTGCGAGGCTCTAAACGGCGCTAGCGCCACGGCTCGCAATTGACGGTAGATGAGATCTGAAAGCCCGTTATTCTCACGTTACTGCCCTTTTGGCCGTCGAGAAATCCGCCGCTGAACGAGAGGGTAGATGAGCCCGCGTCGTGGCGGTATGAGCCGCTGCCCCGACTACCATCGAGGTCAGAGTATTTGCCGCCGGCAAGCAGCCGAAAGCCCATGCCCGCCATCAGTCGGCCGCCGCTGCCGTAACAGGCATATTCTCCGAGATACAGATTGCCGGCCGCAGCTTGTTGCTTGCCGGCAACGGCCGGGGGCGTGGAGGTTGCTCCCTGCTCGGCAGGCTTGCCGGGCAAGGACCCCACCGCTACCGCGCTCACGCCCTCGGACGGATTTTTTGTGCATCTGCTGTCGCTCACCGTCATGCGGCCCTGCGCCACCCAACCACTTGCACCGTTATCACGCAGGTCGAATTTCCATTTGTCCATCTTGCCGACACAGGTCTCGCCGTAAAAGCGGTTGGCCGGGTAGCCCGGGCCGTAGTCGTGAATCGTCGCAGTCACTATGAATGGGTAGTAGCCTCCGTTGGGTGTGCCCGGTGTGACGGTTTCGAAAAGAACCGTGCGTTGCGTGACACCCCCAGGCTTGAGTTTTTGCAGTTGGGCATTGAGCGTCTGTCTGGCGTCAGCCGCAGTGGGCGCCGCCATCGCGGAGCGCGGCGGAAGCAGCAACAAAAAAGCCAGTGCGGGGACCGTTACCAGAATGGTTTTGAACAACCTTTTGGAATTCATTATTTATCACCCTTTTGTGGAGAAGGTCTACAATCATTAGAGCATAAAAATTGCAAAAAAAATGATAGGCTTGGGCGGAAAATTCGGCGGCGGCGGCGCTGGGCGATAAGCGTCAATCGGCTATTTTGCCGCCGGTATTTGCCGCCGCGCGCCACTGCACGGACAATTCCGCAAGCCCTTTGTAGAACGCGGCTTCCTCTTGCTTCGCGAGCGCCGCGTCTTTCTGTGCGGGCGTGGCCGTCGGCACGGCGGTGTCGAGAAACGCGCGCTCCTTGCGGGCGCCGTCGGATTTCAGGAACGCCTGTACTTCGGTCAGCGTGGCGGCATCCAGTGTGCGCCGCAGTAGGTCGATGGGGTCCGCCGCCGTGGCGAGCGCGCCCTGCTGCACGGCGGTGGAATTCTCTGCTACAAACGCGCCGCCAATGCGCACGGTTTCGTCTTGGATGATCTTCTCGGTTTCGAATATCGTGAGGAAATCGCGCCGCTCGCGACTTTCCGGCGCGCGGAACAGTGCCTGTTCGCGCTCGGACAACGTTTCATTGCCGATCATCACGCGCGTTAGCGAACGCACCATCTCGCCCGGATAAAAAGTGAGAAATTCTTTTTCCAGCGCCAGCAGCGCGCTGCCCGTCGCTGATCGATAAAAAATGAGCAACGCATCGAGTTCTTCCACGCTGAACAGCCGCGCGTATTCACGCGCCATCGCATCATCCATCCAGCCGTAATTGGTATCGCGCCCCATGCGCGTCAGATAATCGAGGTAAAGCTTGCGCCATTCCTCGGCGATGCGCCGCTCGGTCTCAACCCAATTGGGATGCCCCGGTTTCCACGCTGCACCCTTACCCACGGCCTTGAGCAGAATCGGAATGTAGGCGCGGATGCGCACTTCTTCGAGTTGCCGCTTTTTGTCGGCGTAACCGCCCTTGAGGGTTACCAGTTCTTGCGCGAGGATTGTCGAATCCTGCGCATGTGCCAACCCAGCGCAGCACAGGGCCAGCAGGATCGGCAGGACTAATCGGTGAAGCATAAAAAGGGTGGTGTTCAGTTCACGCAGATCAGAATAACCAACGGGCATCGCGGCGTATGGATTGCCTTCGCAGCAATGCGTTTCACTTATTACGCGCACCGTTCAATTTATGCGCGGTGCGTCTTGCTGCCGGTTTGCGATTGCAGAATCATCGGCTATCGCCGGCGGCTAACCTGCTCTACATACGACCCAAATCCTGTATCGCATCGATCACCATTCCCGTGCCGATAGCGATAAGCAGAATATCGGACGCTGCGCGCACGTAACGGTAGCCGGCGGGCGGCGCGCCTATTTGCACGACCAGCGGCGGCGGCAGATCGTAGAAGACCACGTCGCGTGGAAGCGGCCTGCCAACCTGCCATTTCTTCGCTTGACCGGGCGGCATGCAACCGTTGTTTTTCTTGGCAAGTCCGGGCGGGCAGAATCCGCGGCCATATTCCTGCCCATAGTAGTCGCGCACGAAAGCCCGATGCTGATCGGCGAAGCGCGCAGCTTGTGCGGACTTTGATCTGCCGCTTTCGCGATGTCCGCGATCATCGTTGCGCGCATTGTCCTGACGCTGTTCGGCCCGTTCGTTGCGCTCGTGGCGTTCGTTACGCTCGTTGCCCTTACCTTTGCCCTCCGGCTTATCCGCCAGCGCCGGGCCGGTCGCCAATGCCGCGGTGATCAGGAGGGCAAGCGTGCGTCCAGTCCAATTCGAGGTTTTAGTCATGATTCGTATCCTTTAAGCGATTGCCGAGTCTACCAAACGCTCTGACAATAGCCACGGTTGACCAGAATATACGCTGCAACGTTCCCTGCGCGCGCAATACCCCAATGTTTTTTCGCGAGCACCGCCACGCACGTCCATTTGCGGTTGTCGCACGATTAGTTTTCCACCAGTCCCAATCGCGTACGTAAGCGCAGAAATACAGCCGGGTCCGTGGGCACATCGGTCTGCGCGTGCCGTTCTGCCTGAATGATGATTGACTCGACGATCTCGCGTCCGTCTGCATCCTTGACGGCATCCAGTGGTGTGCGGTTTCCAAGCATGGGCAGCGGTTGATCCACCCAGCGCTCCCAGTGTGCCGCCGTCATCGCGCTGATTTTCTCGCGCACTTCAGGCAGTTCTTTAAGCCGCTGCTGCTCCTGCGCGGCAGCGCTGTCGCGTTCACCGCCCGCTGCACGCGATTCGGCAAGCATTTTTTCAAGCGATTGAATCTTGCTTGCGCGATAACGAACGCCGTCACCGAGTTCGCTCTCGATCAACTGGCGTATGGCGGCTGCCCGCGCTGCCGAATTGACCTCTGCGGTGAGGCGCTTACCTTTAATCTCTATCGTCCCCATCGTGGTATTGTCCCATTCGGTGTGCAGCTTGTTGCCGCGCTTCATCCAGGTGAAACGCACGTGTTTGAGATTGCCTGCGGCATCGTGAGCCGCATCGGCCAACTGTTCTTCTTCCGATTCGTCGAGCCCGAGGTGCTTTAACGCATTAAAAGCGGCTTGCGGCGGGACATTGAGGTCAAACACAAGTTTGTGCGGTGAAAGCGCTTCGCCGTCGGTGTTCTGCAGACTCGGCATTTTGGGATTGAAGGTGCGCTCGGCGATCTCGTGAAACACCTCGAGCAACTCGAAATCGTAGTCGCGCAGGAGTTGACGCGTGATCAGCGGATGGGCAGAGGCGATGCGCGCGCGCAGCTCGATGATCTGCGCTTTTTCCATCGGGGAAATCGCAAACGCATTGCTGGCTTCAAGCATCGTCAGCGTGTCTACCGACGCGAGCTGTCCAAATAACAGATCGCCCCGCGTCAGCCCTTTTGATGCCGAGCGCTCGGTGACGGCGTACTCCTCACGCGTCATGATATCGCGCAAGCTCATGCTCTGTCCGGGATCGCACGCCATCACCTCGAAGAACGTAAACGGCGCACTCAGTAGCGACTCCATGTAGCGCCGCAGTAGTGGATCAAGCCGGCTTCCTTTCGCAGCCAGATACGCCTTGATGGGGATCACGTCGTGCAAAGACTGCTTCACAACCCGCGTATCGACCGGATCAGGTGACCAGCAAGCGAAGAACCAGGGCATGAACAGCTGCATGAGCGGCGTATTCAGATCGAGCTCGACATCATCCTGGCCGATGAACTCCCGCCAGGCTTCATGCATCGCCGAGGGGCCGTAGACCTCGTGGATGAAGCCCATCATTCTGGGGGGATAGCCCTTGAGCAAAGCGCGCATCCTGCGCCACGCCAGCTCAGCAGGTTCGGAAGCCGAGTTCGTTTCCGCAATGAGGCAGCAGTGCTTGTATTTCTTGCCACTGCCGCAAGGGCAGGGATCGTTTCGGCCAGGTTTCATATGCCAGTTTCGAGTAATACTTTCAAAAGGTTTTGAGATCGATAATTTTCTTCACGGCAAGCGGACGGTATCAAATACTGTATTCCCGCGCCACATCTGTTGCACTTGATCGCAGCGCCTGCGTAATCGTGGCACGCGTGAGCGTCGGTGCAAACAATTCAATAAAATCATAAACATAGGAACGAAGCGCAACGCCGCGCCGGATCGCCAGCCGGGTGACGTTGCTGGCGAATAAATGCGCGGCATCGAGCGCGCGCAAATCGCTGTCGGTTCTTTCGTCGAACGCCATCGCGGCGATGATGCCGATGCCGAGCCCTTCGCGCACATAGGTTTTGATCACGTCGGAATCCAGCGCGGTGAGCACGATGTCGGGCTTGACGCCGGCGCGCGCGAACGCTTCGTCGATGTGCGGGCGGCCGGTGAAGATCACTTCGTAGGTCACGATCGGGTAACGCGCGAGATCTTCCAGCGTCGGTCGCGTTTGTCGTGCCGCGAGCGGATGATCGGCCGGAACCACCACCACGTGATTCCACGTGTAGCACGGAAAACTCAGCAGGTCGGTCGCGCGCGCCAGTGATTCAGTAGCGATGCCGATGTCGGCTTCGCCGTTGCGCACGGCGTCGACGATGCGTTGCGGTTCGGCTTGATGAAACGCGAGTTTCACCTGCGGAAACTTTTTCCTGAACTGCGCTACCACGCGCGGCAGCGCATAGCGTGCCTGCGTGTGCGTGGTAGCCACCACCAATTCACCGGCATCGCGGCTGCGAAAATCGGCGGCTGCAGTGCGCAGGTTGGCCTGCTCTTGCAATAGGCGTTCCACGATCACCGCGATCTCGCGTCCGGCGGCGGTATGGCCGGTCAACCGCTTGCCGCGCCGGGTGAAGATTTCAACGCCAAGTTCTTGTTCTAATTCACGAATTTGACGGCTGATCGCGGGTTGTGTGGTGTGCAGCGCGGCGGCAACCAGGGTCAGATTGAAGTTTTGGTGCGCGGTTTCGCGTACGGCCCTAATCTGTTGAAGGTTCATATATGTGAAAAACGTATAAATAAGTTCATAAATAATCGTTTACAGCATATAAGAGTTCTGCGATGATCGCAACCCGGCCCGTAGTGGCATAGTGCTTTACACGCGCCGTGTAGGAAAAATCATTTAAAAACAAAGGTCTTGAAGATGTATCGATACGACGACATCGACCAGCGCATCGTCGCAGAACGGGTAGAACAGTTCCGCGACCAGACGCGGCGTTTTCTCGCCGGCCAACTCGCCGAGGACGACTTTCGTCCGCTGCGTTTGCAAAACGGTCTCTATATACAGAAGCACGCACCGATGCTGAGAGTGGCGGTGCCGTACGGCCTGTTGTCGTCCGCCCAGGTGCGCATGTTCGCGCACATCGCACGCAAATATGATCGCGGCTACGGCCATTTCAGCACGCGCCAGAACATCCAGTACAACTGGCCCAAGCTCGCGGAAGTGCCGGAGATTCTAGCCGACCTCGCCAAGGTCGAAATGCACGCGATTCAGACCAGCGGCAATTGCATCCGCAATATCACGACCGACCATTTCGCCGGCATTGCGCCCGACGAAATTGTCAATCCCCTGGTGTGGACGGAAGTTCTGCGCCAGTGGTCGACGTTTCATCCGGAGTTCGCGTTTCTGCCGCGCAAATTCAAGATCGCGGTGTCGGGTGCGGAACAGGATCGGGCCGCGATACAGTTACACGACATCGGCCTGCAAGCCGTGCGCAATGAGCAAGGTGAAGTCGGCTTCAAAGTCATCGTCGGTGGCGGTATGGGCCGCACCCCGATTATCGGAAAAGTGATTCGTGAGTTTCTGCCGTGGCGGCATTTACTTACTTATCTTGAAGCCGTGCTGCGTGTGTATAACCGCTACGGTCGCCGCGATAACCTTTACAAAGCGCGCATCAAGATATTGGTGAAAGAGCGCACGCTGGCGGTATATCGCGATGAAGTCGATGCCGAATGGGCAAGTCTCGTCGATGGTCCCGGCACGCTGACCAAAGAAGTGGTGGATGGCATCGCATCGCGCTTCACGCAGCCGGCTTATCGTACGCTGCCGAAGCAGGACTCCGAGTTACAAACATATCTCGACGCAGACGGCGCGTTTGCGCGCTGGCATGGCCGCAACGTACACGCGCACAAAGCGACCGGCTACACAGCGGTGACGCTCTCGCTCAAGCGCCCCGGCGTGCCGCCGGGCGATGTAAGCGCCGGGCAGATGGATGCGATTGCCGAGTTGGCTGATCGTTACAGCTTTGGCGAGCTGCGCGTCACCCATGAGCAAAACCTCGTGTTACCGGATGTCGAGCAGCGTGAGCTGCATGCGCTGTGGCGCGAAGCAAAAGCGTTGGGTTTGGCCACGCCGAATATCGGACTCATTACCAACATCATCGCCTGTCCCGGCGGCGATTTTTGTTCGCTGGCGAACGCCGTGTCGATACCGGTGGCGCTGGCAATCGATGAGCGTTTTCAGAATCTCGATTACGTGCATGATATCGGCGATCTGGATCTGAATATTTCCGGCTGTATGAATTCCTGCGGCCATCATCACATCGGTCACATCGGCATTCTCGGCGTCGATAAAGGCGGCGAAGAGTGGTACCAGATTTCCATCGGCGGCGCACAGGGCAACAACGCGTCACTGGGCAAAGTGATCGGCCCGTCGTTCGCGCGCGCCGATGTGCCGGACGTGATTGAAAGCCTTATTGATTTTTACTTACAGCACCGCGACTCACCCGAAGAACGCTTCATCGACGTGGTGCAGCGGCTTGGCATTGAACCCTTCAAGAAACATATCTATGGCAACGCTGATAAAAAACAAACGCATCGCGCCCGACAGTTGGCGGCAGCTTAAGCCTGCCGCTGAAGGCGGCTCACTTACGTTAACCGCGGGCGTACCGCTGACCGGCGACTGGATCGTGCCGTTTGCGATCTGGAATGAGCAGCGCTCGCAAGTCGCGGGGCACAAAAATGAGCGCAGCGGACGCAATGGCGTGCTGCTTGAAAACACCGACGACCCGCGCGCGCTCGCAGCAGATTTCGACCAGCTCGCGCTGATAGCGGTGCGCTTTCCGAAATTCACCGATGGCCGCGGCTACTCGATTGCGCGCCTGCTGCGCCGGCTGGGCTGGAAGGGCGAGTTGCGTGCGGTGGGCGATGTGCTGCGCGACCAGTTGTTCTACATGACACGCTGCGGCTTTGATGCGTTCGAACTCCGTGCCGATCAGGACGCACAGGCGGCGCTTACCGCGTTCAGCGACTTTAGCGCGCCGTATCAGGCAGCCATTGATGATGGTGTGCGCCTCGGCACGGTACGCGCCGAAAGCAAGGCGTCCGTTAACACGCTTAGTCCGTGGTAGCGGCCGCGGTAATAAAGTGAGTGGCACGGTTTACCTCGTTGGCGCAGGCCCCGGTGCGCCGGATTTACTGACACTGCGCGCCGCGCGTTTGCTGGTACGCGCGGACATCGTGTTTCACGATGCGTTAGTACACCCGGAAACGCTGGCGCTCGCCGCGCGCGCGGTCAAAGTCGCCGTGGGCAAACGCAGCGGCAAGCACTCCACCGCGCAGCGCTTTATCAACAAGCAGTTGATTGACGCTGCAAAAAAGTATCAAATCGTGGTGCGTCTCAAAGGTGGCGACCCGATGTTGTTCGGCCGCGCGCAAGAAGAAATCGATGCATTGATTGAAGCCGGCATCACGCTCGAAATCGTGCCCGGCGTCAGTGCCGCATTTGCCGCCAGCGCCGACTTGCAATGTTCGCTCACGCGCCGCGCGCTTGCGCGCAGCGTGGTGTTC